>DASSIN010000098.1:0-5495 GCA_035691845.1 Candidatus Eiseniibacteriota bacterium | reverse complement strand
CGGCGGCGTGCTGTGGTGCGATGCGCTGGCGCAGGCGATCGCATTCGCGAACGACTACGCGCCCGAGCATCTGCTGCTCGCGGTGCCCGATCCCGCCGCCGCGCTGGCGCGCGTGCGCGGCGCGGGCGCGGTGTTCCTGGGCGAGTCGAGCTCGGTCGTGTTCGGCGACTATGCGACCGGCGCCAACCACACCCTGCCGACCGGAGGCGCGGCGCGCGCATGGTCCGGGCTCTCGACCGAGCAGTTCGTGCGCTGGACGAGCTGGCAGCAGGTCACGCCGGAGGGCGCGGGAGCGCTGCGCGAGGTCGCGGGAGCGCTGGCGGAGCTGGAAGGGCTGCCGGCGCACGCGGCCGCTGCGCGCGCGCGCATGGCCGCTGACGAACCCACAGCCATGGTGGAATTGCGCGCGCCGCGGGCCGACTATGCGCGGCTCGAGCCCTACCCGATCGCGCCCGAGCCCGGGCCGGACGCGCTCGATCTGTCCGACAACACCAGCCGGTTCGGCGTGGCGCCGGCCGCGCTGGAGGCGCTGCGCGGCAGCGATGCCGGCGCGCTCGCCCGCTATCCCGGCCGCGAGGCCGACGTGCGCGCCGCGCTGGCGCGGTTCGCCGACGTGCCGGCCGCGTTCGTCACCGTGGGCTGTGGATCGGACGACCTGCTGGACGCCGCGTTCCGCGCGCTGGTGCCGCCGGGGGGAACGATCGCATACGGCGTGCCGACGTTTTCGATGGTGCCGCGGTTCGCGCGCGCGAACGGCCTGCGCGCGGTCGAGGCCGCGCCGCGCGCCGACGGCGCGCTCGACGTGGACGCGCTGCTCCGCTCCGGCGCCGATCTCGTGTACGTCGCCTCGCCCGACAATCCGACCGGACGCTGGCACGCGCGCCGCGAGATCGAGCGGCTGCTCGCTGGGCCGGGCGTGGTGGTGCTCGACCACGCCTACGTGGAGTTCGCGCGCGACGACCTGACGCGGCTCGCCCTCGATCACCCTCGCCTCGTCGTCACCCGCACGCTGTCCAAGGCGTTCGCGCTCGCCGGGCTGCGCGTGGGCTGGGCGGTCGGCCGGCTCGCGCGCGAGATCGACAAGGCGCGCGGGCCGTTCATGGTGAGCGCCCCCGCCGAGCGCGCGGCACTGGCCGCGCTGGCGCACGACGTGGACGGAATGCGCTCGCGCGTCGTCCAGGCGGTCGCGACGCGCGACCGGTTCGCGGCCGCGCTGGCCGCACGCGGATTCGCCCCGCTGCCGAGTGATGCCAACTTCGTGCTCGTGCCGGTGGCCGACGCCCGGGCCGCGCAGGCCGCGTTCGCGCGCGCGCAGGTCCGCGTGCGCGCGTTCCGCGCCCTGCCCGGGATCGGCGATGGGCTGCGCATCACGGTCGGGCCATGGCACGAGATGGAGCGGGTGCTCGACGCGCTGCGCGAGGTGACGCCGTGCGCGTGAGCGTGTTCGACTACGGCGCCGGCAACCTGCACTCGCTGATGCGCGCGCTCGAGCTGCACGGCGCCCAGGCGCGGCGGGTCGAGGATCCGCGCGACGCGCTGGACGCGGACGCGCTGGTGCTGCCGGGCGTCGGCGCGTTCGCCACCGCGGCCCGGCGGCTCGCCCCCGCGCGCGCCGCGATGCGCGACGCGCTCGAGCGCGGGCTGCCGTGCCTGGGCGTGTGCCTCGGCATGCAGCTGCTGTTCGAGGCCAGCGAAGAGGGCGATGGCGATGGGCTCGGCCTCCTGTCCGGGCGCGTGACGCGGCTCGCGGCGCGGCGCGTGCCGCACATGGGCTGGAACGACGTGCGCTGGGTGGACGCGCGCGATCCGCTGCGCGGACCCGGCGACCTCGCGCTCGGCTACTTCGCCAACGGCTACGCGTGCCGGCCGCGGGACGGCTCGTGCGTGGCCGCGTGGTGCGAGCACGACGGCGACCGGTTCCCGGCGGTGGTGCGGCACGCGCGCACGCTGGGCGTCCAGTTCCATCCCGAGAAGAGCGGGCGCGAAGGCCTGGCGCTGGTGGGCGCGTTCCTGGCGGGCGTTGAGGCGGCGGCGCGATGAGGGCGATCCCGGCGGTGGACGTGCGCGAAGGCGCGTGCGTGCAGCTGGTCGGCGGCCGCTACGACGACGAGCGCGTGCGGCTGCCCGACGCGATCGCCGCCGCGCGCGAGTGGCTCCAGCTCGGGTTCGCGCGGCTGCACGTGGTGGATCTGGACGCCGCCACCGGCGCGGGCGACAACCGCGCCGTGGTCGAGCGCATCGTGGCGGATGCGCCGGGCCGGGTGCAGGTGGGCGGCGGCATCCGCGACGACGCCACGCTCGATCGCTGGCTCGCGCTCGGCGCCGCGCGCGTGGTCGTTGGCACGCGGGCGCTCGAAGACCCGGCCTGGCTCGCGGCGGCGGCGGCGCGGCATCCCGGCCGCATCGTGGTGGCGGTGGACGCGCGCGACGGGCGCGTCACGACGCGCGGCTGGAGCGCCGGCACCGCGCTCGAGCCCGCCCTGGCCGCGGCGGCGCTCGATCCGCTGCCGCTCGCCGGCGTGCTCGTCACGTCCGTGGATCGCGAGGGACGGATGAGCGGGCCCGATCTCGCGCTCGTCGAGCGCGTGCGCGCCCGCACCCGGCACCCGCTCACGGCCTCGGGCGGCATCGCCACGCTCGAGCACATGCGCGCGCTGGCGGCGCGCGGCGCCGACGCCGCCGTGCTCGGCATGGCGCTCTATACCGGCGCGCTCGATCCGCGCGCGCTCGCACACGAGTTCGCATGAACGCGATCCGTTCGACTCGAACCCGGAGGATTCGATGACCCACATCGTCCGCGAAACGCGCGAGACGCGCGTGACCGTGCGCGCCGGCCGCGGCCAGGGCCGCGCGCGGGTCGCCACGCGCGACCCGTTCCTCGATCACATGCTGGTGACGCTGGCGCGCACCTCGGGGCTGGACCTCGAGATCGAGGCGGAGGGCGACCTGCGCCACCACGTGCTCGAGGACGTGGCGATCGCGCTGGGCGAGGCCGTGGCGCCGATGATCGAGGAGCCGATCGCGCGCTACGGCGAGCGCACGGTGCCGATGGACGACGCGCTGGTGCACGCCGTGCTCGACGCCGGCGGGCGCGCCTACTACGCCGGCCGGCTGCCCTCCGCCTTGTTCGAGCACTGGCTGCGCTCGTTCGCGACCCACGCGCGCGTCACGCTGCACGTGCGCGTGCTGCGCGGGCGCGACCGTCACCACGTGGTCGAGGCGGCGTTCAAGGCGACGGGGTTCGCGCTGCGCCAGGCGCTCGCCCCCGCCGGCGAGGTGGCGAGCACCAAGGGCGCGGTGCGGATCGAGGTGGACCCGTGTTGAGGTGCCGGGTGATCGCGTGCCTGGACGTGAAGGACGGGCGCGTGGTGAAGGGCACGCGCTTCGAGGGGCTGCGCGACGTGGGGGATCCGGTGGCGCTGGCCGCGCGCTACGAAGCGCAGGGCGCGGACGAGGTGGTGTTCCTCGACATCGCGGCCACGCGCGAGGGGCGTGCCACGCTGTTCGCGTGCGTGCGCGCCGCCGCCAGCGAGCTGCGCGTGCCGCTCACCGTGGGCGGCGGCATCCGCACCGCCGACGACGCGGCGCTGGCACTGCGCGCGGGCGCCGACAAGGTGGCGGTGAACTCGGCGGCGGTGGAGTCGCCGGGGCTGATCGCGGCGATGGCGGAGCGGTTCGGGGCGCAGTGCGTGGTGGTGAGCGTGGACGCGCGCCGCGAACGCGACGCGTGGCGCGTGTGGACGCGCGGCGGCAGCACGCCCACGGGGCTGGACGCGCTCGCCTGGGCCGAAACGTGCGCGGCGCGCGGCGCGGGCGAGATCCTGCTCACCAGCATCGATCGCGACGGCGGGCGCGCGGGCTACGACCTGGCGCTGACGCGGAGCGTGGCGGAGCGCGTGGCCGTGCCGGTGGTGGCCTCGGGCGGCGCCGGCGCGCCGGAGCACGCCGCGGACGCGGCGCGCGCCGGGGCGGACGCGGTGCTGCTCGCCGGCGTGCTGCACGAGCGCCTGTTCACGATCGCCGACGTGAAGCGCTCGCTCGCCCACGCCGGCGTGCCGGTGCGGAGCGTGGCGTGACCGCCGGCGCGCGCGGAACCCGTGCCGGACGCGAGGCGTCGCAGGCGCTGCTGGACGCGGCGCTCGAGCTGGCGCGCGTCACCGGGGCCGAGGCGCTCAAGTTCTTCGGTGGCCCGCTCGAGGTCGAGGCCAAGGCCGACGGCTCGCCCGTCACGATCGCCGACCGCAGCGCCGAGCGCGTGGCGCGCGACTGGCTCGAGCGCCGGTTTCCCGATGACGGCGTGCTCGGCGAGGAGCTGGGCGGGACGCGCCCCGACGCGCGGCGGCGGTGGATCCTCGATCCCATCGACGGCACGCAGTCGTTCGTGCGCGGCGTGCCGCTGTGGGGCACGCTCGTCGCCGTCCTGGAAGGCGAGCGCGTGCTGGCGGGTGCGGCCTGCTTCCCGGCCACGCGCGAGTGGCTCGCGGCGGCCCCGGGCGCGGGCTGCTGGTGGAACGACACACGCGCGCGCGTATCGGCGACCGCTTCGCTCGCGCGCGCCACGGTGCTGGCGACCGACGCCGCGCCCGCCGATCCGGCGCGGCGCGCGGGCTGGCGGCGGCTGTCGGAGTCCGCCGCGCGCGCGCGCACGTGGGGCGACGCCTACGGCTACCTGCTGGTGGCGACCGGACGCGCGGAGGCGATGCTCGATCCGGTGATGAACGTGTGGGACGCGGCGTGGCTCGACCCCGTGATCGCCGAGGCCGGCGGCGTGCTCACCGACTGGAGCGGCCGGCCGGGCGCGCTCGGGGGCAACACCGTGGCCACCAACGCGGCGCTCGCGGACGCGGTGCGCCGCACGCTCGCGGAGGGATCGTGAACCTGGACGCGCTCGATTTCGCGAAGGGCAACGGCCTCGTCACCGTGATCGCGCAGGACGCGGTGACGGGCGCGGTGCTGATGGTGGCGTTCGCCGACCGCGAGGCGCTGGAGCGGACGCTCGCGACCGGCGATCTGCACTTCCGCTCGCGCACGCGCGGCCTGTGGCGCAAGGGCGAAACCAGCGGCAACGTGCTGCGCGTGGTGTCGCTCGATCCCGACTGCGACGGCGACGCCGTGCTGGCGCGCGTCGCTCCCGCCGGCCCGGCGTGCCACACCGGCGCGCGCTCGTGCTTCGGCGATCGGGCGATCGCGGCCGACGCGCTGGCCGCGCTGGACGCGACGATCGCCGCGCGCGCGGCGGGCGCGCCGCGCGAGCGGAGCTGGACGCAACGGCTGCTCGCCGATCGCAACCTGCGGCTGAAGAAGCTGGGCGAAGAGGCGGCCGAGCTGGCGGTGGCGTGCGCCGATCGGGATCGCGCGCGCGCGGTGAGCGAGGCGGCCGATCTCGTGTATCACGCGCTCGTGGCGCTGCGCGCGCTCGGCGCCGGCTGGGACGACGTGCGCCGCACGCTGGCCGGGCGCTCGGAAGCGGGCGGCTAGCGCCCTAGCGCCGGCCG
>DASSIN010000097.1:0-9739 GCA_035691845.1 Candidatus Eiseniibacteriota bacterium | reverse complement strand
CCGAGCCGGGAGCGCCGGTGTCCGCGGGGCTCGTGGCGGGCGGCGGCGCGTGGGTCGAGACCGCGCCCGGGATGCGCGTGTGGGCCAGCGATCCCGGCGTGTGGACATCCGGCGCGGCGCCGCCGCTTCCGCCCTCGCTCGAGATCGGAATCGAGGCGCGCGCGCCGGGGTTGATCGCGTGGGCCGCTCGCGCCGGCAACGCCAGCGCGAGCGCCCATCGCGTGGGGCTCGCGCTCGCGGCGGCCTCGGCGGGGGCGTGGCTCGAGGCGCGCGATCAGCCGCTGCGGGGCTCGCTCGGCGTGTGGACCGCGTGGCGCGGACTCACGCTCGCGGCCCGCGCCGACGCGCACCCGGTGCTCGCGCCCACGGTGCGCATGCTGATCGCCGCGGGAGGGAGCGCATGGTGATGGCTGCGCGCGACCGCGCGTGGCGGTGGCTCGCCGTGCTCGCGCTCGCCGTCGCGTGCGGGGTCGCGTGCGCGCGGGCGGACGACGAGCCGCCGCCCGAGGCGCCACAGGGCGCCGACTACGTGCTCGAGCCCGCGGACTCGGTCGAGCGCGGCACGGTGGATCTCGACCTCGCGTTCAGCGGCCGCGCCGGAGGGAGGCCATCGAGCAGCCGGCGCGTGCGGTTCGACGACGGCGCGGTGGCCGGCACGTTCCGTGATGGCGCCGCCGATCCGCTGGCGGGCGGCGTCCTCGATCTGCGCTTCGCGGGCGGCGTGCTCGGCGTCGGCCGGCTGGCGCCGCGCTGGGGGCAGGGGCTCGTGCTGGGGGCGGCGGGCGAGCCCTGGAACGGGGCGCGGCGCGATCGCGGCGCCGGGAGCGGCTTCCGTGGCCGCGCCGGATCCGGGATCGCGTGGCGCAGCGCATCCGACGGCGCGCACGCTCTCGACCTGCTGGCTGGGAGGTTTGCCGGGATACCGATCGCCGGCGCGCGCGTGAGCGGCACGGATGGCGTGGCTCTCGGCGTGGTGGCGTCGTCGGCCGGCCACCTCGAGACCAGCGCCGCGCTCGAACGCGCGGGCGGGGCGCTCGAGCTGGCGTTCGATCGGCGCGCTGGCTGGCGCGCCGAGGCCCGCCGCGCCCGCCCGCTCGGGGCGACGACGCTCACCGCGCGGGCGCGCGCCGGCACGGCCGCCTTCAGGTCGCTGCCCGAGCCCGCGCGCAGCGGTCCGGCCCAGGCGGCCTCCCTCACGCTGGAGCGCCGCGGGGGCGTTCCGGTGTCCGCGATGGCGGGCGTGTGGCGGTTCCGACCGGGCTTGGGCGGCGCGCGGGCGGCGCTTGAAGTGCAGCGGCGATTGGCCCACCATGCATCGGTCGCGGTGGGCTTCGAGGAGCAGCATGGAGCCCGCCGCGATCCGCCACCGTCCAGCACCGGCATGCGGCAGGGCGTCTGGGCCCAGGCCACCTCCGGTTCCGCCGGCATCCGCCTCACCCTGCGACAGGAGCTGTGGGGGGCCAGGAGCTTCGCGCGCTCGCAGGTCCGGGTGCTCGAGGTGGCGCGGGTCGAGGCGGCGGGTCCGTTCGCCACCTCCCTCGGAGTCGAGCAGGACGTCTGGCAGGCGCAGCGCGGCGAGGGTCTGTACCTCGCCGAGGATGCAGTGGATCGCATCGTGCTGCGGGCGCTGGCCGCCGACGGGGAGCGCACGCGCGTGCAGCTCGCGCGACCGCTCGCCGCCGGGCGTCTCCGGGCCACCGCAACATGGACCGTGTCCGGCGCGCGTGCGCCGCGACCGCAATGGCGACTGGATTGGACGCGAGGCGTGCACACCGCCCCCCATCCCGGGGATGCGCGCGCGCCGTGACGAGGAGGGTGGCATGGCGTTCGCGCAGCGCATGAGCCGGCTGGGGACCGAGACCGCATTCGAGGTGCTGAACCGCGCGCGCGCGCTCGAGGCCACCGGCCGCAAGGTCGTGCACCTGGAGATCGGCGAACCGGACTTCGACACGCCGCGCAACATCCGGCGCGCCGCCGCCGCCGCGCTCGAGGACGGCTGGACGCACTACGGCCCGTCGGCCGGGTTGCCGGAATTCCGCAAACTGATCGCCGACCAGTGGGGCGCCGAGCGCGGCATCCCGTGCGACGCCGACAACGTCGTGGTCACCCCCGGCGCCAAGCCGATCATGTTCTTCGTCATGCTCGCGCTGCTCGAGGAAGGCGACGAGGTGCTGTACCCGAATCCCGGGTTCCCGATCTACGAGTCGGTCGCCAATTTCATCAACGCGCGGCCGGTGCCGCTTCGGCTGCGCGAGGAGCGCGACTTCGACCTCGATCTGGCCGAGGTCGAGCGCCTGATCACGCCGCGCACGAAGCTGCTCGTCATCAACTCGCCCCACAATCCGACCGGCGCCGTGCTGCACCCCGACACGGTGCAGGGGCTCGCCGACCTGGCGCGCAAGCACGACTTCTGGGTGCTGTCGGACGAGATCTACGCCCGCATCCAGTACGACGGCGAGCACCGCTCGATCGCCGCGCTGCCGGGCATGGCCGAGCGCACGATCGTGCTCGACGGATTCTCGAAGACATACGCCATGACCGGCTGGCGGCTCGGGTTCGGGATCATGGACAAGCCGCTCGCCGTGCACGTGGCGCGGCTGATGACGAACTCCAACTCGTGCACCGCGAGTTTCATCCAGCGCGCCGGCATGGAGGCGCTGGCCGGGCCGCAGGACGAGGTGCAGGCGATGCTGCGCGAGTTCCGGCGGCGGCGCGACGTAATCGTCGAGGGCCTGAGCCAGCTCCCGGGCGTGCGCTGCACCATGCCGCACGGCGCGTTCTACGCGTTCCCCAACATCACGGGCACCGGGCTGTCGAGCGCGGAGCTGGCGCGGCTGCTGCTCGAGCAGGCCGGCGTCGCGTGCCTGTCCGGCACGTCGTTCGGCCAGTTCGGCGAAGGCTACCTGCGGTTCTCGTACGCCAACTCGCTCGAGAACATCCGGACGGCGCTGCAGAGCATGGGCGAGTTCCTGGCGGTGCGCGCGCGCTGACGCGCTTCCCGGCGCGGGCGTCACCGCGGCCGGAGCGATGTCGGTCGCGGGGTCCCGGCGCCCGGCCCATCGGGGCGACGCTGTGGACGGCGTGGCCGACCTGTCCACGCCGTCCACGTTCGCAGCCGCCGCACGGCGCAGCGCGACCGCGGCGTTGCGCCGCACCCGGCGCCGCCACCGGCCGGCACGCACATTGCCTGCATACGCCGGCGACCGCCCCCGCGTACGCGTTTCGTCCCCGCCGGAGTGGCCATGCGTCTCGTTCCCACCGTCCTCGCCGCCCTGTTCCTCGTCACCCTCGCGCTGCCGGTTGCCGCCCGCACCGCGTGCGCCGACGCCGCGCTGCGCATCAACGAGATCCTGGCCGGACCGGCGCGCGACTGGGACGGCAGCGGCACGTTCTCCTCGCGCGACGACGAGTGGGTCGAGCTCGTCAACACCGGCGCCGCCACGCTCGATCTGTCGAGCTTCGTGCTGACCGACGGCGATACGATCCCTCGCATGGGACTGTCGGGCACGCTCGCGCCCGGCGCGTTCCTGCTCGTCACCGGCAAACAGTCGTACGACTGGGAGCACGCCACCGGGTACCCGGCGTTCGGCCTGTCGCTCGGGAACAGTGGCGACAAGGTGATGCTGTGGCAGGTGGTGTCGGGCGACACCATGCTGGTGGACAGCTACGCCTACACCAGCCACGAGGCCGCGGCGGATCGCTCCGTGGGCCGCGTCCCCGACGGCACGGGCGCGTGGATGCTGTTCGATGCGCTCGATCCCTACACGGGAACGCTGGCCCCGCTCGGCACGGGCTGCGCGCCCACGCCGGGCGTCGCGAACGTGTGCACGACGACGCCGGTGCGCGCCACCACGTGGGGGCGCATCAAGTCGATGTATCGCTGATATGGAGTGACGGGCCCGTCGACTCCGACCACCCTGTTGCGGGATGGCCGGAGCGTTCGCGAGGCTGTACAGCAGCCGCCCCGCGCCCGCGCAGCCGATGGTCGGCCGAGGTGTTCGGCCGGCTCGGCCGCCGCGGGCCGGGGCGGCGCGGGCGTCACGCGGGAGGCAGGGGTTCTCCGCCCTCCTGCCGCCGGGGGGATTCCTCGCGCGCGCGCTCGGGATAGTCCTCGGACGAGGCGGGGTTCAGCTCCCAGCGGTGCGCGTCGCGCTGCGCCAGCTTCTCGCTCGAGCCCTCCAGCTCCTCGTTCTCCTGCACGGGAACCCCGGCCTCCTCGCCGATCTCCCCGCTCACGTTGGCGTCCGGTCGCGGGCTCGAGGCATCGCCGGTCTCGTCGCTCACGCGCGTGGGATCGAATCCCGCGCCCAGGCGGTCGGCTTCCGCGCCCGGCCCGCGGCGCTCGGGATCGTCCAGCTCCCAGGCGACGTCGGGGTTGTTGGCCGACAGGCCCTGGTCCACCGACTCCGGCTGATCGGCCATGCGGATCGCGGGATCGGTGGTGGACTGGAATCCGGGCGGCAGCGCGGACTCGCGCTCGCCGGCATCGGGGGTGTAGGGCTCGTTCCCGCGGGGGATGGGCGTCTCGGGGGCATGTCCCTTACGGCTCTGCTTTCCGGCCATCGTCGTCCTCCCTCGCGGAGCGCGAACCGATCGACCGTGGGCCGGTCGCTGCGCCCTCCTGCGATGCGTCAGCGTCCGCCGGGCGCGAGGCTCGCGCCATCGCCGGATTCCGCCACCTGCTTGAAGCGCTCGAGGTCCTCGCTCACGCGCCGGTCGGCGCCATCGCCGAACAGCTTCGCCACACCCGCGCCCAGCGGCCCGGCGGGCGGCTGATAGGCGATCGAGACGCGCACCTCGGTCGCGCCGCCGCGCCGCATGAAGCGCACCGAGCCGGCGTTCGGCACCTGGCTGCCGTGCTCCGAGGCCCACGCCAGGTAGTCGCCCTCGCGCTCGCCGATGATGCGTGCGTCCCACGACACCGTCCCGATCGGCGCCCTGACCGTCCAGTGGAACCGGTTGCCGCCGAGCGGCAGCACCGACTCCAGGTGCTCCATGAACCGCGGCAGGTTCTCCAGGTTGCGCCACATCCGCCACAGCTCCCGCGCCGGACGCTCGACCACCACGCTGCGCTCGATCCGGATCGCCTGCCCGCTGACCGCGTTCGCGTCGCTGCCGTGGCCGGCGAAGCGGCTGACGTGCAGGCCCTCGTACAGGTGCGAGTGGCCGCTCATCCCGCGCCACGCCAGCATGCCGCCCATCACCGCGAACAGCGCCCCGGCGCGATCGCGCTCCGCCAGCCGCGACAGGCCGTAGACGGCGAGCACGCCGCCGCCCAGCAGCGAGGCCCAGCGCTCGGCGTCGCCGACGTTGACCGCGCCCGGCACCTGCGGGGGCAGCGCGTTCCAGGCCGCCTCGCGCCCCTGCTCGCGGGGGTGCTTCGCCGGCAGCGCGCGCTGCGCCTCGAGCTGCGATGGGATGCGGCCGCCATCGTCCATCCAGCGCGCCTCGTTCATCTCCATCGCGGAGCCTCCGGCGCCGGCCGGCCGGCGCGCGGCGCGCGCGAGCCGCCCGGATTCCAGCTGACCACCTTGAGCCGCCGTGGATCGCCGCCGCGGCCGAACGCCCACAGCCCGGCGAACACGATTTCCAACGCGGCGTCGAACAGATACGCCTGCGTGCCGGCGCCGGAGGTGGCGATCAGCGCGTCGGCGAACGCCAGCGCGAGCGCGCTGGCGATGCCGAGGAACAGCGTCTCGGCGCCGATCCGCCGGCGCGCGCGCGCGAACAGCAATGCGCCGCCGAGGAGCGCGATCAGCATCCCGCACGTGCGCGCGAGCCACACGTCGTCCTTGGGCCCGGTGATGTCCTGGAACGAGCGCGCATCCGCGATCGGCCACAGTCCCGTGGCGACGTACCAGATGCCCTGCGCCAGGGCCACGCGGGGCCGCAGGCCGCGTGCCGGCAACACCTCCGCGAACCCCAGCTCGCGGATGTCGGACAGACGCGGGGCGGGGCCCAGGTGCGCACGGATGCGGTTCACGCCGTGCGGGGCGGGCCCGTGGTGAATGCGGGGATCACGCTCTGCCATGATCGAGCTCCCTTCGAACGCCGCGAGGTCGCGACGCGCACCCGCGCACCGCGCGCGTGCGCCGCACCGCGATCTCCGCCCGCACCGGCGGACTCGGCCGATTCCGGAGATCCGGGGCGGACTCGCCCATGTCTCTACCTCCTTAGGTGGAGACGACGGGGCGGCGATTCGAGCGACGATCGCCCGGCCGGGGCAGGATGGGCGTTCGTCGCGCAGCGCGCGCGCGACGGCGGCGGCGACGCGGGCGGCGATCGGCGCTTCCCCACGCGCGGCGCGCGCGTGCGCACACCGCGAACCCGGGGTTTGGAGCGCTGTCGCCGAGCGGTGTACCTTGCGCGAGTTGCCGCGTCCCGGACGGCGCCGCACCTGGCGAGGAGACCTGCGTTGAGCCCCGTGCACACTTCGAGCGACGTTCAGCCGGCGCACGCCGCCGGACGCCTGCTGTGGCCCGCCGACCGGCTGCGGGCCAAGGCGCTCGACGTCCGCCGCGACATCGTCACGCTGCTGGCGCGATCGCAGACCGGCCACACCGGCGGGCCATTGTCGTGCGCGGATTTCGGCGCGGCGCTGTTCTTCCACGAGTTGAACGTGAACCCGGCGGATCCGGCGTGGCCGGAGCGTGACTTCTGGCATTTCTCGATCGGCCACGTGACGCCGGTGATCTATTCGCTGATGGCCGAGCGCGGCTACTTCCCGCTCGCCGACCTCATGCAGTTCCGCAGCTTCGCCGGACACCTGCAGGGCCATCCCTCGCACCACGACACGCCGGGGATCGAAGTATCGTCGGGCTCGCTCGGGCAGGGGCTGTCGGTGTGCTGCGGCGTGGCGCTGGCGGCGCGGCTCGACCAGCACCCGCGGCGCGTGTACTGCGTGATGGGCGACGGCGAGCAGCAGGAGGGCCAGATCTGGGAGGCCGCCATGTTCGCCGGCCACGCGAAGCTCGATCAGCTGTGCGGGATCGTGGACTGCAACCGCAAGCAGATCGACGGCGACGTCGAGCAGGTGATGGGAATCCAGCCGCTGGCGGACAAGTGGCGCGCGTTCCGGTGGAACGTGGTGGTGTGCGATGGCCACGACGTGGACGCGGTCCTGGCCGCGTTCGCGGCCGCGCGCGCGCACCGCGGCCAGCCCACCGTGATCCTGGCGCAGACGGTGATGGGGCAGGGCGTGTCGTTCATGGCCGACGACTACCGCTGGCACGGCAAGCCGCCCAAGCCCGATCAGGCCGAGCACGCGCTGCGGGAGCTGGGCACCAGCTACGCGGAGTGGAGCGCGCGGCTGCTGGCCGATCGCGGCGATGCCGCCGCCGGGGCCGGCGCGGCGCCGCAGGACGACCGATGACCGCCATCACGCTGCCGGCGCAGGTCGAGATGAAGAAGACGCGCGAGGGCTTCGGGCGCGCGCTCGTCCGGCTGGGCGAGCTCGATCCGCGCGTGGTGGTGCTGGTCGGCGACCTGTCGGAGTCCACCATGGTCAACTTCTTCGCCGAGCAGTTCCCGGACCGGTTCTTCCAGATCGGGATCGCGGAGCAGAACATGACCGGCATCGCGGCCGGGCTGGCGGCGATGGGCAAGATCCCGTTCTTCGCAACCTACGGCGCATTCGCGTCGTGCCGCGCGGCGGACCAGCTGCGGGTGACGGTGGCCTACACGAACCTGAACGTGAAGATCGGCGGCGCGCACGGCGGCATCTCGGTGGGGCCGGACGGCGCCACGCATCAGGCGATGGAGGAGATCAGCATCATCCGCGCGATCCCCAACATGAGCATGATCGTGCCGTGCGACTACTGGGAGACCTACAAGGCGACGCTGGCCGCGGCGAAGCACCCGGGGCCGGTGTACCTGCGGTTCGGCCGCGAGGACGTGCCGGTCGTCACCGACGAGGACACGCCGTTCGCATTCGGCCGCGGCGAGGTGTTCGCCGAAGGCAGCGACCTGACGATCGTGGCGTGCGGGGTGATGGTGTACGAGGCGCTGCGCGCGCGCGAGGCGCTGGAGGAGCGCGGCATCTCGGCGCGCGTCGTCGATCTCCACACCGTGAAGCCGATCGACGCGGCGCTGATCGAACGCTGCGCGCGCGAGACGGGCGCCATCGTCACGGCCGAGGAGCATCAGGTGAATGGCGGGCTGGGCGGCGCGGTGGCGGAGGTGGTGGTCAAGACGCATCCGGCGCCGGTCGAGATGGTGGCGGTGATGGACCGCTTCGGCCAGAGCGGCAAGCCCGCCGAGCTGATGGACGCCTTCGGCCTGCGCGCCCGCGACATCGTCGCCGCCGCCGAACGCGTGCTGCCCCGCAAGACGGCCCGCGCGTAGCGCGCCGCGCCGGCACGCGCCGCGCGGCCGGGGAGCTGCTGCGGCCGGATCTCATCTGGGTGGGGGCGCCGCGGCGGGCCGCTGGCATGGCTGCGGCGGGCCTCCGGCAGCGCATGGCCGGCCGCGCTGGCCCACGGCGCCAACGACGTGGTGGCCACCGGCCTGCTGATCGAGCCGAACTCCTGGGGGGGGCGGACCAGTGGAGCGGGCTCGCCGGCATGGTACTGGTGGGCGGTTTCTGCGCGTGGCGACTGGTCCGAAGGGATGCCGCCAGCGGCGTCGGGCACGCGAATCGCCTGCCGGCCGCCGATCGCCTGGACCCCGCCCGCGTCTCCACCGGGGCGCCCCGCACGTCCGCATGAGTTCTTGACCCGCCGCGCGCGGCGCGACTAGCCTCGTTGCGCTCGAAACCATCGGTGCACCATCCCCCCGAAAGGCTCACGTGCTCGGCCGCACGCTGGGGCGTTTCACCATCACCGCTCCCCTCGGCGAAGGGGGCATCGCCACGGTGTGGAAGGCCACGGACGGTCTCCTCGGTCGCACCGTCGCGGTCAAAGTGCTGCGCCCCGAGTACGCGCACGATCGCAAGGCGCGCCTGCGCTTCCTGCGCGAAGCCCAGAACCACGCCTCGCTCGATCATCCCGGCGTGGTCGCCGTGCTCGACTACGGCGAGTGCGGCGACATGGTCTACCTCGCGCTCGCGCTGATCGAGGGACGCACGGTGACGGCGCGCGTGAAAGAGGGCCTGCTGCCGATCGCCGAGGCGGTGCGCGTCGCGGCGGCCGCCAGCGACGCGCTCGCCGCGGCGCACGGGCGCGTGCCGCCGCTCGTGCACCGCGACATCACCGGCAACAACGTGATGATCGCGGACGACGGGCGCGTGCTGGTGCTCGACTTCGGACTGGCCGTGGTCGCCGGCCGCACGCGCTTCACCTCCACCGGCCGCGTGATCGGCACGCCCGCCTACGTCGCGCCGGAGTTGATCGAAGGCGCCGAGCCGACGCCGCGCAGCGACGTGTTCAGCCTGGGCGTGCTCGCCTACGAGCTGCTGGCGAGCGACGTGCCGTTCGCGATCGAGCATCCAGACATGGCGGCGATGGCGTCGATGCAGACGCCGCGCCCGCTGCGCGCGCTGCGACCCGATGCGTCGCCCGGGCTCGAAGCGGTGGTGATGCGCGCCATCGCGCGCGCGCCGCTCGAGCGCTTCGCGGACGCCGGCGCGCTGCGCGACGCGCTGGCGCCATGGCAGGCGGCGGCGACCGTCGTGGCCTCCGATGCGCCCGCGCGTGCGGGCGCGCCCGCCCCGAATCTGCTCGCGCAGCGCACCGAGCCGGTGCACGGCGCACCGCGGTTCGTGGTGGTGGCGCCGTTCGCGCCGCCGGCACCCGCCGCCGAC
>DASSIN010000096.1:0-3772 GCA_035691845.1 Candidatus Eiseniibacteriota bacterium | reverse complement strand
GACACCGCGGCTGCGGAGCAGGACACGGCCGTCACGGCGCCGCCCGACACGCTGGAGCCGATCGCGCCGAGCGCGCCCCCCGGCCGACCGGAGCCGCCCGAGCCCGACACCAGCGGGACGCGATGAGCGCTGGCGCGGTCGGGCGCCGCGCCGCGCGCCCGCGATCAGTGCGCGGTGGGGGCCGCGGCGGCGGGCGCGTTCAGCGCGGCGATCTTCTTCTCGAGCGATGCGATGGTGCCGGCCGAGCGCTGGCCGTCGGGGAACGCCTTTTCCTCGGCCAGCGCCTGCTCCAGCGTCTTCTTCTGCATCGCGGGATCGCCCATGCCGGCGTAGATGTCAGCGCGCGTCTGCAGCACCAGCATCCGCCGCGGGCCGTAGGCCAGCGCCATCGCACGATCGGAGGCCGCGAGCGCCTCCTTCCAGCGCTTCATCGCCTTGTATGCGGTGGCGAGGCGCTGGGGCGGGTTGTAGTCGTTCGGCAGATCGCGCTGCGAGGCTTCGAGCATCGGGATCGCGCGCTCGGGCTGGCCCAGCTCGAGGTAGGCCGACAGCCGGTGCGAGTCGAACACCGCGCGCTCGTCCGGCGTCTTCGCCTTCGCGGCCTCGCCCTCGAGGAACGTCGCCCACTCGGACGCCACCCGCCGGTGTCCGACGGTGTCGCCCTCGGCGTCGCGCGCGTCGAGCAGCGCGATGTAGAGCCCCGAACGATCGTCGGCCGGCATCGCCAGCGCGCGGTCGGCGGCGATCTCGCGACCGGCGCGCTCCAGCGAATCGAGCAGGCCGGCGCGCCGCGGATCGTCCTTGGCCATGCTGGCCGCGGCGTCCACGCCCGAGCCGACGATGCTGCCGGCCGCCGGATCGTGCCGCCAGCGCGCGGCGATCCCCGCCACGTATTGCGCCAGCGCCGCGTTGCTGTCGGCCATCTGCCACGAGAACAGCAGCGACTCGACCGCGCGCGTCTCGCCGCCGAAGCCGGCGGGCGCGCCGGCCAGCGCCGCGCGATACGCCACGGCCGCGTCGGCATAGCGCGTCTGGCCATACAGGCGGTCGGCGTTCGCCAGCGCCTGCTGCCATCCGGACGTGGGCGCCACGCCCGCCACGCGCGCGGCGCTCTCGTCCAGGAACCCCTGCAGCTGGCCGACGGTGGCGCCGCCCACCCACGTCAGCGCGAGGCTGTCGCGCGCGGGATCCACGACGTAGAACGACGGCAGCGCGTCGATCTTCAGGCGCTTGCGTTCAGCCGCGTTCTTCGCCTTCTCGCTGTCGAGCGCCAGCCAGACGAACCGTCCGGCCTGCCGCGTGAGGGCCGGGTCCGTGAACACGAACGCCCTCATCGACCGGCACGTGTGTCACCAGGGCGCCCAGGCCTCGATGAAGATCGGCTTCCCCTGGGCGCGCGCCATGGCGAGCGCCTTGCCGTAGTCGTCCTCGATCCACGGCAGATGGAACACCGCGGCCGTGGCGAGCAGCAGCGGCGTCAGCAGTGCGAGCATGCGCGCAGGCTAGCAGCCGCCCGCCGCGCCGGCCAAGCGGCGCCCGACCGGCGTCGGCTGCGCGCCCACCGGCGCGGTCAGGACGCCCGGATCTCGCCCAGCTCCGCCGGCTGCGGCCGCCCGTTGAGCTTGTTGCGCAGCGTGCGCTCGCTGATCCCGAGCAGCCGCGCCGCGCGCGCGCGATGACCGCCCGTGATGCCCAGCGCGCGCTGGATCGCGAGCCGCTCGAGCTCGTCCAGGTCAACCGGCCAGCCGTCGGGCCACGCGTCGTCGGCCGGCGCGCTCTCGCGCACCGCCGCCAGGCTCACGCGCGCGCCCCTGGCGCGCAGCAGCGAGCGCTCGACGGCGTTGCCGAGCTCCGCCACCTGCCCTGGCCAGCGGCGGGTCGCCAGGTGCTCGAGCGCCTCGGGCGCGATCCCGGCCGGCCGCACGCCCCAGCGCGCCGCGTGGCGCGCGAGGAAGTGCTCGACCAGCATCGGCACGTCCGCCACGCGCTCGTCCAGCGTCGGCATCGGCACGGTGACCACGTTCAGCCGGAAATGCAGCTCGCGCACCATGTGGCCGGCCTCGACCTCGGCCGCCAGGTCGCGCGTCGTGGTGGCCACGAGCCGCACGTCCAGCGGTGCGGCCACCGCGCCGTCGCCGGCCGGCGGGCGCTCGTCGAGCGCGCGCAGCAGCCGCGTCTGCAGCGCGACCGGCAGCTCGTCCACCTCTTCCAGCAGCAGCGTGCCGCGGTGCGCCCGCTGCAGCGCGCCGCGGCTGTCGCCGCCGAGCAGCGTGCGCTCCAGCTCGGACTCGGACAGCGCGCGGCACGCCACCGCCACGAACGGCTGCCCGCGCCGCGCGCTCGACTCGTGCAGCAGCCGAGCCGCCAGGCGCCGGCCGGTGCCCGGCTCGCCCACGAACACGACGCCCGCCTGCGTCGGCGCCACGCGCTCGAGCGTGTCGCGCAGCGCGGCGATCGCCTCGCTCGCGCCCACCAGCCGCAGCGGACCGGCCGCCAGCTCGAGCGCGCGGCGCAGCTCCTCGTTCTCGCGCCGCACGCGATCCATCTCGATCGCGTGCGCCACGGCGATGCGCAGCGACTCCTGCCGCAGCGGCTTGGTGACGTAGTCCACCGCGCCGCCGCGCACCGACAGCACCGCGCCCTCGACGCTGCCGTGGCCGGCCATCACGATCACCGGCACGTCGCAGCCGCGCTCGCGCAGGCGCGCGAGCAGCTCGAGCCCGTTCGCGTCCGGCATGTTCTCGTCCGACAGAATCAGGTCCACCGGTTCGCGCGACAGCGCCTGCAGGCCTTCGCTCATGGTGGCAGCGAACACCGGCCGGTGACCGATCGCGGCCAGCGCGCGACCCAGCAGCTCGCCCGCCGCGGGCTGTTCGTCGATGCACAGGATCGTGGACACGTCGTCCTCCCTGACGTCTCGCGCCTGGGTGGCGCGGCGGCCTTCGTGGCCAGGCACTGCGTCGACGTGTCGTCGTGACACGCGCGTGCACGCAGCGGCGTCAATGTAGCACACCCGGGCGTGTCGGAAGGGCAGAAGTTGCCGGTTTCGGCCGGTGGGGCGCCGGCGGCGATCGCCTAGTCCGCCGCCGCGCGCCGCCCGGCGCTCTCCGTGGCGAGCGCCACGCCCGCAAGTATCACGTCCCTTCCCACAACCCCTTCCGAGGCGACGATGCCGGAGAGATCGGGATTGGTGACGAGATCGCAGAACGTGGCGCGCGCGCCGGAGAGCCGGGGCGCACCGCACGTGGTGGACGGATGGGGATCGGCCGGGCGGAAGCGGCTCGCGGCTCGCTGCCGGCGGGCGGCCGGTGGCAGCGCGCGGGAACGCGCGCGCGGCACGGCCGCACCCGCGCTCATGGCGAACGCGTGCGCCGGAACGGCTGCTACGATCGTCAGCGGCTGCGCTGAACGGCTACAACGTGCGGTGCGCACGACACGCGACACACGAGCGGCCGCGGGCTCGCGTCACCGACCCCCCGGAAGGTGACGCTTCGCCTCTGGCCCGCCTGGGCGTTCCCCGTCCGGCCTTCCGGGCGGGGCTCATGTGAACGGCGTGGGCTGATACCGCAAGGCCCGGAGTCGCCTCCGGGCCCCCTGTCGCGAGTGGCTCAATTGTAACGGCGGCCCCCAAGCGCGTTCAAGGGCTCCCGCCGCCGCGGCGACCCGGGCGGGTTGCCTCGCCCACGATCGCGGACGCGACGTGGCGGTCGCGATCGGCTCACGCAGCCTCCTCGAGCGCCGCGCGCGCTGGCGCTTCCGCCGCCGGCGCCTC
>DASSIN010000095.1:0-10407 GCA_035691845.1 Candidatus Eiseniibacteriota bacterium | reverse complement strand
GACGGCGGTTCCGCGCGCCGCACGCGTGTCGCGGCGCGCCGGGCCGGCACGAACGGCAGCCGCCCCGCACGCGTTCCGCGCACGCGGCGCGCGCGCACGAAGCGCGCACGCCCGACCGTCAGGAAAGGGATCCGTGGATGATCGAGGGTGTCCGGATCAAGCGGCTGAAGGTGATTCCCGACGAGCGCGGCATGTTGATGGAGATGATGCGGGACGACGACGAATTCTTTCAGAAGTTCGGGCAGGTGTACCTGTCGGTCGTGTATCCCGGTGTCGTCAAGGGCTGGCACTTCCACAAGCGGCAGACCGACCACTTCGTGTTCGTGAAGGGCATGGCCAAGGTCGTGCTCTACGACACGCGCGAGCAGTCGAACACCAAGGGTGAGGTCAATGAATTCTTCATGGGCGAGCAGAATCCGATCCTGCTCGTGATCCCGCCGTTCGTGCTGCACGGCATGAAGGGAATCGGCACCGAGCCCGCCTACCTGGTCAACACGCCGACCGAACACTACGTCTACGACAGCCCGGACGAGTTCCGCGTGGATCCGAACAGCCCCGAGGTGCCGTACGACTGGAGCCGCAAGGATGGCTGACGCCATCGCGCTCGACCGGGCCCGCATCCTCGTCACCGGCGGGGCCGGGTTCATCGGCTCGAACTTCGTGCACCACGTGCTCGCCCGCCACCCCGGCGCGCACGTGGTGGTGCTCGACGCGCTCACCTACGCCGGCCGGCGCGAGAACCTGGCCGGACTGCCGGCCGCCGCGCTGACGTTCGTGCACGGCGACATCCGCGATCCCGCCGCGGTGGCGAACGCGATGGCGGGCTGCGACCTGGTGCTCAACTTCGCCGCCGAGACGCACGTGGACCGCTCGATCGAGACGCCGGGCGAATTCATCCACACCGACGTGTACGGCGTGTTCGTGCTGTGCGAGCAGGCGCGCCGCCAGGGGATCCGGCGCTTCATCCAGATCTCGACCGACGAGGTGTACGGCGAGGTGCTGGAGGGCCACGCCACCGAGGGCTGGCCGCTGATGCCGAGGAGCCCCTACGCCGCCAGCAAGGCGGGCGGCGACCGGCTGGCGTACGCTTATTTCGCAACGTACGGCGTGCCGGTGGTGGTCACGCGCTGCTCCAACAACTACGGTCCGCGCCAGTACCCGGAGAAGCTGCTGCCGCTGTTCATCACCAATGCCATCGACGGCGAGCCGCTGCCGGTGTACGGCACCGGGCGCAATCGCCGCGACTGGCTGCACGTGGACGATCACTGCACGGCGCTGGAGGCGCTGCTGACGCATCCGGGCGTGGAGGGCGAGATCTTCAACATCGGCGCGCAGCACGAGCTGGACGTGCTCACCGTCACGGCCACGCTGCTCGAGCTGCTCGGCAAGCCGGACACGCTCGTGCGCCACGTCGAGGACCGCCCCGGCCACGACCGGCGCTATGCGGTGGACTCCTCCAAGCTCACGCGGCTCACCGGGTGGAAGCCGGCGATCGGGTTCGAGGACGGCATCCGCGCCACGGTGGCGTGGTACCAGGCCAACGAGGCGTGGTGGCGGCCGATCAAGGAGGGCGAGTTCCGCGCCTACTACGAGCGCATGTACGGCCGCCGCAAGGTGCTGAAAGAGGTCCGCGCGTGAAGGCCGTGCGGCTCGCGTGCGCGGTGCTGATCGTGGCGGCCGCCACGTTGCGCGTCGCGCGCGCGCAGGCGCCGGATGTCACCCCTCCGACGGCGCCGCCGGGCGCGCCCTCGCCGGATGTCGGAACGGGTTCCGTCTCGCCCGGCGAGCAGTCGCCGGACCTGTCACGCGTTCAGACCGAGAAGCTCTCGAAGCTGCGCAGCGTGGCGCTGTCTGGCCCCGTCGATCCCCGCCAGTACCGGCTCGGCCCCGGCGACGTGCTCGTGCTGCAGTTGTGGGGCGCGGTGTCGCGCACGATCCCGCTCGAGATCGGCCCGGAGGGAACCGTGCTGCTGCCCGGCGCGGGCAGCGTCCGCGTCGACGGCTGGACGCTGGAGCAGGCGCGCGACCGGCTGCTGGACCGCATGCGGCCGCAGTTCCGGCACGTCAGCATGGACCTGAGGCTCGGGCAGCCGCGGACGTTTCTGGTGTACGTCACCGGCCGCGTGCGCGTGCCGGGCCCGCTCGAGGCTTCGGGCGCGAATCGCGTGGCGGATCTGCTGTCGCCGGCCGCGCTCGACGAGGACGCGTCGCGGCGCCACATCGATCTGCTGCACCGCGACGGCACGCGCGAGACGGCCGACCTGGAGCTGTTCCTGCGCACGGGGAATGCCTCGCTGAACCCGTGGCTGCGCGACGGCGACGTGCTGCGCGTGCCGGCGGCGGTGGATTTCGCATGGGCGCAGGGCGCGGTGGCCGAGCCCGGACGGTACGAGCTCGGACCGAGAGACAGCGTGCTGACGCTGCTCCGTCTGGCCGGGGACCCGCTTCCCTCGGCCGAGGCCGGGCGGGCGATGCTCGTCCGGTTCACGACCGCGACCCAGCCGGAGTCGCTGTGGTTCAGCCTGCCGGACGTCTATTCCGGCAAGACCAACGTGCCCGTCCAGGAAGGCGATCGGCTCTACGTCTACTTCATTCCGCGCTATCATGAGCAGCAGGAGGCCACGATCGTCGGCGAAGTGCAGCGCCCGGGCACGTTCCCGATCGCCGAGGGTCGCACGCGTTTGAGCTATCTGGTCCAGGCCGCCGAGGGCTTCCTGCCGACCGCGGACCTGTCGGCGATCCGCGTGCACCGGCGCAATCCCAACGCCGGCGAACGCGACCCCGAGCTCGACCGCCTGCTGCGGCTGTCGCGCAACGAGCTGACGGCGTCGGAGTACGAAAAGATGCGCACCCGGCTGGCGGAGCTGCGCGAGGACTACCGCATCGACTGGAACCGGCTGCAGCGGGAAAAGGATCTGGACCTGCTGCTGCGCGACGGCGACATCGTGCGGGTAGAACCGTTGGTGAGCTCGATTCGCGTGGACGGCGAGGTCGCCCGGCCCGGCATCCTCGCCTACGCCCGCGGGCTCGACGTCGTCGATTACGTGCACGAGGCGGGCGGCTTCACCGAGCGCGCCTGGCGCGGAAAGGTGCGGGTGACGCGCGCCGTGACCGGACAGACGCTGCTGGCCCGCAACGTGCGCTCGCTCGACCCCGGCGACTTCATCTGGGTGCCCGAGAAGCCCGACGTCACCGTGTGGCAGCAGGCCCGCGAGGTGCTCACCGCGCTGGCGAGCATCGCCACCGTCGTGATCGCGATCCGGAGCGTGCGCTGAGCGCGGGGCAGCCCGCGCGCGGCGAGGGAGGGGCGTTGGCGACTTCGGTGTTGAGCTCGCCTCCGCGGCCGGACGCCGGCTTCGACCTGCGCGTGCTGGTGCGCGCCGCCGTGCGGCGCTGGCCGCTGGTGCTCGGCGCCGCCGCCGTCGCCGGCGCGCTCACGCTCGGCGTCACGTTCCTGATGCCCAAGTGGTACCGCGCGACCTCGGTCATCCTGCCGCCCGAGGAGAGCGACCTGTTGAGCAACATGAGCATCGCCGAACGCGCGCTGACGAAGTTCCCGGCGTTCGGGATCCTCGAGGACTACTTCACCCCGGCCGACGTGTACAAGGCGATCCTCGCCAGCCGCACGGTGGGCGAGGACCTGATGCAGCAGTTCGATCTGCAGCAGATCTACCGCAAGCGCAGCGTGGAGAAGACGCTGAAGGAGCTCAAGTCGCACACCAAAGTCAAACTCAACCCGGACGGCACGATCGCGGTCTCGGTCGAGGACCGCGATCCGCGCCGCGCCGCCGCGATGGCGAACGCATACCTGGTCGCGCTCGATCGCTACAACATCGAGAAGCGCAACACCCAGGCCCACCGCACGCGCGTGTTCCTCGAGCGCCGCGTGGCCGAGACCGACTCCGCGATGCGCACGAGCGAGGCGATGCTCCGCAACTATCAGGAGGCGCATCACGCCGTGGTGCCGACCAGCGTGGCGGGAGCGGACGTGTCGTCATCGGCCAACCTGATGGCGCGGCAGATCGCCCTGCAGGTGCGGCTCGGAATGCTGCGCAGCTATCTGCGCGAGGACAACGAGCAGGTGATCCAGACCCGGACCGAGCTGGACCAGCTGAACGAGCGCATCGCGACGCTGCCCGCACTGCAGACCGACGTCGCGCGCCTGCTGCGCGACACCAAGGTGCAGGAGCAGCTGTACCTGCTGCTCACCGCCGAGCTCGAGCAGGCGCGCATCCGCGAGACGATGGACACGCCCACGGTCCAGCTGCTGGACGCGGCGGTGCCGCCCGAGCGCCAGAGCCGCCCGCGCCGGCTCACCATGGCCGCGGCGGCGGCGCTGCTCGCGTTCGCCGCCAGCGTGGCGTGGGTGGCCGTGCGGGAGGGGGACGAGGTCTCGCCGCAATGAGCGAGCGGCCGCTCGCCGCCGCGCCGCCCGCGGCGAACGAGCCGCCTCTCGCGCGGCACATCGCCCGCAGCTCCGTCGCCGGGATCGCGGCGCGCGGCGTGTCGATCGTGGGCTGGACCCTGCTGGCGCCGGTGCTGGTGCGGCACCTGGGGCGCGACCGGTTCGGGCTGTGGTCGCTGCTGACGGTGATCGCCGGCGTCTACACCACCCTCGATCTGGGTCTCACCGGCGCGCTCACGAAGTTCGTGGCCGAGTACCGCGCGGGCGAGAACGCGCGCGCGCTGCGGGCCGTGTACAGCACGGCGGTGGTCGCGTATGGGGCGCTGGCGGTGCTCGTCGTCGCCGTCGTGGCCGCGACGCGCCTCGCGCTCGCCACCCGGTTCCACGTCCCGCCCGCGCTGCGCGGCGAAGCCGCCGTCGCGCTGGTGGTGGCCGCGTGCGTGTATGGGATCACGAGCGTGTACACGCTGCTCGCCTCCGTGCTCGGCGGCCTGCAGCGGCTCGACCGCTGGAACCAGATCGCGGCCGTGGTGACGCTGGTCCAGCTGGCCGGCACCGCGTGGGTGCTCACCCACGGAGGCGGCCTGCTGGCGGTGCTGGCGGTGGCGGGCGTCGCCACGCTGGCCGGCACCGTGGCGGTGCGCGTCGCGATCGGACGGCTGGCGCCCGAGATCCGCTTCGACGTGCGGGCGATCGACGCGAGCCTGCTCGGGCGCGTGTCCCGCTATGGGCTGGCGCTGCAGGTGGTCACGCTCGGCGTCATGGCCCAGTGGCAGCTCGACAAGGTGCTGTTCGGGGCCATGCTGTCGCTCGCGCTGGTGGGAGAGTTCGAGCTGGGCTACCGGCTGGTGCAGGCCGTGTGGTCGCTGCCCGCGCTGCTGCTGCCGCCGCTGCTGCCGGCGATGGCGCATCTCGACGCCGCCGGCGACGCCGAGCGGCTGCGGCGGCTGTACCGGCGCGCGTCCCGCTACGTGCTGGCGCTGGCGTTCCCGGTCAGCGCCGGGACGATCGTGCTCGCGCCGATCGTGTTCCAGGCGTGGCTCGGGCCCGGGCACGCCCAGGGCGCGCTGGCCGCCGAGGCGCTGGCCCTGATGCTCGGCGTGAACGTCCTGACCGGCGTGGGGTCGGCGATGGCGCGGGGCACGGGCCGGCCGTGGATGGAGGCCCAGTACCAGATGCTGGCGCTCGCGCTGCACCTGGCCGCCAGCCTCACGCTGATCCCGCGCTTCGGGTTCCAGGGCGGGTTGCTCGCGCTCGTGACCTCGAGCGCCATCGGGTCGCTGTGGTTCTTCGTGCGCGTGCACCGCGCGCTGGACGAGCCGGTCGGCCGGTTCGTGGTCCGCATCGTGCTGCCCGCGGCGGCGATCGCCGCGCTGGCGGCGGCGATCGCGGGCTGGGCCGGCGGCGCCCGCGATCCGGGGCTCGGCGGCTGGACGCGCGCGACCGCGATCGGGCACCTGGCGATCGGCGCCGCGGCGATGCTGGCGACGACCGCCGTGGGCTACGCGGCGGCGCGCATCCTGCGGCCCGCCGAGGTCGTCGAGCTGGCCCGCATCGTGCGCTCCCGGACGTGAGCCCTCCGCTGCGCCCCGAAGTGGTGGTGGACGTGTTCGCCGGGCTGCAGCCGGCGGGCGGGATCGGCCGCTACGTCCGCGACCTGTGCGCCGCCCTGCAGCGGCCCGACGCGCCGCCGGCGCGGTTCGCATACCCGGGCGACTGGGCGGAGGTGGCCGAGGCGCGCTTCGCGCCGGCACGGCGGCTGCCGTTGCCGCCGTGGTGGCAGCTGCGGGCGCGCTACACGCTGGCCACCTGGCTGGGCGGCCGCTTCGACCGGCAGTTCGGGTGGCCGGCGGTGTTCCACTCGCCGGTGGGCTACGGGCCGACGTTCGCGCGCACGCGGTTGATCGCCCACCTCCACGACCTCACGATCTTCGAGCACCCGGAGTGGCACCCGTTCAAGGCCAACCAGTTCCTGCGCGTCACCGTGCCGTACGCGCTGCGGCACGCGGCGGTCGTGCTGACGCACTCGCGCCACGTCGCGTCGCGCGCCGTCGCGTCGCTGGGCGTCGCGCCCGAGCGCATCGCGACGATTCCGCCGCCGCTCGGCCACGGCTTCCACCCCGTCGAGCGGGCGCGCGCCGAGCGGCACGTGCGCGATCGGTTCGCGCTCGAGGGTCCGTTCCTGCTGCACGTCGGCACGTTCGAGCCGCGCAAGAACCACATCCGGATGATCGGCGCGTTCGAGACGCTGTGTCGCGCCGGCTTCCCCGGGCGGCTCGTGCTGGTGGGCGGCGACGGCTGGCACATGGCGCCGATCCTCGCCCGCATCGAGGCGTCGAGCGTGCGCGCCCGCATCGTGCGGCTCCAGGGGCTCGCGGACGACGATCTGGTGGCGCTGTACGGCGCGTGCACGATGACGCTGTACCCGTCGCTCGAGGAGGGCTTCGGCATGCCGCTGCTCGAGTCCATGGCGTGCGGGGTGGCGTGCATCGCGAGCGACGTGCCGGCGCTGCGCGAGCTGGGCGGCGACGTGGCGCGCCAGGTCCCCGCCGACGACGAGCCGGCGCTGGCGGCGGCGATGATCGCGCTGTGGCGCGACGAGGCCGAGCGGGAGCGTCTGGCGCGCGCCGGGCCGGCGCGCGCCGCGCCCTACGCGTTCGAGCGCTGGACGGCGCGGATCTTCGAGCTGTACCGCCGCGAGCTGGCGGCCGCGCGCTGATGGCGCCGGCGGCCGGTCACGTGCGCTCGCGGGAGTGGAAAGCGTAGCCCAGCCAGCCGCCGAACACCCAGAAGTGGAGCAGCTGGTACTGCGGCCCCTGGAACGTGGGCTCGACCAGCGTGTGGAGCTGGCTCAGCCAGAACGCGACGTGCAGCGCGTGCGCGCGCTCGCGGCCGACGTCGTCGCCGGGCGCGCGCTGGATGCGGCGCCACAGCACGATCAGCACCACGAGCCACGCCACGACGCCGATCACGCCGAGCTCGGAGGACACGAACAGCCAGTAGTCGTGCGGGTCGATGTGCTGCAGGTGATCCGGCCACACCCGCCCCTGCCCCAGGCCGATGCCCCATGGGAACCCGGCGATCGTGCGCCGCCACGCCTCGCGCCAGTACCAGATGCGGACCACGATGCTGCCCATGTCGCGCACGCTCGTGAACCGCGCCAGCAGGCCGGCGCTCAACGGGCTGGCGAGCAGTCCACCCAGCCCGACCGCGGCGGCCCCCACGGCGAGCCAGCGCCGCCGCGACACCGAGCGGCCGAAGAACGCCAGCACGCCGGCCACGAACAGCACGGAGGCGGCGCGGGAGGCGATCAGCACCTGCACCAGCGCGATCAGCACCAGCACGCCCCACGTCGCGACCCGCCGCAGCCGCGACACCGAGCGGCGCGCCATGACCAGCAGCAGCGGCGTGAGAACGAGCAGCAGCGTGGCGATGAAGTTGGCCCCGCCGTACCCGAGGTCGGTCGCGACGTCGCGATGCAGCAGCAGGGTCTTCTCCGAGAGTCCGGTCGAGGAGCGCCGGACCAGCGCGCTGATCGCCAGCGTGGTGGCGCAGCCCGTGAGCCCCAGCTCGAAGCTGCGGCGGCCGACCACGTTCCGCAGGCGCAGGCCGATCCACAGCCCGGTGACGCCGAGCAGCAGCCGGCGCACGCCGGTGAGGTACTCCGACCCATCGCCGCACCAGAACCCGGTGAACAGCGCCCAGCCCACGTAGGCCAAGTTGGCGACCTCGACGTCCTCGAGCCGCGTCAGCCACGGCGCGCGCCACACCGCGCCCTGCACGGCGACGAGCGCCGCGAACGCGAACGTGGTGAGCTCGAGCGGCCACAGCGCGCGCATCATGAACGGCAGCGGGAACAATGTCGGGCCGAGCACGACCAGGGCCTGCGGCAGCCGCGTCAGCAGCCACGTGCCGCCGACCACGAGCGCGATCGCGAGCACGAGCAGTCCGGGCAGCGACAGCACGCCGAGGCCGAGCCACACCCCGACCACGACGGTGGCCAGCACCACCGCGGCGAGGCTGACGAGCAGCGCGCGGCGGCCGGGGGCGGTGTCCACCGCCACGACGGAGCGGGGCGTCAGGAACGTCACGCCGAAAGCGTACGGGTCCGCGCCGGTGCGCCGCAACGCGGGGCGTGGACACTCCGCGCCTTGCGCCCGTAGATTGCAGCCTCGTGCGCATCGCCTACGACCTCCGCTACGCGTCCGATCACTTCACCGGGATCGGCACCCACGCGTGGTGCCTGTTTCGCGAGCTGCTCGAGCTGCCCGGGGACGAGCGCTACGTCGCGCTGTGGAACCCGGGGCTGCCCAGCCGCCGCTACGACATCGCGCGGTTCGTCGCCCACCCGCGGGTCACGTGGCGCGAGGCCCCGATCGCTCCGCTTGGCCTGCGGGACCCATGGGCGGTGGGGGACTGGCTGCGTCGCGAGCGGCCGGATCTGTACGTCAGCCCGTTCTACGTCGTCCCGTTCGGCGCCCCGTGCCCGGTGGTCGTCACCCTGCACGACGTGTGGCCGCTGCGCATGCCCCGCGGCCTGCCGCTGCTGCGCCGCGCCCTGTTCCGCGCCAGCCTGGCGCGGCTCGCGCGCGCGCGGCTGGTGCTGACGAGCAGCGAGTTCAGCCGCCAGGAGATCCTGCACCTCACCGGACTCGACGCCTCGCGCGTGGCGGCCGTGCGGCTGGGCGTGCCGCCGCCCTCGGGCGGCGCGAGCGAGCGTCCCGCGGGCGCGCCGGACGGCGCGTTCGCGCTCGTGGTCGGCGACAATCGCCCGCGCAAGAACCTGGCGCTGCTGGCCCGCGTGTGGGCGGGGATCGCCGGCCGCGCCGGCGCCTCCCTGGTGTCGGCGGGGCCCGTCGACCCGCGCTACCCTTCGCTGTCCGAGCTGGCGCGCCGGGCCGGCGACGACCGGCAGGTCGTGACCCTGGGCTGGGTGTCCGATCCCGAGCTGCGCTGGCTCTACGCCCACGCGGCGGTGGTGCTGTTTCCCAGTCGCTACGAGGGCTTCGGGCTGCCGATGGTGGAGGCGTTCGCGAGCGGCACTCCGGTGATCGCCGCGGACACGCCGACGCTGGCCGAAGTCGGGGACGGCGCCGCCTGGCTGGCCGACCCCGACGACGTGTCGTGCTGGAGTGCGGCGCTCGCGCGGCTGCTCGACGATCCCGAGGAGCGCGCGCGCCGCGCCGCGGCTGGACGGCGCCGGGCGGCCGAGCTCGACTACCGCGTGACGGCCGAGCGCACGCTCGCGTGGCTGCGCGCGGTCGCGTCGTGAGCGCCGATCAGCCGGCGCGCTCGCGCCACGCTCCGCGCGCGAGCGCCGCCAGCAGCACGAACGGCACCAGCGGCGCCACCAGCAGCCGCCGCGGATCGAACCGCCACTTGGCCCACACGATCGTCAGCGCGACCGCCGCGAACCCGACGCACGCCCACGCGATCGCCGGCTGGCGGAACGCCGCGAACGCCGCCGCCAGCGCCAGCGCGGCCACGTACACGCCGCACGCCCGCACGAACGGCCGCCGCACCACGAACGGGCCCACGCGGTGCACCTCGATGCGGGTGCGGAACCGCATCGGGTGCCGGCGCGCGAGCCGCGCGTCCATCACGTAGCGGCTGGCCCAGCGCAGCGGATCGCCCATGCGCGGGTGCTCGTCGGGATGCAGCACCACCAGCGTGTCGTCGCGCGCCACGCGGGCGCCGGCCTGCTCCAGCGTGAAGCCGAAGTCGGCGTCCTCGCGGAAGTAGACGCCGCGGTCGAAATAGCCTTCGTCGTAGCCGCCCACCCGCGCGAACAGCGCGCGGCGCACGAACAGGTTGGTGGGCAGGTACAGGAACTCGTCCGCGCCCAGCACGCGCAGCGCGCGTCCGCCGGGCTTGGCGGTGCGGCCCTCCAGCACCTCGAGCGCCGGGTCGGCGGCGAGACGGGCGGCGGCGCGCGCGAGCCAGTCGGGCGGCACGCGCACGTCGTCCTCGGTGAACGCGAGCCACGTGCCGCGCGCCCGGGC
>DASSIN010000094.1:0-2091 GCA_035691845.1 Candidatus Eiseniibacteriota bacterium | reverse complement strand
CCATCGCCACGATGGCGCGCCCGATCAGCGCATCGAGCGCAGCGGCGTCGCCGAGCGGAACGAGCGCGGGCGCGCGCTCGCCCGCGCGCAGCACGAATGCCGCGTACGCCTCGGGCGGGGCGCCGCGCCGCGCCGAGGGCGGGCGCGTCAAGTCCACGCGCCGGTAGCGCACGAACGACAGCAGCGCGCTGCCACCGGGCAGCGCGGCGGCGATCTCCGCGAGCCCGGCGCCGCGCACGCGCTGCTCGCGCCGGAAGCTCGCGCTCACCTCCGCCAGGCTGCGCTCGATCTGCTCCGCCGCGGCGCGGCGCTCGTCCAGCAGCGCGCGGTAGCGCTCGGCCGACTGCCCGGCCGGTCCGCGCACCACCAGCGCCGCCAGGTCCTCGCGCGCGCTGCGGAGCTGCTCCACCCACGCCGCCCCGCCCGGGCCCGCCTCGTGCGCCAGGCGGCGGCGCGTCGCCATCTCGTCCAGCACCTGGGCGCGCGCGTGGATCACGGCGTCGAACGCGTGCGCGCGGGCAGAGTCGGGCGGCGCCGGATCGCCGCACACCAGCGTGAGCGCCAGGTCCAGCTCGCCGCCGCGCGCCGCGGCGAACCGCAGCGCCTCGCGCTCCGACACCGCGCGCGCGATCACGCGGAAGTGCTCGCGCGCCGCGCTCTCGGCGTGCAGCGCCTGGTCCAGCGCGGCCGCGCGATCGCCGCGCGCCAGCGCGAGCCACGCCAGCTCGTCCATGCCGTCGATCGCCTGCGCGTTCGCGGCGCCGTAGCCGGCCTCCACCAGCGCCAGCGCGCGCGTCAGGTCGCGGCGCGCGCCGTCGAAGTCGCCGCGCATCGCCCGCACCTCGCCCAGCCCGAACAGCGGCTGCGACAGCGACGGGTGCGTGGGTCCCAGCCCGCGCTCGTAGGCGGCGGCGGCGGCGGCGAACAGCGACTCGGCCGCGGTGGTGTCGCCGGCCTGCAAGCACATGGCGGCGTAGTTCGTCATCTGCTGGGCGGCGAGGTGGCTGCCGGCTCCGACCGCGCGCACGCGATCGTCCAACGCGCGCTTGTACAGCGCGCGGGCGCGGTTCCAGTCGCCCAGCGCCTGCATGATCAGCGCCAGCGTGGTGAGCGAGGCGTCGATCTGCGCGTCGCCGGCGGGCAGCACGCGCTCGCGCGCCGCCAGCACCTGCTCCTCGATCGGCCGCGCCGCCGCCGGATCGCCCAGGTGCAGCAGCGTGCTCGCCACGCTGTGCTCGGCCTCGAGCGCCTCGGGGCTGTCGGCGCCGCGCGCCCTGGCGAACATGGCGTGCGCGCGCTCGTACTGCTCGCGCGCCCCGGGCAGGTCGCCGCGCGCGCCGCGCACGTACGCCTGCCGCTCGATCGCGAACGCCACCTGCATGTCGTCCGCACCCAGATGGCGCTCGGCGATCACGCGCGCGGTGTCGGCCAGCCGTTCGGCGCCGGCCAGGTCGCCCCGCGCGAACCGGGCGCTCGACAGCGCGTTGTAGGCGCGCGCCAGGTTGGGGTGCAGCGGCGGCAGCGTGGCCTCGCGGATCGCGAGCACGCGCGCGTACAGGCTGTCGGCGGCGGGGTAGTCGCCGGCCGCGAACGCGATCGCCGCCAGGCCGTCCAGATCGGACGCCGCCTCGGGAGAGTTCGGCCCGGGCCGGCGCGCGCGCAGCGCCAGCGACTGCTCGAACCAGCGCCGCGCCTCCTGCGGCTGGTTCATGCGGTAGATCACGACCGCGATGTCGTGCACGCTCTGGCTGATTTCCGGCGCGTCGGGCGGCAGCGCCGCGCGCCGCAGCGCGAGCGCCCGTTCGTGCAGGCGCCGGCCCTCAACCAGACTGTCGGCGCTGGTCACGACGTAGGCCAGGTCCTGGTCGGCGGCGGCGAGCGCGAGCGTGTCCGGCGGGAGTTCCGCCGCGCTCAGCGCCACCGCGCGCTCGGCCAGCGCGCGCGTCGAGGGATCGCGCATCCGGTCCGCGTACCAGCGCGCCTTGACGACCACGTCGATCAGCGCGACCGAGTCGGCGCGCGTCGCATGCGCGGCGAGCGCGGCCACGGCGGCGCTCTCGGCCGGCGCGATCGCGCCCGCCGCCAGCAGCG
>DASSIN010000093.1:0-3392 GCA_035691845.1 Candidatus Eiseniibacteriota bacterium | reverse complement strand
GCCGAGCACCGCGGCCGCGCGCGCCGCGCCCGCCACCTCGCCACCGGCGAGCGCCTGCAGCTTCGCGAGCGCCGCGTGGCCCTCGGGGGCGTGGCCGGCGCGGAACGCCAGCTCGGCCTCGGCCTCGAGCGCCTGCGGGTCCTGCGCACGCGCGCTGGCCACCTTCTTCGCCTCGGCCCAGGCCTCGGGATAGCGCGATTCGCCCGCCAGCAGGTTCACCAGCCGCTGGCGCGTGAGCTGGTCGTCGGCGTTCACGGCCAGGTGCTTCTGGTAGAGCGCGATCGCCTGCTTGGGATGCCCGGTGCTCTCGCGGATCCAGCCCTCGAGGAACAGCATGCCGGGGCGATCGGGCACGCGCTCGCGCGCCTCGGCCAGCGCGCTGTCGGCGGCGCCGAAATGGCCGAGTCGCGCCTCGGCCGCCGCCAGCTGGAACCACGTCTCGCCGTCGTCGGGATCGAGATCGGACGCGGCGCGCCACGCGCGCGCCACCACCGGCACGCGGTCGAGCTGCTCCGCCGCGCGCGCCAGCGTGCGCTGGTACTCGGCGTTGTCGGAATCGGCGCGCGCGGCCTGCTCGAGCGCCGCCAGCGCCTCCTCGTTGCGACCGAGCTCGAGCAGCGCCGAGCCCTCGAGCCAGCGCGCGCGCGCGTCGGTGGGATCGATCGCGATCGCCTGACGCGCGGCCTCGAGCGCGCGCCCGGTCTGGCCCAGACGCGCGGCCAGGTCGCTGACGTGGCGCGCCGCGTCGCCGGAACGGGGATCGATCGCCAGCACGTGGCTGAACGCGTCGAGCGCACCCGGCAGGTCGCCCTGGGACTCGAGCAGCCGGGCCTGGGCGAACCGCACCACCGCCTCGTAGGGCGGCATCGAATCCGGCGAGGCGGGCACGGCCGCGCACACCGCGGAGGCGAGCAGCAGCGACGCGAGGATGCGCGCGGAGGAAGAATGCACGGCACGAGCGTAACACCCGGGTGCAGGCGTCTCCAGCACCTGACCGTTTCGACGCATCTTGGCGCTCCGCTTGTGATAGAGGTTGACTCGACATGACTCCGATCCCCCGGCAGCAGGGCGCGGCCGAGCCCGCTCGCGTGCTCGTCGTCGACGACGAGGAGAGCGTGGCGCGCGCGATCGCGCGCATGGCGGAGCACTTCGGTCACGACGTGGTGATGGCCTCCAGCGTGCCCGAGGCGGTGGACCGCTTCGATCGCGACGCTCCGGACGTCGTGCTCACCGATCTCAAGCTCGGCGATCACGACGGGCTCGAGCTGCTGCGCCACGTGCAGGAGATCGCGCCCGACACGCCGGTGGTGCTGATCACCGGCCAGGCGACCGTGGACTCGGCCATGGAGGCGATCCGCGCCGGTGCGTACGACTACCTGTCCAAGCCGCCGCGCATGCAGGAGCTGGGCGCGCTGCTCAAGCGCGCGGTGGAGAAGAAGCGCATGGCCGAGGAGGTTCGCCATCTCCAGCGCGAGATCCAGGTCTACACGCGCGTCGAGCCGATCGCCGGCAGCTCTCCGCAGATGCTCGAGGTCTACAAGACCGTGGCGCGCGTGGCGCCGTGGCGCACCAATGTGCTGGTGCTGGGCGAGAGCGGCACCGGCAAGGAGCTGGTGGCGCGCGCGCTGCATTCGCAGAGCCCGCGCGCCACGCAGCGGTTCGTGGCGGTCAACGTGTCGGCGATCCCCGAGGGGCTGCTGGAGAGCGAGTTGTTCGGCCACGTGCGCGGCGCGTTCACCGGCGCGCACGCCGCGCGCCGCGGCGTGTTCGACGAGGCGCACGGCGGCACGCTGTTCCTGGACGAGATCGGGGATCTGTCGTTGCCGCTGCAGGCCAAGCTGCTGCGCGTGCTGCAGGAGCAGCGCATCAAGCCGGTCGGCGGCAACGAGGAGCACGAGGTGGACGTGCGGCTGGTGGTGGCGACGCACCGCACGCTCGAGCAGATGGTGCGCTCGGGGCAGTTCCGCGAGGACCTCTACTACCGGCTGAACGTGATCTCGATCTCGCTGCCGCCGCTGCGCGAGCGGCGCGAGGACATTCCGGTGCTGGTTCGCCACTTCCTCGCCAAGGTGCAGCGCGACACCGGGCTGCCGGCGCCGACCTTCACCGCCGAGGCGATGAGCCTGTTCGCCAGCTACGCGTGGCCGGGCAACGTGCGCGAGCTGGAGAACGTGGTCGAGCGCGCGGTGCTGCTGTCCACGCACGGCGTCGTGGCCCCGGACGCGCTGCCGCCGCGGCTGCACGGCCGCACGACGCCGGCGCCGACCGGATTCGTGCCGCTCGACGAGATGATCGCCCGCTACGTCCAGCAGGTGCTGGAGTACACGCGCGGCAACCGCACGCGCGCGGCCGAGATCCTCGGCATCTCGCGCCGCACGCTCCACCGCATGGCCGCGCGGGAGCGCGAACAAGCGTCGGAGCGCGACACTTCGTCCCAGCCTGTGCCCGACTGACCCGCACGCTCGATCCGCCCCATTCGCAATCGATTCCAGTCCCGGGTGACGGAATGAGCGACAGTCTGTCGCTGCGGTGCGTGGCGACGTCTTGCGGATGACGCTCGCCCCAGCCAACCTCCCCCGTGCAACAGCATGTGACTGTGCACGTTCCAAATGGACATGACACGCGCGGACCGTTGGCACCGGGGATGCAATGGAAGCCGGCAGCAATGGCCCACGCAGGGAGCGAGGGCCTGTGCCTCACGGTGAACCGTCGGGCCACCATGGATGGTGCCTGCCGGGTGGCCCGCGTTGGGGTGTCACCGCGAGAGAGGGCTGTCGGTCGCAGACTCTGTCGCCATCGGAACAAAGGGCATGGAAATCCGAGGGGCCAGCCCGGAGTGGATGGCGGCAGCTTGGGACGGGAGGCGAAAGCCTCCCGTCCTCATTTTATCCCCCGGCCACGGGACCCGGCCGGGCCCACGGGACCCGGCCGCCGTCAGCGCGCGCGGCGAGAACGCCGGCCGTAGCGCTGCGGCTGGGGCGCCGCCTCCGGCCCGGGCGCGCCCGGCTCCAGCTCGCGGCCGCGGACGGTCTCGTGTGACTCCGGCGCCACCGCCTCCGCCTCCGGCTCGCGCTCCGGCCCTGGCTCCGGCTCCGGGGCGGTGCGCCGTTCCGGCGCGAACTCCGACTCGATCGTGAACGCCTCGGGCGCGGGCTCGATCTCACGCACGTCGTATGGATCGACGTGCCGTTCCTCGAGCGGCCCCTCGGGGCGGCCGACCTCCTCGTAATCCTCGAGCTGGATGCTCGCCGGCGCGGGCTCCGGCCGGTGGCGTTCCTCGAGCCGCGGCTCGCGCGCTGTCGCGACGCGCGGCTCCCGCGGCTCGCGCGATTCCGCCTCCGCCTCCGCCGCCAGCGGGCGTTCGCGGCGGCCCCGCCGGCGACGAGCGCGCT
>DASSIN010000092.1:0-5610 GCA_035691845.1 Candidatus Eiseniibacteriota bacterium | reverse complement strand
GGCCAGGGTGGCCGCGCCGGCGGCACGCTGGCGGCCAACGCCTCCGACGGGCAGGCCGCGCGCACGTTCGCGGGCGGTGGCGCGTCCCGTGACAGCGCGGGCGCGCGGCGCTGGAGAGGCGGGGCCGGCGGAATGGGACGGGGCGGCTTCGGGCGCGGCGGGTTGGGCGGAGGTCCGACGCGTCCGGGCGGGCTCGCGGTTACGCCCGAGGCCCCCGACACCTCCGAGGCCAGCGCGCTCAAGCCGGGCACGATCTACGTGCTGCGCAACGACAAGCCCCAGCGCGTTCCGGTGCTGGCCGGCATCACCGACGGCGCGTTCACGGAGGTCGTGGGCCAGCAGCTCCAGGTGGGCGATCCGGTGATCGTCGGCATGGACGTGCCGGTTGCGAACAGCACCAACAACAACCTCCAGCCGCCACCCGGCATGGGCGGTCCTCGCTTCGGCGGACGTGGCGGCGGGGGCGGAGGGCGCGGGCGATGAACTTCGGCGCCCTGCTCGCGATCGGCTGGACGGCGCTGTCGCGCAACCGCATGCGCTCGGCGCTCACGGTGCTCGGCATCATCATCGGCGTGGCCGCCGTGATCGCCACGCTCGCGATCGGCCAGGGCGCACGCGCCTCGGTGCAGGCCCAGATCCGCTCGCTCGGCGCCAATACGCTGACGGTGATGCCCGGCACCATCACCGCCGGCGGCGTGCGCACCGGCGGCGGCTCCCAGACGCTCACCACCGACGACGCCGACGCGATCCGTAAGGAGGCGCCCGCCGTGGTCGGCGTCGCGCCCACCGTGCGCACCGTGGGGCAGGTGGTGGCCGGCGCCAACAACTGGAGCACGCAGGTGATCGGCACCACCGCCGACTACATCACCATCCGCCAGTGGCCGCTGCAGAGCGGCGTGTTCATCACCGATCCCGACGTGCGCGGCGCCGCCAAGGTGTGCGTGCTCGGGCAGATCGTGGTGGACCAGCTGTTCCCCGGCGCCGATCCCGTGGGGCAGACCGTGCGCATCAAGGACGTGCCGTTCCGGGTGATCGGCGTGTTGAGCTTCAAGGGCGGCTCGGGGTTCGGCGGCAATCAGGACGACATCGTGATGATCCCGATCTCGACCGCCATGCGCCGGCTGATGGGCGTCACCCACATCCAGAACATCTCGGTGTCGGCCGCCAGCGAATCCCAGGTGGACCAGGCCAGCCAGCAGATCACCGACCTGCTGCGCCAGCGCCACCGCATCCACCCGGGCGACAACGACGACTTCATGATCTTCACCCAGCTCGAGATGTCGCAGGCCGCCGAGTCCACCTCCAAGGTGATGACGCTGCTGCTCGCCAGCATCGCCGCCGTGTCGCTGCTGGTGGGCGGCATCGGCATCATGAACATCATGCTGGTGTCGGTGACCGAGCGCACGCGCGAGATCGGCATCCGGCGCGCGATCGGCGCCCGGCGCAACGACATCCTGCTGCAGTTCCTGGTCGAGGCCGCGGTGCTGTCGCTGGCGGGCGGCGCGTTCGGCGTGCTGATCGGGATGGTGAGCGCCAAGGTGGTGTCCACGCTCGCGCACTGGCCCACGCTGGTGAGCCCGACCGCCGTGATCACCGCATTCGGATTCGCGAGCCTCGTCGGCCTGTTCTTCGGCTGGTACCCCGCCCAACGCGCCAGCCGCCTCGATCCCGTGGAAGCTTTGCGGTACGAGTGACGCTGGCGTTCTGCTAGGCTACGGCGACGAGTCGGGGTCACCTCTCGCTCGTCGCTCGCCTCCGCGGAGTTCATGTCATGCCCAGAAGGATGCGGCCCCTGGTCAGCCCGCCCTCGGTTGCGGGTTTGACGATATCGCAAGCGACCGCGACGGCCTCCAAGGTGTTGGAGGATCTCGCGACGGGAGATTCTTCACAGTCGTCTTCGGCGTGGATTGGCCACGTCGTGAAGCGGAAGAACGCGCGCCCGCGCGTGACGAAGTCGAAGAAGAAGAAATAGCCGCCTGGCCCGCCCCCAAGGACCCGACGTGATGCGTCACAGACGTCGGCGCCGTCGCCGCGTATTCCTGAACGCTCCATTCGATTCGAAGTTCAAGCCCATCCTGGACGCGATCGTCTTCGCCGTGCTCGATTGTGGCTGCAACGTGCATTGTGCGCTGGAGGCGAGCGATTCAGGCGAATGGCGTATGGACAAGATCTGTGCGCTGATCGAGGCATGTGACTTCGGCGTTCACGACATCTCACGTGTCGAGCCTGACGGCAGGCCGCCGCTTCCTCGTTTCAACATGCCATTGGAGCTCGGGCTGTTCATGGGAGCGCGGCGGTTCGGCGGCAGGCGACATCGGGCGAAGAAGAGTCTCGTCCTCGACGAGCTTCCGCACCGCTACAAGCGGTCGTGCTCCGACCTGGCCGGCTGCGACATCTCCGCCCATCACGGTTCACCCGACCGTGCGATCGTGGCGGTCAGGAACTGGATGAGCAATCAGCTCAGCAGCCCCAACTACAATATCCCCGGGCCCGACACCATGGTGCGACGCTACCGGAGTTTCGTCGCGGCCTTGCCGAAGATGTGCCGCCTTCGGAACACGAGCATCCGGGCACTGACGTTTCTCGAATACCGGCTGTACGCGGCGGGCTGGATCGCGGCGGAGTCGAAGCGCAAGAGTATCGTCGGCTAACGCACGACGGCGACGCGCTGGCTCGCCATCGTCTGCTCGTCCAGCGTGACGCGCGCGAAGTAGAGCCCAGCGCGCGCAGGAGGCAGCGGCGCGGCCAGCGCGAATGCGCCGGCGGACAGGCGGCCGCGCCATAGCGCGGCCACGCGGCGGCCGGCGGGATCGAACAGCTCCCAGGTGAGCGTACCGGCGCGCGGCAGCGTGCCCGACAGGTGCAGGGCGTCGCGCGCGGGGTTGGGCCAGGGCCGCGCGAACTGGGCGATCGCGGGCGCGCCCGGCACGCCGCTCGAACCGCCGTACACGAGCCGCACGCGGTCCACGCTCCAGCCGCGGTAGCCGACCAGGTCGTCGGCCAGCATGCGGAACCGCACGCGCACATTGGCGCCCGCGAACGCCGACAGGTCCACGGCATCGGTGCGCCAGCCGGCGCCCGAGCTGCCGCTCCAGCACGGCGTGCCGGCCTGGAACGGATTCGAGTTGACGATGAACTGGTGCGTGTAGCCGGCGAGCGGCGTCAGCACCTGCCACGCGCCGCCGTTGACGCTGGCCTCGAGCCGCGCGCCGTCGAACGCGTGCGTGGCGTCGGCCTGCTCCAGCTCCCAGCGATGGTCGAACACGAGCTGCGTGCCGGGCGTGATGCCGGTGATGGCGGGCGTGATCAGCGTGGCGTCCAGGTGCGGCGGATAGCCGAGCGAATCGTCGCGGCCGCACACCCAGGCGGTGCCGCCCGCGGGCGACGACTCGCGCTGCGACAGGTGCCACGCGTCGCGGTACGAGAACCAGTAGCCCTGGTGCTGGAATCCGTCGGCGCCGTTCTCGAACTCGTCGGTCCAGTCCTGCTGCACGCGCAGCGTGTCGAACGCGGCGTTGGAGTACGCCACGTTGTGCGCGGCCGAGCGGTCGCGGGCGACGAAGCGATACGCCAGCTTCTGGCCGGGGAGGAGCCCGGCGCCGAGCGCGACGGCGAAGCTGTCGGCGCCGGCCGGCGCCAATGCGGCCGAGGCCACGGGTCCGCCGTCCACCGCGTACTCCACCCGCACCGAATCGAGGCCGAGGTTGTCGGTGACGCGGGCGAGCAGCGTCTGCGGCAGCCGCGCGGCGCCCTGGCGCAGCACGGGCGCGTGCGCGATGGCGGGCGGAATCGTGTCGGGGCCGACGTGGTATTCGAACGTGCCGGCGGCGGGCAGACGCGCGGTGACGCCGGCGCTGTCGGCGGCGGCCTCGATCGAGTACTGCGCCGTCGCGCCGGGCGGCAGCGCGGGCAGCGTGGCGGCGAACGAGTCGGCGGTGACGGCGGACATCGCGATGGTGGTGAACGGCCCAGATGGCGGCGAGCGCCACAGCACGTGCACGCTGGCCGGGTCCACCGCGATCGGGATGCCGGCCTGCTCCACCACCACGCGCGCCCCGATCGGGCGGATGACGCCGGCGTCCTCGCTGTCGTGCAGCGGCGCGTGCACGATGTCGAGGCGGCCGAGGTGCGAGGTGAGCGCGTCGCTCACGCTGCCGAGCCCCGCGGTGGCGGTGGCGAAATACGGCTCGAAGTCGGTGCGGATCGAATCGAGCTTGGCGAGATCGGCCGCCGTGGCGCCCGAGCCGTGCGGCGTCACCAGGATGAATCCGAGCCTGAACGCGTGCGGGGCGTGCGCGGCGTCGGGAACGCGCGGGCCGTTGGCGGCCTCCACCTGTCCGATCTGCCACCACGCGGCGCGCGCGCGGCAGCCCAACCCCACGAATGGATCGCTGCCGGGGACGTAGGCGGCGGGCGGCTGGAAATCGGTCGGGTCCTCGATGGTGAAGAACGAGTCCACCGCCGCCGCGGGCCTCAGTCCCATCAGGTACTGGTCGAGCCGGCCATAGCCCTCGGTCACGCCCACGGTGCGGAACGAGTCCACGCCGGCCGTGTCCCAGTCGCTGCCCTCCATGATCGAGCCGTCCACGTCGGCGAAGAAGTTCCAGTGCTGGAACGCGCGCCCGAGCAGCCGGGTCGAGGGCGTGCCGAGCGAATCGATCAGGATGTAGGCGAGCCAGCGATGGCCGAACTCGTGGCCCAGGAAGTCGAGCGTTGTGAACGAGTCGGGATCGGCGCTCGCCCACGGCGAGCTCTGATACTTCTGCAGGCCGTTCATGCTGACGATGTTCTGCAGCCGCGCCGGGCTGCCGAACCCGGCGCCGACGTCGTACGCGTCCAGGCCGATGCCGAGCACGTCGTTGCGCAGCGGGAACGAGGCGGCGAGCGCGGTGGGCGAGCCGAGGAACGTGGTCTGCCCGCTCGCGAGCCAGATCGCCAGCGCGTCGTAATCGTCGCCGTGCGTGCGGTAGAACGCCTGCGCGATCGCGGTCGGGTCGGCGATCACGTTGCCGCCCTTGTCCGTGTAGAAGAACGTGCCGTCGTCCTCGAGCACGGCGATGCTGTCGACGTCGCTGGAGTAGGTGGTCGGCAGCGCGGTCAGCGCGGCGCGGCCGTAGTGGGCGCGCAGCAGGTCGGAGGCGGAGCCCAGGCCCGTGCCGCACGCCGCGTCCACGCCGCGCGCGGGCAGCGCGCGCGCGGGAACTGCGGGGCGCGGGCCCTGTGGCAACGGAGCGGCGTACGCGATCGCGCCGGCGGTGATGGTGGCGAGCGCGGCGAGCACGACGGCTGTCTTCAAGGGACTCCTGACCGGCACGAGCGGCCTCGATTGTAGCGCAGGCGCCGCGGCGTTCGCGCGCTGGCGCCGGGTCACCGCCCGCCGGCGGCGTGGAACCAGGCCTGGCGCGGGTCGTGGCGGCAGGGGAGCGCGGCCGCGGCCGCTGTGCCCCCGGCGCATGCCGGCAGCGCCTGGTACTGCGCGCGCGACACCCACACCGTGGGCCGGCGCGTGGTCCATGCCACGAAATCGGGCGTGTCCGAGAACATCGGCGCGACCGCGGGCAGCGCGGCCAGCGCGGCGCGCTCGCGTTCGAGCCGCGCGCGCAGCGCGCG
>DASSIN010000091.1:0-24617 GCA_035691845.1 Candidatus Eiseniibacteriota bacterium | reverse complement strand
CACGCTCGCGCATGCAGGCCGCGCGCGATCCGGCCCGCCGCGCGGCGCGCGGGGGCACATCCCCCACCGCGCGCGGCGCGTGGATCGACCTTCAGATCCGCGGCCCGCTGGTCGATACCCCATCACCCGGAACACGCCGTGGGCGGATCGTTCCGTGGCACGCGCGCTGCTTTCCGTGTGGGGGATGTCTCGATATGCATCGAACGACCGAACGCGGATTCAGCCTGATGGAGCTGGCCGTCGTGCTGGTGTTGCTGGGAATTCTGTTCACGTTCTGCATCCCGGCACTCCACACGTTCTCTGCCAGCCAGCAGCTCAAGGGCGCGAGCGAGAACATCGCCGCGCAGCTTCGGCTCGCGCGCGAGAAGGCCATCGCCACGGGAGTGATCCAGCCCATGCACTTCGTCGGCACGAACGTCTACCACATCCACTACACGACGCCGGCCAACGTGATCGCCTCGCAGTGGACGCTGCCGACCGGGATCACGTTCACCGCGTCGCTCAACGACTGGTACCGCATGCAGCCGGACGGGCGTTGCGACAACTCCGGGAGCGTGATCGTCAGGGATCCGCGCGGCGATCGCGACACGATCTCGATCCAGCTCTCGGGCCTGGTGCTCTCCAAGTAGGCGCGTGATGAACCCGCGTGCGCGTTCCGCGCCGTCCGTCCCGCGCTCCGAGCGCGGCATTTCGCTGGTCGAGCTGATGATCGCGCTGGTGGTGCTGTCGCTGGGCGTGCTGGCGATGGCACGCGTATTCCCGGCCGGCTCGCGCGGACAGCTGACGAACCGGCTCACGACCACGGCCAGCTACTACGCGCAGGAGAAGATCGAGGAACTGGAGGGCCTGCCGTGGTCGGACCAGCGCATGATCGACGGCAACCACGGCCCCGAGACGCTCGGCGCCAACGGCACGTGGACGCGCAGCTACACCGTGACCACGCTGGCCATCCCGCTCGACAACCTGAAGAAAGTCGTCATCACCGTGAGCTGGACCTATCAGGGGGCCCGCTCGGTGATCGCCACCACCTACCTGCGACGGTGACCATGCGCCCCCGCCTCGAGCTCACGCGCGCCCGCGAGCGCGGCTTCACCATGATCGAGCTGCTGATCACGCTGACCGTGCTGGCGGTGGTGATGGGCGTGGTGATGGCCGTGCTCACGATGACCAGTCGCAGCAAGGTGAGCACCGCCAACAGCATCGAATCGGTGCAGTCGGCGCGCGTGGCGGTGGACATGATGTCGCGCGACCTGCGCTCGGCCGGATACGGCGCGGACCTCGACTGGGCGGCCGCCCCGCAGCAGCCGATCGCCTACATCGACTCGCTGCAGGTGCTGATGTGCGCTGACCTGTCCGGCGGCTTCGCGGCGCCGCGCGACACCGTCGCCTACGATCCGGCCGGCAATCCCAAGCCGTTCCCGCTGAACGGAACGTCGTGGACGCCGCCGATCAAGTACCGCTCCGGGGCCGAGATCATCCGCTGGACGCTGGACGCCAACAACGACGGCCAGGTGGACGCGAACGACATCGCCAGCGCCAACGACATCGACGCGCGCCGCACGCGGAACCCGAACGACTACGAGCTGCTGCGCCAGGTGTACGGCGACTCGCTCAACGACGTGGCCGGCGACAACGGCGGCGCGGTGGAGCGGATCGCGCTGATCAAGCGCCCGTGCGCGAACGGCGTGCCGGCGCTGTTCCAGGTGTGGATGATCAACAGCCCGACGCCGTACGACTGGTCCAACGGGCCGGTGCCGGCCGCCCAGCTCAAGAACATCGCGCGCATCACCATCAACGCCGTGGCGTCGAGCGCCAGCCCCGACTGGCGCGGGCGGTACGCGGACACGAAGATCGAAACGCAGGTCAATTCGCTGCGCAACGTGCCCGACTGGGGCTTCAGCGCCTACACGGTCGACGGCTACGTCTACAACGACCTGAACAGCAACGGCTCGCGGGACGCGGGCGAGCTCGGCCTGGGCGGCGTGACGGTGCGCTGCGGCAACCTGGCCGCGCTCACCGACAACACCGGCTACTTCGTGTTCCGGGTCGGCCCCGGCACCTACACGCTGCGCGAGCTGGCGCCGCCCGGCTACGGTGTGCGCACCAATCCCGACAGCTTCGTGGTGACGATTCCGAACGGCGTGACGCGCTCGTTCGCCGACACCGCGCGCGCCGGCGGCTGGGTTCACGTGTTCGCATACAACGACCTGAACGGCAACGCCGTCCAGGACCCGGGCGAGAACGGCATGGGCGGCATCCGCAACACCAACACCGCCACCGGCCAGGTCAACTACACCCTGAGCGCGGGAACCGACAGCCTGTTCGCACCCGTCGGCGCGTATTCGATCTCGGTGACGCCGCCGGACTCGTTCGTGTGCACGACCACGAACCCGGTGACGGGCACGATGGTCAATCACGGCAGCGCCAACGCCGTGTTCGGGCTCGAGCAGGCCCCGACGGCGGTGGTGCAGGGCACCGTGTTCAAGGACAACAACCGCAACGCCACGTTCGACTCCGGCGAGCCGGGCATCCCGAACGTGTGGGTGGGCATGAGCAACAACGGCGGCACTTCGACGCAGGGCTACGCCTACACCGACGCGAGCGGCAACTTCTCGATCCAGGTGCCGGCCAACCCGACCGGCGCCGCGTATACGCTGTACACGCAGGTGCCGAACGGCTACTTCGCCACCACGCCCATGTCGATCTCGAACATCCACCTCACCGCCAGCCAGACGCTCACCGGGCAGAACTTCGGCATGGTGGGATACCAGGTGATCACCCTGAACGCGCAGCGCGTGCTGTCGCTGACGAGCGGCGACCTGATCGAGAACGACTGGAACGGCAACAACAACCAGTGGAACACCAAGAGCCACCGCGACATCGACATCGTGCTCGGCTCGGATGCGGGCGGCACCGACCAGATCTCGACCTGGTTCAACCAATACGCCACGAACCCGCTGTTCAACGCCGACCCGGACAACCATCAGGGCGCGCCGAACTCGGTGCTGTGCCTGGCCGCGGACACGCTGGACAGCACCACGCCCACCGCGCGCGTCGACCTCGTGACCGGCACCAAGAAGGCGGCCACCGGCAACTTCTTCGTGTGGATCACGCAGAACTCGAGCGGCAACATCGGCTACTTCCCCTCCTCGCCGACGCGCAGCTACACCACCGGCGACGGCGGCGACGTGCAGGCGGTGCTCACCACCGACTGCTCGGGCGGCGTCTACCCCGACATCATCGTCGGCACCAAGTCGCCGACGCTCGGCCACGGCACTGTCGAGGTGTGGCAGAACAACGAGGGTTCGACGCCCAGCTTCACCCAGCAGGAGATCTATCCGCCGGGAGGCAACATTCCGGGCGTTACGCTCGGCGAGGTGACCGCGCTGGCGCTGGCCGACTTCGACAACGACGGCTACAAGGACCTTGTGATCGGAACGCACTTGTCCGACTACAACGGCGAGGGCTACGTGCTGCGCCGCGTCGGCAACAGCAACGGCAACCGCTACAACTTCGCGACCGGCGGACCGCTGGGCACCGGCGCCGTCACCTCGATCGCCTGCGCCGACATCGACGGCGACGGCCTGCGCGACATCGTCGTCGGCCTGCAGACCAGCGATCACTCCGGCAAGCTGCGCGTGTACAAGAACACCACCATCGGCAACGTGATTTCGTTCACGCAGCTCGAGGAGATCGACGCGCCCGGCATCCCGCTGTGTCTGGCGGCGGCCGACCTGGGTGGCGGACCGCGCAAGGACATCCTGTGCGGCTACCGCGACAACATGAGCGGCTTCACCGGCGGCGTGCGCATCTTCTACACCGACCTGGGCGTGCTGATCCCGGGCGGCACCGATCCGTCCAACGGCGCGATCGGGTTCATGGTGCCGGCCGTCACCACCGCCAACTTCAACTTCGGCTGGCAGCCCTCGCTGCCCGCGCCCCCGTACCTGACCGACTTCGCGTGCGCGGTCAAGACCGGCACCACGTCCGGCGCGCTGGTCGTGTTCATCCGTTAGCCATGCGAGGAGATCCCACCGTGACCCGCCCCGTGCGCAACGAACGCGGCATCGCGCTGGTGATGGCGGTGCTGGTGCTGCTGGTGCTGTCGCTGCTCGCGATCGTGCTGTACACGTCGCTCACCGTGGGCCGCCGCATCGTGGGCCACGACGTGCGCGAGAACCAGGCGCTGAACACCGCGGAGGCGGGCGTGGCCGAGGCGGTGGCGCGCATCCGCAACAACGAGGGCCCCGACGTCTCGGCGCCCAACGGGCCGCGCCAGGTGGTGCAGATCTTCAACGCCCCCTCGGGCAGCGTTCCCGTGCTGGGCACGGACTCGACCGCGCTGGCCACGGCACAGCCGGCGGGGCAGTGGCTCAACTACAGCACCGCGACGCGCAGCCCGAGCGCGCTCACCATCCAGTTCCTGACCGATCCTGCCCGCACGGTGGTGTACCGCTACGACAGCACCAAGAACCCGGCGATCCAGACGACGACCGGCTGGCCGATCTACAAGATCACCGCCACCGGCGCGGAAGGCGCCGATCAGCGGCACATCGTCACCGAGGTGATCCAGAAGCCGGTGTTCGTCAATGCGGATGCCGCGCTGACCGCCGACGTCGGCATCGACTTCCTGGGCACCTCCACCGTGTGCGGCTACAACCATCGCATCGACACGCCGACCGGCACGGGCATCAACGGCGATCGCATCAGTCCGACCGGCTGCATCAACTGGGAGGTCGGCAGCGGCGACAAGCCCGCGTCGTGGAGCGTGGGCACGGTCACCAACGGCGGCTCGTCCGTGCAGACGTCGCCGGCCATGCCGCCGAATTCGCAGAACCAGACCGGCTTCTACGCCGGACCGTGGGACGCGCTCGGCATGAACCAGGCGGAGTTCTTCTCGTGGATCGGCAGCCCGTTGGCCACGGCCCCCGCGAACCCCAACGGCGTGTTCTATCTCGACAACAACAACATCACCCAGGACCAGTCCGGAAGCTTCGCGTACCCGGGCGGCAACGGCTCGGGGTTGCTGTACGTGGACGGCGACCTGAACATCACCGGCACGTTCAACTATCGCGGACTGATCTACATCGAGGGCGATCTGCAGATCAACGGCACGTGCTGGATCCTGGGCGGCATCATCTGCAAGGGCAAGAGCAAGATCAAGGTCGCCAACGGCACGTGCACGATCCTCTACAGCAAGGACGCGATCGAGCAGAGCATCGCCAAGTTCGGCGGCCAGTTCGTCAACATTGCGTGGCACGAAGGCAGCAACTAGCCGGCCGAGCGTGATGGGAGTTCGCCCCGCTTGACCGCCGGCGGGCTGCGTGGCACGGTGCGTCCAAGGCTGTAACGGGGACGCCCGCGTGATCGGGCCATCACCCCGCGCCGGCGTGGCCGGCCAGCCGCCGGAAGAAACGCGCCGGTTGCGGCGCGCGTAGAACCGGCCGGTTCGCCTCCGACAACGGGCCGGCCCCACGTCCGCGGAGCGCGCCTCGCGAGTTCCGTCGTCCGGGCCACGAGGCGGTGGTCCGTGAGGACGCCGCGAAGTTGGGTGGTCACGCGGCTCCCCGTCGCCCCAACGCATGCGCCTGCTGGCGCGCGCGGGGGGCGTTTTCGTTTGCGATCGCGACGTGGAGGCGGACCGATGGCCGGCTATCGCGACACCCTGAACCTGCCGCGCACCGAATTCCCGATGAAGGCGGACCTGACGCGGCGCGAGCCCGAGCGGCTGGCGTGGTGGAAGGCGCGCGATCTCGAGGCCAGGCTGCGCGCGGCGCGACGCGGCGAGCCGGTGTGGCTGCTGCACGACGGCCCCCCCTACTCCAACGGCCACGTCCACATGGGCACCGCCGCCAACAACGTGTGGAAGGACGCGTGCGTGCGGCAGGCGAGCCTGATGGGGTTCGATTCGCCGTTCGTGCCGGGCTGGGACAACCACGGCATGCCGATCGAAGTGCAGGTGATGAAGGAGTTCCGCGACAAGGGGCTCACGCCCGATCCGCTGGAGCTGCGCCGGCGCTGCCGCAGCTACGCGTCCACGTTCGTGGACCTCCAGCGCGCGGAGCTCGTGCGGCTCGGCATCTGGGGCACGTGGGACGACCCCTACCTCACGATGGCGCCCGGATTCGAGGCCGCGATCCTCGAGGCGTTCGCCGCGCTGGCGGGCCGCGGCTTCATCCAGCGTGGGCTGCGCTCGATCCACTGGTGCCCGACCGATCGCACCGCGCTGGCCGAGGCGGAGATCGAGTACCAGGACGATCCCTCGCCCTCGATCCACGTGCGCTTTCCGCTGCGCCGCGACCCATCGGGCGTGCTGGCCGGGTTGGCGGACGTGGCGGCCGTGGCGTGGACGACGACGCCCTGGACGCTGCCCGCCAACCTCGGGCTGATGGTGGATCCGCAGGCGTCGTACGTCGTCGTGCGCACCGGACAGGCGCGCCACCTGGTGGCCGCGGCGCGGCTGCAGGCGGTCGCCGAGGCGGCCGGCTGGACCTCGCCCGTGACGGAGAAGACGGTGACGGGGCAGCAGCTGCTGGGGCTCGTGTTCGAGGGTCCGTGGGGCGCCGACTCGCTGGTGGTGGATGGCACCCCGTACGTGAGCCTCGAGGACGGCACGGGGCTCGTGCACACCGCGCCCGGGCACGGCAAGGAGGACTTCGCGGTGGGCGCGCGCGCGGGGCTCGGCGTGGCGTGCCCGGTGGACGAAGCCGGCCGGTTCACGCACGACGTCGGCGAAGGCTGGGCGGGCCGCTCGGTGATCGATCCCGCCACCAACGACGCCATCGTCGAACACCTGCGCGCGACCGGGCGCCTGCTGGCGGCGTCCTCCTTCACCCACAGCTATCCGCACTGCTGGCGCTGCCGGCGCCCGGTGATCTTCCGGGCCACGCGCCAGTGGTTCATGATGATCGACCACTCGGTCGCGGGCCCCGGCACGCCCACCCAGCGCGAGCGCGCCATCGAGCAGATCGAGCACGCGGTGCGCTGGGATCCGGCCTCGTCGCGCAACCGCATCCGCGAGAGCGTGCGCACGCGGCCCGACTGGTGCCTGTCGCGCCAGCGCTCGTGGGGCGTCGGGATCCCGGCCGTGTACTGCGAGACGTGCGGCGAGCCGGCGCTGGATCAGCGCGTGATGCGCACGGTCGCCGAGCGCGTGCGGGCGGAGAGCTCGGACGCCTGGCTCACGCGACCGGTGGAGGAATTCCTGCCCGACGGCTTCGCCTGCCCGGCGTGCGGCGCCACCGGGCCGTTCCGCAAGGAGACCGACATCCTCGACGTGTGGTTCGATTCGGGCTGCACGCACCGCGCGGTGCGAGCCACCCACCCGGCGCTGGACGAGGCGTGGAAGCGCGCGGTCCGGATCGTGTACATCGAAGGCCCCGACCAGCACCGCGGATGGTTCAACTCCTCGCTGATGATCGGCGTCGCGCTCGACGGCAAGGCCCCCTACACCGACGTGTGCACGCACGGCTGGGTGCTGGACGCCGAGGGTCGCGCGATGCACAAGTCGCTCGGCAACACGGTCGACCCGCAGGACGTTGTGAAGCAGTACGGCGCCGAGATCGTGCGACTGTGGGCGCTCACCACCGACTGGCGCGCCGACGTGCGCGTGGGCGACGAGATCCTGCAGCGCGTGGCGGACGGCTACCGCAAGCTGCGCAACACGTTCCGGTTCCTGCTCGGCAATCTCGGCGACTTCGATCCGCGCGCCGATGCGGTCGCGCCCGAAGCGCTGACGCGCGTCGACGCCGCGTTCGCGGCCGTGCTCGACGCGCGTCTGGGCCGCATCCGGCGCGAGTGGGAGGCGCTGCAGTTCCATCGCGCGCTCGACGTGCTGCTCGACCTGTGCACGGTGGACCTGTCGGCCGTGTTCCTCGACGGCGCCAAGGACCGGCTGTACACGCTGGCGCCGGGCGACCCCGCACGCCGCTCGGCGCAGACGGTGCTGTGGAGCGCGCTGCACGACCTGGCGATCGCGGCCTCGCCCGCAGTGGTGTTCACCGCCGAGGAGGTGTGGCAGCACCATCCGGCGCTGCTGGCGGAGTGCGAGAGCGTGCACCTGGCGCGCTGGCCCGAGGCGGCGGGGCGGCACGGCGAGGCGCACGAGGACGACTGGGCGCTGCTGGTGGCCGCGCGCGACGCGGTGAACGCCGCGATCGAGCCGCTGCGCGCCGCCCGACAGCTCGCCACCACGGCCGAGGCCGAGGTCGCGCTCGGCGCACGCGCGCCCGTGATCGAGCGGTTGCGGGCGTTCGCCGACGAGCTGCCCGGGTTCTTCATCGTGGCCGCGGTCACGCTGGCCGAGGCGGTGCCCGAGGGCGGCGACTTCGATGTGCAGGTGCGCCGCACGGCGTCGGCGCGCTGCGAGCGGTGCTGGACGCACCGCTTGGACGTCAACGACGCAGGTCTGTGCGGACGCTGCGTGGCGGTGCTGGGCGTCACCGACAAGACCGCATGATGGCCCCGCGGCGCGCGGCCTGGGTCCCGAGGCCCCGACGATGAGCGCCGCGCCGCCTTCCGCTCCCGGGCCCGACGGCCGGTTCGCCGCGCCGCCGCGCGAGTGCGACATCGTGATCAAGGGCGGCATCACGAGCGGGATCGTCTATCCGCCGGCGGTGCTCGAGCTGGCGCCCACCTTTCGATTCCGCTCGATCGGCGGCACTTCCGCCGGCGCGATCGCCGCCGCGCTCACCGCGGCGGCCGAGTACGGGCGCGAACGCGGCGGGTTCGAGAAGCTGGCGGCGCTGAACGCCTGGCTCGGGCGGGATCGCAACCTGCTGGACCTGTTCCAGGCGCCGGCCGCGACGCGGCCCCTGCTCCGGCTGCTGCTGGCGTGGCAGCGCAGGACCGCGCGTGCCAGCGGGCCGCCCGCGGCGGGGCGGCCACGCCGCTCGTGGCTGCCGCCCGCGCTGCGCGTGGGGTTCGTCACGCTGCCGGGCGTGCTGCGCGACGCGCTGCCGCTGCGCTACTGGACCGGCACCGTGGTGGGCGGCGTGCTCGGCGGCACGATCGACGTGCTGCTCGCGCGTGGCATCGTTCCCGCCGGACACCCGCTGGCGCGCACCGTGGTGGCATTGCTGCTGCCGGTCGCGTTCGTCGGGGCGTATCTGGGATCGGCGCTGGCGTGCGGGAGCCGGCTGTGGAGGCTGCTCACCCACGCGCTGCCGGAGCAGGGGTTCGGCGTCTGCACGGGCCGGACGGTGGAGGGCGCGAACGTTCCTGCGCTCACCGACTGGCTGCACGAGCGCATTCAGGATCTGGCGGGGTTGGCGCCCGACGACCCGCCGCTCACGGTCGGCATGCTGAGCGGCAAGCCCGTGCCCGGCGTCGCCGCGCCGGCGATCGCGCTGCAGATGGTGACGACCAGCTTGAGCCTCGGGCGGCCGTTCGTGCTGCCGATCGAGGACGAGCGCTTGCTGTTCCGGGAACCCGACTTCGAGCGGCTGTTCCCTCCCGCGATCGTGCGGCATCTGATCGAGGCCGGGCGGCGTTCGCCCCATGCCGGCCGCGCGCCGGCCGGATATCACCCCATGCCGCGCGCCGAGGATGCGCCCGTGCTGCTGCTCGCGCGCATGAGCTCGAGCTTCCCCGTGCTGTTGAGCGCGGTGCCGCTCCACCTGCCGGGCGAGGCGGGTGGCGAGCCGCGGCGCGTGTGGTTCAGCGACGGCGGCATCACCAGCAACTTCCCGATCCACTTCTTCGACGCGCGGCTGCCGTCGCGGCCCACGTTCGGCATCGACCTGACCGGCGCCCATCCGGGCGCGCCGGCGGTGGCCGGGACGCCGGGCGGCCCCGGGCCCGCGGTGTCGCTGCCGGCGACCGGGCGTCCGCTGCCCATGCGGCCGGACGACATCGCCTCGCTGGGCGCGTTCCTCGAAGCCATCTGGAACACCGCCCGCGCGACTACTCCGGCAAATCCAGCGCCACCTGCCGCGGATAGCGCGTCTTGAGGCTCTCCACCAGCTCGCGGAACGCCCCGGTCTCGCCCTGCAGCGGCACCCGGTCGGTGTCGATCTCCAGCACCTCCATCTCCGCGCGCGCCCGCGTCATCCACTCGTCGTAGGCGCGGTTCAGCCGCTCGATGTAGTCGCGGCCGATCCCTTTCTCGCTGTCGCGCCCGCGCCGGCGGATGCGCTCCATCAGCACGTCGGGGCTGGCCTTGAGGTAGATGATCAGGTCCGGACGGCGCAGGTACGACACCAGGATGTGGAACAGCGAAGTGTAGTTCGCGTAGTCCACATCGGTCATCGAGCCCTGCTCCTTCAGCACGCGCGCGAAGATCTCCGCGTCCTCGTAGATGGTGCGGTCCTGGATGAACGCGATCGGGCTGTCGCCGATCCGGGCCTGCGCCTTGAAGCGTTCGGACAGGAAGTAGATCTGCAGGTGGAAGCTCCAGCGCGGCATGTCGGCGTAGAACGGGTCGAGGTAGGGGTTCTCGATCACCGGCTCGTAGTACGCGAGCCAGCCCAGCTCGCGCGACAGCCGCGTGGTGAGCTCGGTCTTGCCGACGCCGATGTTGCCGGCGATCGCGAGGAAGTATCCCTGCTGCACGGCCCCTCCGGTGCGGCCCCAAGGCCGCGCTGTCACGACGCTGTCCAGCCCGCGACGTTCGGACGCGACGGGCTTGACCGGCTCCTTACGTGTTCGCGCGCGCGCGCGGCGCGGCACGCGGCGGCGTGCGAAAAATGGAACTCGCGACGGGCGCCGGGCATCTGTAGATCAGCATTGGGGGACTGAGTTCGAAGACACTCGCGTGCGGCCCGCGATTCCGAGAACGAAGTCCCCCATAGAATGTCCGGCGCCCCGTTCCGCGTGGAACGGGGCGCGCGTGTTTGCGACCGCACGGCGGCTGTCCCAGCCGGCACCTGGACGGATGCCATCGCGGGGTCAGAATCGGAACCGGATCGCCAGCGCGCCCGGCGCCGGCGAGACGTCCCAGCGCGCGGCCACCGCCTTCGTCCGCGCGGGGCCCGCCACGAGCGCATCCAGCACGGCGAGCCCCCACCATCCCGCCGCCACCTTGGTGACGTTGTCGCGGAAGTCGCGCGCGTCGTCGCGATCCGTGAGCGCGGCGTCGCGCAGCTTGACGTAGGTGCTGCCCGGCGGCTTGCCCACCGCGAGCGCGGCGTACTGGTCGTAGAGGTCCGACTTGTCTCGGTACTGCTTCTCGGCGACCCCCCACACGGCGCCGAACGCCACGTCGCCGGCGAGCAGCACCCAGCCGTGCGTCGGATGCTCGGCGTAGAACGAGCCCCACCCCGGCACCACCAGCGAGCGCGCCGCGCCCAGCACGCGGTGCTTGGGGGCGAGCACCATCCACACCGTGTCGGCGCCGCCGCCCAGGTCGAGCGAGCGGCGCCAGCGTTCGTAGCCGGGCGCGTCCCCCGACAGCCGGTAGCGGCCGACGAGCGGGCGCGTCAGCTCGAACGGCGTGCGGCCGAGCACGCCGCGCTCGCCCTGGAGCCGCACCCAGGCGCCGGTCGGGCGCGAGCGCACGACCAGCGTGGGCGGCTGGTCCTCGGCCCGGGCGGGCGCGGGCGCGAGCCACGGCGCGAGCCCCAGCGCGAGCGCGAGCCACGCGAGCGCACGCACCCTGGCCGCGCGGCCGGCGCCAAGGTCAGGCTTCGGCGCTGTCTTCAGCGTCCTCGTCCTCGGGCGCCTCGGGCACGTCGGGATGCCGGTACTGGCCGGCGTCGATGCCGTGCTTGCGCAGCAGGTCGTGGAACGTGGGCCGGCTCACCTTCACGTCGCGCGCCGCGCGCGTGATGTTGCCGGCGTTGCGCGTGAGCGACTCGATCAGCAGCCGGCGCTCGGCCTCGTCGCGCGCCTCCTGCAGCGAGCGCACGTCCTCGGCGCGCTCGCCCAGCTCCAGGTCCTCGGGGCGCAGCGTGGAGTCCTGCGCCAGGATCACCGCGCGCTGGATGCGATTCTCGAGCTCGCGCACGTTGCCGGGCCACGGGTGCGCCTGGATCGCGCGCAGCGCCGCCTGGGTGAAGCCCTTGATGCGGCGCTTGTGGTGGCGCGCGTAGAACTCGAGGAAGTACTCGGCCAGCAGCCGCAGGTCGTCGCCGCGCTCTCGCAGCGGCGGCACCACGATCGTGACCACGCTCAACCGGTAGAACAGGTCCTCGCGGAACCGGCCCGCGGCCATCATCGTCTTCAGGTCCTGGTTGGTGGCGGCCACCACGCGCGCGTCCACGCGCCGCGGCTCGCGGCCACCCACGCGCTCCACCACCTTGTCCTGCAGGAACCGCAGCAGCTTGACCTGCAGCAGCAGCGGCAGCTCGCCGATCTCGTCCAGGAACACGGTGCCGCCCGCGGCCAGCTCGAGCTTGCCCTCGCGCGTGCGGTAGGCGTCGGTGAACGCGCCGCGCTCGTGCCCGAACAGCTCGCTCTCCAGCAGCTGGTCGGGAATCGCGCCGCAGTTGATGGGCACGAACGGCCCCGCGCGCCGCGCGCTGGCCTCGTGGATGGCATGCGCCACCAGCTCCTTGCCGGTGCCGTTCTCGCCCACCACCAGCACGTTGGCGTCGGTGGCGGCCACGCGCTGGATCAGCGCGAATACGCGCCGCATCGGCTCGGACTCGCCCACCAGCCGGTGGTAGCGCTTGCGCCCCGCCGGCACGCCGTCCTTCTGCGACATCTCGATCGCGCGGATGTGCAGCGCGCGCCGCAGGATCACCTTCAGCTCGTCGAGCTGGATCGGCTTGCCGTACCAGTCGGTGGCGCCGCGCCGGATCGCGTTCAGCGCGTGCTCGCGGCTCTCGTTGCCGGTCACCATCACCACCTTGGTGAGCGGGTGCTTCTCCAGGATCTCGTCGAGCAGCGCCATGCCCTCCTCGCCCGCGCTGCCGGGCGTCATCGCCAGATCCACGGTGACGACGCTGGGCCGCGCCTCGCGCACCAGCCGGCGCGCATCCTCCACCGTGGCGGCGGTGGACACGTCGAACTCGTCAGCCAGCCCCCACTGCAGCTGGTTGCGGATCGACTCCTCGTCGTCCACGATCAGCACGCGCTCCTTGCTCATCCGGCGGCCTCCTCGGCGGGGATCAGCGCCAGCGAAGCCGGCAACCGCACCGTGAACGTGGTGCCCGCCCCCGGCCGGCTCTCGACCGCGATCGTGCCGCCGTGCGCCTCGACGATGCTGCGGCACTGCGCCAGCCCCACGCCGAGCCCGGTGGGCTTGGTGGTGGCGAACGGTCGGAACAGCGCGGTGCGGATGAACTCCTCGCTCATGCCACGGCCCGAGTCGCGCACCTCGAGCGACAGCACGCCGGTGCCGTCCGACTCGCCCGGCTCGACGTCGGCCACGATCTCGATGAACCCCGTGTCCGGCAGCGACTCGCGCGCGTTCGTGAGCAGGTTGACGAGCACGCGCCCGATCAGCTGGCGGTCCACCATCACCGCGTGCCGTGCGCGGCACTCCACCCGGAACCGGATGCCGTTGGACTCGCCGGGCGATAGCCCCGAGGCGGCCGCGGCCTCGTCCACCAGCTCGCGCACCACCACCGGCGAGGGCTGCACCTGGTTCGGCCGGCTCATGCCGGCCACCTGGTTCATCAGCTCGCGCAGGTTGTGAACGGTGCGCTCGACCACGGCCAGCGCGTCGCGCTGGAAGTCCGGATTGCCGAGGTGCCGGCGGGCGTTGTCCACCACCAGCGACAGCCCCGACACCTGGTTCTTGATGTCGTGCAGCACGAACGTGGACAACCGGTGCAGCGACTCGAGCTGGCGCGTCTCGGCCAGCTGCTCGGCCAGCCGCGCGAACCACAGCGCCGCCGCCAGCTGGCGCGCCATCGCGGCCAGGAACTCGAGGTCCTCGTGCGAGTAGTCCTCGTCGCTGCGCTTCTCCGCCAGCCACAACAGCCCGATCACCTGATCGCCGGCGGCCAGCGGCGCGCACACCGCCGCGTTCATGGCCTGAAGGATGCCGCGGTTCTCGACCGCCAGCGGGATCAGGTCCAGGTCGTGCGACAGGTCCTTGAACTGCACCGGCACGCGCGTGGCGTCCAGCTCGACGACCAGCGGATTGTAGGCGTCGATCACGGTCGGCAGCGCCGCGGGCCCATGCACCTTGCGGAACGGCGCCGGCACCCCGGGCGCGCGCCGCGTCCGGTCGTCGCGCAGGTAGATGGCAGCGCGCTCGGCGTCGAACACCGCGCACACCAGCGATTCGATCTGGCGGCACACGTCCTCGGGGCGCGCGGCCGGCACGATCGCCGAGCTCACGCGTTCCCACTCGCGCCGGTAGTCGTAACGGTTGGCGTAGAAGTTCCGGTCGATGAAGCGCTTGACCGCGCGGTTGGCGGCCGGCGACAGCGTGAGCAGCAGGCCGCCACCGCCCGCCAGCAGGTAGAACGCCAGGCTCACCACCCGCTTCCACTCCGGCGTCAGCACCGGCAGCAGCTTGGACAGCACCGCCATCGTGAGCAGGAACGCGCCGGCGAGCGTGAGCGAGACGCTGGAGTAGTAGATCACCGGCCGCGCCACCGGCACGCTCATGTCGGACAGCCGGCGCCGCGCCAGCGCCAGCGCCGTCACCGACCCCGACACGAACAGCGGCACGGCCGAGGCCGACAGCCACGTCACGCGCACGCCGTTGTAGAGCAGGCCGCCCGACACCAGCAGCAGCTCGGTCAGGATGCCGACCAGGAACGCGCCGAACATGGCGCGCAGGCGCTTCTGGTTGCTGGCCGGGGCGGTGCGCAGCATGCGCTCGAAGTTCATGAGCACCGCCACCATCACCACCACCAGGTACATCAGGTAGATCTTGCCCATCGGGCCGAGCAGGATCACGGCATCGGCGCCGATGCCCGACACGCCGCGCACCACCCACGGCGTGCCGGCGGCGAAGAACATCAGGATGCAGCCGGCCAGCGCCAGCATCAGGTACGCGGCCGCCTCGCGGATCTGGTGCCAGGGATCGGTGCGCGCCAGCACCACCGACAGCGACAGCCACAGCCAGGAGGCCAGCGCCGAGACGCCGGCCAGGTACGTGGCCCACGTGCGCGCGGTGAGCGAGGAGTCGGCCTGCAGCATGCCGATCGAGCCCGCCTGGAACGCCGCCATCACCAGGAACGAGGACGAGAACAGCAGGGTGACCAGCCACTGCCCGCGGCGCAGCGTGGCGAACAGGCCGATCAGCGCCGCCAGCACCGCGCTGGCGGTCAGCACGCTCACGTGCAGCGGGAAGTAATCGAGGCTCAATGGTTCTCCCAGGCGCAGCCAGGATGCGCTGCCGGCGCTGCCGCCGGCGCTTCGGATGTTTCCGCCGGCGTCACGGTCGGCCGGCGGCCCGAACGCGTCCGAACGGGCGGTGGCCCCCGACCCGGACCGCAATGATCCGGCTATTCATAGCACAGCCGCCCGACCCCATGCGCCGGCCCGCATCCGGTGGCGCGGGCCACCTCCGCGCAGGGCCGCGTTCGCCCGGTCCGCTGCGAAATGCGCCCCGAATTCACGTCAGGCATTGCAGTTTGCGCGGGGGCCGCGCGCGGCGCGGTCCGCGCCCGATGTCAAGGCGTTCTGCCGCCGCGAGCTGCCGTTGCGGGATGCGTGAATGGCGGCGGGCATGGTTCATGCGCCCCGCCAGGGTGGAAAGCTCGCGACGTCACCGCACCCAGTGAGGAGTTCTCCATGTCCACTTTCCGACGCATCTGCCACACCTTCGCGGCCGCGGCGCTGCTCGCGCTGACGGCGGTGTCGGCGGCCGCCGCCGACTGCAACCCGGCGCCTGACTTCCTGCGCGCGCCGGTGCTCTCGACCCAGACCAGCGCCTCGAAGACGATCGTGGGGGCGTTGGGCGGCGTGGTCCAGGTCGGCCGCTACACGCTGCTGGTGCCGCCGGGCGCGATCCGCGGCACCGCCGTGGTCACCGTCAACGTGCCCGACCCCGCCGTGATGCGCTGCGACTTGTCCATCAGCCCTGCGTCCGCCAACGGCTTCACCGTCCCGGTCGTGCTGGTGGCGAACGTGATCGGGGTCACCGATCTCGATCCGTCGAGCCTCGCCACGCTGTGGTTCGACCCGCAGCAGGGATGCTGGGTGACGATGCCGTCCAGCGTGTTCGACGCCGAGCTGCAGGTGCTGCGCACGCCGCTGTGGCACTTCTCGAGCTACGGCACCACCGGAGGTCGCGCGGGATGGTGACAAGCCCGTGCCTGGAGCGATTTCGCGCGCCGGACCGTCCGCGGTCCGGCGCGTCGCGCTGCTAGAACACGCCGCGCGACGACAGCAGTGCGAACGGGGTGCGCAGCGCGATCGCCAGGTCGAGCCACGGCGACAGCCGCGCCAGGTACTGGCGGTCGTACTCGACCTTGACCGGCACCGGCAGATCGTCGCGCCCGTGGATCTGCGCCCAGCCCGTGACGCCCGGCTTGAGCGCGTCCACGCCCTCCCGCTGGCGCAGCGCGATCAGGTCGTCCTGATTGAACAGCGCCGGTCGCGGGCCGACGAGCGTCATGTCGCCGGCCAGCACGTTGAACAGCTGCGGCAGCTCGTCCAGGCTCGAACGCCTGAGGAACCGCCCGAGCTGAGTGACCTGCGACGAGCCCGGCCCCACCAGGTGGGAGGCCAGGTCCGGCGTGCCGGCGCGCATGGTGCGGAACTTGAGGATGATGAACTCCGCCGAGCCGCGCCCCACGCGCCGCTGCCGGAACAGCGCGGGCCCCGGCGACTCGCGCCGCACCGCGATCGCGATCGCCGCCAGCACCGGCGACAGCACGATCAGCAGCGCGGCGGAGACGACGACGTCGACCACCCGCCTGGCGGCGCGATAGAGCCCGCCCGGGCGCGGCGTCACGGCCCGCCCGCGCGCCTTCGCCAGCACCTCGTCCACGATCGCGCACAGATGTTGGCCCAGCGCGCGGCGCGAGTAGTTCGCCTCCACGAACTTGGGCCCGGCCGCCGCCAGCGCCGCGCGCCGCGCGGAGTCGGTCGCCAGCGCGCTGAGCGCGCGCGCCAGCGCGTGGCCATCACCGGGCGCCACCACCACGCCGCCGCCCGAGGCCTCCACCACCTCGGCCGCGTCGCCGCGCACCGCCGCCACCACCGGACGGCCGCACGCCAGGTAGTCGAACAGCTTGACCGGAATGGTCTCGCCGCAGAACGGGTGGTCGCGCGTGGTGGCCACGCACACGTCGGCCGCGATGATGCGCGCCACCAGCTCGGCCGGCGACACGCAGGGCGCGAACGTCACGTTGCGCAGCCCGGCGGCGCGCGCGCGCGCCTCCAGCGCCGGCTTCGCCACGCCGTCCCCCACCAGCTCGAAGCAGATCGGCTGATCGCGCACGTCCTCGGCCGCGTCGAGCAGCGCCTCCATGCCGTGCACGAGCCCGTGCGTGCCGGCGTACAGCACGCGCAGCGGGCGCGCGCCGTCGCGGGCGTCCACCGCGGCGGGCGCGGGACGGAACAGGTCGGTGTCGGCGCCGTTCGTCACCAGCTCGAGCCGGCCCGCGTCCACGCCGCGCGATTCGAGCTGGCGCTGCATGCCGGGCGTGACGGCGATGATGCGCGCCGCGCGGTGGATCAGGAATCCCGACAACGCGGCCAGCGCGGCGGCCGCGGGGCCGGGTCGCATCTCGCCCAGCGCCAGCGCCGCATGCGGCCAGTCGTCGCGCAGGTCGAGTACCAGCGGCGCATGGTGGCGGCGGGCCGCGACCCACGCGGTGACGCCGAGGAACAGCGGCGGCACCGACGCCAGCACCAGGTCCGGCTTCGGCCCACGCAGCGCGGGCCCAAGCGCCGACCATGCGTAGGTGAGGTGGTTCCACAGCCGCGTCACCGTGGTCTTCCGCGGCGTGGTCCACAGCCACACGCGCTCGACGCTCGCGCCCTCCCACGTCTCGCTGCGGCCCGCGGCGCCACGCCACTCGACCGGGATCACGCCCGCCGGGTGGTTCGGCAGCCCGGTCACGACGCGCACCTCGTGGCCGGTGCGAATGAGCGCGCGCACGAAGTGCGCGGCGCGCGCGGGCGCGGCACCGGTCTCGGGCGGCCAGTACTGGGTGAGGAACAGGATGCGCACGGAAGTCAGCCCTTGCCCGCGCGCGGTCCCGCGGACACGCCGGCGTCCGGCTTCTGCGCCACGAACAGCTGCCGGCGCCCCCAGCGCCGCCCGAACCACCGCCAGCCCTGCAGCGGCGCGATGAGCGCGACGTACACGAGCTCGGGCGCGCGCGCGAGGCCCGTCCAGTAGAGTTCGTGGTGCACGGACGTGAGGCCGTGCGCGCGCGCCTCGGCGTCCAGCTCGTCGGGAGTGAACGGGCGCTCGACGGCATAGGCGTGGCGCCGCCCGTCGGGCGCGACGTACTCCTGGTGCACCTCGCTGCGCAGCCGCGCGAGCCGCCGCCGCTGCGCGGGGTTGGCGCCGTTGATGTCGCCCACCACCAGCACGCCCCCCGGCGTCAGCTGTCGCCCCACCCGGTCGAGGAATGGCTCCAGCGGGTCGATGTGCGACAGCGCATTGTGCACCCACACGACATCGAACCGCTCTTGCCAGTCGCGCGCCAGGTCGCGGCGCTCGAACACGACGGACAGCGTCGTCCCGGTGGAGGCGGCGTGGAACTCGCGCCGGCAATCCGCCACCGCGAGCCGGTCGGGCCGCAGATCGGCGCCGGTGACCTCGGCCCCCACCGCCGCGAACAGCAGGCTGAACGTGCCGTATCCGCAGCCGGCGTCCAGCACACGCGGGGCGCGGCCGGTGCGCGCGCGCGCGGCCGCGATCCAGCGCGCCGCCCACCCCGCTTCGCCACGCCACAGCCCCCGCGCGTAGCCGGCGATCGCGCGCGCGTCGTCGGCCGCGGGCAGCCCGCGGTAGTAGTCGACGAATCCCGCGCACTCGTCCGCGGGCAGGAACGTCGCCACCGCGGGCCGCTCCTGCTCGATCGTCCAGCGCACGAATCGCTCGAACGCACGATGGCTTTCGGTCGCGATCAGGATGCCGCTCCACGGCGCGCGCCGAGGCGCTTCGCCCAGCCGGCCATCCACGGCCGCGCGCCACGCCACGAGCGCTCGAGCTGGTTCGGGATGCTCCAGCGCAGGTCCCCGCCCAGATGGCAGCTCACCGGGATCACCTCGCCGCCGAACTCGCGCTTGAACCGTGTCGCGCCGCACCAGTTGAGCCAGCGGTGCCCGGCGAGCGCGCCCAGCCGCATCGCCTCCCACCCGAGCAGCACGTTGGCGCCGTCCTTGCGCGCCTGCTCGCTCGAGGCGTTGGTGCGGTAGTCGAGCGAGCCGCGCGCGAGCCGGCCGAACCCCGAGCCCGCCTCCACCCTGCCTTCCTTCTCGGCCACGAGCAGCCACATCCACGGCAGCTCCCACTCGCGCCACTGTTCGCCCGGCTCCGCCGTTTCCGGCACCGCGTGACGCGCGTACCCGTGGCGCGCTTCGGTCTCCTGCTGCAGCTCCGCGAACGCGCGGAACTGCCCGTGCGTGGTGGCCGCGCGCACCACGTAGCCCGCGCGCGTCGCCTTGCGGATCGCGCGCCGCTTGGCGTCGTCTAGCGCGTGCAGCATGCGATCGGCGTCGGAATCGAGCGCGTTCACGCACGTCGCCCCCGCGCGCATCCCGCCCGGGCACGCCGCCGATGGCAGATACATGCGCAGCCGGCGCGCCCCCGCGAGCGCGCGCGCCGCTGCGATCGCCCGCGCGGCGTCCGCGGGCGCGGGCTCGAAGCGTGGGGCGACGGCGTCCTGCTCCACGGCGAGGGCCCAGCGCCACGGCGCGCCCCCGGTCAGCGTGCGCGGCGTGATCGCCAGCAGCAGCGCCAGCCCGGGGCCGCGGGCGTCGTCCACCAGCGCCGCGAGCAACGGCGCGCCGTGACGCGCCTGCCACGTGAGACATGCCGGATCGAATTCGAAATGGGCGGCCGGCGCGTGCGACGACCGCTCCTGCCACGCGCGCGCGAACGCGTCGTCCCATGCGTCGCCCGAGTTTCGGGATTGCACCGCATGTTCCCGCATGGGGGATCCGTTTCCGTGCATGGCGCTCACGATGATCCGACCGGCCTCACGGTCGCGTCCGCTGGCGCATGATTCACCTCGTTCGAACGAATGCCGTATGGCGACGCGTGTAGAATCCGCGAACCCGGCGGACCGAGCAGGGGTAGCTCCCTCGAACCGCCACGACGGGGCACGCCGCGCCCCGAGCAAATCGGGCGGAAGCATCGCCCGGAACGCGTCGCCCGTCCATCCGCCCTCGCGCGCACCCCGACCGACACGCCCTCCCCGAGGCCATGAATGTCCCGTTTCCTTTCACCGTTCCGCATCGCGTTTCGATTCACGGCCGGGCTCGCCGCGCTCGCCGGCGGCCTCGCCGCTCCCGCACTCGCCGGAACGTGGTACGTGAGCCCCACGGGCAATGACGCCAATATCGGCAGTGCCACCCAGCCGTTGGCCACGATCGGGCGCGCCGATCAGATGGCCCAGCCGGGCGACGTGGTGCACGTCGCCAATGGAATCTACGCCGACTTCCCCGTGCCCGCGCGCTCCGGCGGCTCCGCTGGCCGCATCACCTTCATCGGCAACCTGGCCGATCCGCAGAAGGTGGTCGTGACCCCGTACGGCACGATGTCGCGCAGCGACGTCACGCTCGCCGGCTTCGACCTGCGCGGCGGCTTCCGGCTCAACGGCGACCGCGATTCGATCGCCTGGTGCGCGGCCGAGGGCGGCAAGTCCGAGATCTCGGCGTCGAACGACTGCGTGATGGCGCACTGCATCCTCCATGCCGAGCGCTTCTGGATGGTCGGCAGCGAGACCGACACCACCGTCAAGTCGCTGCGCGATTCGCTGCGCGACTGCGTGTTCGTGTTGAGCCCGGCGGGCGCGGGCGGCCACACGGTGCGCTTTCAGATGCTGGAGCAGGCATGGGTCGAGCGCTGCCGGTTCCAGCTCGACATCGCGGCCGCCGCCATCGACGCGTCGGCCACCAAGTACTTCTTCGTCAAGCACTGCCGGTTCGTGGACTGCAGCTGGGACATCACCGCGCGCTGCACCAGCGGGTGCGACGAGCAGGGCTGGTTCGTGCTGCGCGACGTGACCCAGCACAACACCTTCACGCGCGACTCGATCACGCTGCGCGGGCCCGGCAGCATGCAGCTGTTCGCATCGGCCTCGGGCTCCTATCCCGGATCGGTGATCCACAACGTGTGGGACCACTGCGTGGTCCGCCAGATCGGCCCCAGCGCCTACGGCGCGGCGATGATGTATCAGGACCAGGCGCAGAGTGACACGCTGATCGGCTGCCTGCTGGTGGGGCAGCAGGCCGGACTCGGCTTCAACAGCGGTGTCCACGAGGTGCTGGTGGACCACTGCACGATCGCGGGCTTCGGCCCCGCGCAGGGCTCGCTCAACATGAACAACAACGCGTCGTGGACGAGCGCCAACGTGCAGAACTCGATCGTGTGCACGGTGGCCGGCAGCGGGACGGGCGCGGCACCGCTCGTGGCCTCGCTCGCCAGCGCCCAGGGCCACCTCGCCGCAGACCACAACCTCTACTATGGTCCGGTGTCGGCGGGCGCGGCGATCTCGATCACCGGGCTCGGATCGAGCGGCGTCGGCTCGGGCACGCCGTGGTGCTCCCAGGTGGGCGCGGACTGCCATTCGCAGTTCGCCGCGCCGGTGTTCGAGAACACCTCGAGCGTGCTCGCATTCGACGGGATGCCGAGCGCGAACTCGCCCGCGATCGGCGCCTCCAGCGACGGAAGCGACCTGGGCGCCGTGCCCTATGACGACACCATCCGCCCCGCGCCGGTGCGCGATCTGCGCGTCCAGTCCAGCGCCACCCCCGCCACGGTGTCGCCGCTCGGCGGCAAGGGCACCGCGTTGCCGCACGGCGCGCAACCCGGGACCTCGCCCACCGCCGCCGCCACCGGCCGTCACGCGCGGGGCGCCACGCCCGCCGCCTCGCCGTAGACCGTCTCGGTCTCGCGCACCATGCGCGCGGCCGTGAAGCGCTCGCGCCAGCGGGCGTTTCCGGCGGCGCCCATGCGCCGCGCGAGCGCGGGATCGAGCGCGAGCCGGGCGATCGCTTCGGCCAGGCCCGTGGCGTCGCCGGGCGCGGCCAGCGATCCGGTGACGCCGTCTTCGACGGCCTCCGGCACGCCCCCGATCCGCGACGCCACCACCGGTCGCCCCGCGCGCATCGCCTCGAGCACGACGATCGGCAGTCCCTCGCGCGTCGAGGACAGCGCGAACACGTCGGCCGCGGCCAGCAGGTCGGCGACGTCGCGGCGCGCGCCCAGCATGCGGACGGCGCCCCCGATGCCGGCGGCCTGCGCCTCCAGCGCCGCGCGCGCCGGCCCCTCACCGACCAGCAGCAGCGCCGCGCGCGGGGCGTGGGCGCGCACGCGCGCGAACGCCTCCACCAGCACGTGCTGCGCCTTCTGCGCCGAGAGACTGCCAACCGTGAGCACGACCGGCGCGTCCTCGGCCAGCCCCAGCTCCGCCCGCACCACGTCCCGCGCGCGCACGGCGCCCGCCTCCGAGATGCCGTTCAACACCGTGACGAACTTGCGCCGCGCCCACGGAAACCGCCGCGCGTGGCTGGCTTCGCCGGCCCGGCACACGCACACCACGCGCGCGGCGACCGCCGTCATCCATGTCTCGAGCAGCGGATACGCGCGCGAATGCTTCCCGGCGTAGTGGATGCTGTGCTCCGTACGGACGCACGCGATGCCGGCCAGGCGTGCGGCCAGCGTGCCGTACAGCGCCCCCGTGGCGTTGTGGCCGTTGACGAGGTCCACGCGCTGCGCGCGCAGCCAGCGCGCCAGCGAGCGCACCTTGGCGAGGCGGGGCGTGCCGGCCTCGAACGCCAGCGTGGGCGTGCCGATCGCGGCCGCCTCCTCCAGCGCCCAGCCCGTGCCGTTGATCGAGACCACGCCCACCGGCCACGCGGCGGACGCGTGGCGCGCGTGCTCGAGCACCACGCGCTCGGCGCCGCCCAGGTGCATGCGCTCGACCACGTGCGCGACCCGGAGCGCGCGCCCCATCAGGCCTGTCGCCGCACCGCGCCGGCGCCCGGCGCCATCAGCGCCAGCACGCGCTCGAACGTCCGATCGGCGTCCAGGCTCTCGTCCACGCTGCCGCGCGCGGCGGCGCCCATGCGCTCGAGCCGCGCGGGATCGCCGAGCAGCGTGGCCAGCGCGTCCGCCAGCGCGGTCGGGTCGTCCGGCGGCACGATGCAGCCGTTGACGCCGTCCTTCACCACCTCCTCGATCCCCGCCACGCGCGTGCCGACGCACGGCAGCCCCATCGCCAGCGCCTCGACGATCACGTTGGGGATGCCGTCGCGCCGGCCGTTGGCGAGCACGCGGCTCGGCGACACGAGCACCCACGCCTCGCGATACAGCGCGAGCACCGCGCGCTGCTCGAGTGCGCCGCGGAACTCGACCTGCGCGGCGACGCCGCACGCGACCGCGAGCTGCTCCAGGCTCGCGCGGTCGGGTCCATCCCCCACCAGCGCGAGCCGCGGCCGCATGCCACGCGCGGCGAGCAATCCCAGCGCGCGCACGGCAACGTCGAATCCCTTGGTGGCCGCCAGCCGGCCGACGCACAGCAGCAGCGGCTCGGCCGCGGGACGGCGGCCGGTGCCGTCGAAGCGGCGGCGGTCCACGCCGTGGTAGATCCACTCCACCCGCGCGTGCGGTCCCGCCAGCGCGCGCAGCATGTCGGCGTTGCCGCGCACGCACGCGGTCACGAAGTCGGCGGCGCGCACCTTTTCGGCCAGGAACGCCTGCGTGCGGTACAGATCGGAGCCGGCGTGGCCGGCCATGCTGAAGCGGCGGCCCGTGAGCCGGCTCGCCAGCCACGCCACGCTGGCCGGGAAGTGCGCCCACGCGCCGTGGATGCGCTCGAAGTCCTCGCGCTCGGCGATCGTGGCGACGCGGGCGGCCGCGGGCAGGTAGCCCATGTGCCCGGCCAGCGCGTAGCCGCTGGCGCGCGACGCCCACAGCAGCCGCGCCACGGCCGGCACGAGCACGTGCGGCTTGCGCACGAGCCAGCCGGCCAGCGACAGCCAGGCCCGCGCGTCGAACGGGTCGCCCACCGGCTCGGTCAGCGGCACCAGATCGGCGTGCTCGGGCTGATAGGACGTGCTGCGGCCGCGCAGCGTGAGCACCCGCACGCGCACGCCGCGCGCCTTGAGCCGATGCACCTCGTTCTCGAGGAACGCCGCCAGCGTGGGAAACGTCGTGGTGACGTACAGCACCGAGCTCACGCGGCGCCCTCGATGACCGCGCGCCCCACGCGTTCGTAGAACGCCTCGTGGCGGCGCACCATCGCCGTCAGGCTCGCGCGCTCGCGCACGGCGCGCTGCGCGGCCAGGCCGCGGCGGCGCGCTTCGGCGGGGTCGGCCAGCGCCTCGGCCAGTGCGTCGGCGAGCGCATCGGGCGAGCCGGCGGGCACGAGCCAGCCCTCGCCCGCGCGCAGCACCTCGGGGGTGCCGCCCACGGCGGTGGCGACGGCCGGGCGCGCGGCGGCCATCGCCTCGAGCAGCGCGTTGGGTTCGCCCTCCTCGCGCGAGGACAGCACGAACACGTCCATCGCCGGAAGCAGATGCTCGACGTCGGGCCGCTCGCCCAGGAAGCGCACGTGCTCCCCGAGCCCGAGCCGTTCGGCGTG
>DASSIN010000090.1:0-2324 GCA_035691845.1 Candidatus Eiseniibacteriota bacterium | reverse complement strand
CGGCGCGGCGCGCCGAACGCCCTTCATTCGTGGCGGCGAACGGCCGATTTAGTCTAGACTAACGAAGGCGGCATGTCCGGCCGCCGGACTCGGAGACGCGATTGACCCCGCTCACGCGATCGAAGCAGGACTACGTGAAAGCGCTGTGGGCGCTCGGCGCGGCCGACGCGCCGGTTGCCACCTCGCGGCTGGCGCGCCATCTGGCGGTGTCGCCGCCATCGGTCACCGCCATGCTGCGGCGGCTGGCGGGCGAGGGGCTCGTCACCCACGCGCCGCGCGCCGGCGCGCGGTTGACCACGGCCGGCGCGCGCGCCGCGCTGCGCATGGTGCGGCGCCACCGGCTGCTCGAGACGTTCCTGGTGGACGTGCTCGGGCTCGACTGGGCCGACGTGCACGACGACGCCGAGGTGCTGGAGCACGCGGTCAGCGATCGCGTGCTGGCGGCGCTCGAGCGGCTGATGGGAAACCCGTCCGAGGATCCGCACGGGCATCCGATCCCGGACGCGCGCGGGCGCGTGCGCCGGCGCCGGTTGTGGCCGCTCGCGCAGCTGCCGCGTGGCACGCGCGCCACGGTGCGCGAGATGCGCGACGCCGACGCGCGCCGGCTCACGCGCTGGAAGGAGCTGGGGCTGGTGCCGGGCGCGGACGTGCGCGTCCGCGACGTGCGCGCGCTCGACGACGTGCTCGAGCTGGAGGTCGCCGGGCGGCGGCGCGTGGCGGGCCGCGCGGGCGTCGAGGGCGTGATGGTCGAGCGCCGCGGCGCGCATCGCGCGCGGCGCGGGTCCGCGCCGTCCGGCCGCGGGAGGGCGCATGGCACTCGAGGCTGACGATCGCTCGCTGGCCGAGACCCATCGCACCGTGCCCGTGCCGGCGGGCTCGTGGGTGCGCCGGATGCTGGCGTTCGCGGGGCCCGCCTATCTGGTGTCGGTCGGCTACATGGACCCCGGCAACTGGGCCACCGACCTCGCGGGCGGCGCGCGATTCGGCATGCGCCTGGTGTGGGTGCTGCTGATGAGCAACCTGATGGCGATCCTGCTGCAGACGCTGTCGGCGCGCCTCGGCGTGGTCACCGGCCGCGATCTGGCGCAGGCGTGCCGCGATCGCTATCCGACGGCGCTGGTGTGGCCGCTGTGGATCCTGTGCGAGATCGCGATCGTGGCGTGCGACCTGGCCGAGGTGCTGGGCGCGGCGATCGGGCTCCAGCTGCTGTTCCACGTTCCGCTCATGACGGGCGTGTTCGTGACCGCGCTCGACGTGCTGCTGCTGCTGGGGCTGTCGCGGCTCGGCATCCGGCGCATCGAGGCGGTGATCATGGCGCTGATCGCCACGATCGGCGCGTGCTTCGCGATCGAGATGCTGCTGTCGCGCCCGGACGTGGCCGACGTGCTGCGCCATTTCGTGCCGCGCGGCGACGACGGCCGCGCCAGCCTGTTCGCGCACGGGCCCTCCGGGACGAGCGTGCTCGGGCTGCACGGCGAGTCGCTGTTCGTAGCGATGGGGATCCTCGGCGCCACCGTGATGCCGCACAACCTCTACCTGCACAGCGCGCTGGTGCAGAGCCGCTCGGTGGCCGAGTCGTCGGCCGGCAAGCGCGAGGCGGCGGGCATGAACCTGGTGGACTCCGTGGTCGCGCTGAACGCGGCGTTCTTCGTCAACATGGCGATCCTGGTGCTGGCGGCCGTGGTGTTCCACACGCGCGGCCTGCAGACGATCGCCCGGCTCGAGGACGCGCATCGCATGCTGGCGCCGCTGCTCGGCACCTCGCTCGCCTCCACGCTGTTCGCGGTCGCGCTGCTGTGCTCCGGGCAGTCGAGCACCATCACCGGAACGCTGGCGGGGCAGATCGTGATGGAGGGCTTCATCCGCGTGCGCATCCGGCCGTGGCTGCGGCGGCTGTTGAGCCGCGGGCTCGCCATCGTGCCGGCCGCGGTGGTGATCGGCACACGCGGTCCGGGCGCGGTGGACGCGCTGCTGGTGCTGTCGCAGGTGGTGTTGAGCCTGCAGCTGTCGTTCGCGGTGGTTCCGCTGGTCGCGTTCACCAGCGACCGGCGGGTGATGGGCGAGTTCGTGAACCCGCCGTGGGTGATCGTGCTCGCGGTGGTGACGGCGGCGCTGATCCTGGGCTTGAACGTGGTGCTGGCGGCGCAGTCGCTGCAGGGCTGGCTGGCCGGCCCGCACGCCGCGCGGGTGGCGGTGCTGGTGCTGCCGGCGCTGGTGCTGCTGGCGGCGCTGCTCGTGGCGCTGCTGACGTGGCCGTGGATCGAACGCCTGGCGCCCGCGCTCGCGCGTCCGACCGCCGCGCGCGTGCCCGTGCGCGGCCAGCC
>DASSIN010000089.1:0-2842 GCA_035691845.1 Candidatus Eiseniibacteriota bacterium | reverse complement strand
GGCGCGGGCGCGGCCGATCAGCGCGGGGCGGCGGCGGCCTCGGCCGGCGCGCTCGCGTAGCCGCGCCAGTCGATGTCGGGGAACAGCGGATCGCGCTTCTCGCAGCCGGCCACGAACGCCTCGTCCTCGCCCGTCAGCGATCCGCCACGCATGCGCTGCGCGGCCAGCGTCGCCAGCCGCGCGAAGTCGCCGGCGTGCTCGGTGAGGCGCGCCTCGGCGTAGTCGCGCGCCGAGAACGTGGTGATCAGGAACTGCCAGTCGGAGGATTCGAGCAGCAGCAGCTCGCGTCCGGCCTGCGCCATAAGCCGGTCGAGCACGGGATCCGCCGGCAGCGCCGCGGCATCGCGCGCCAGCGCCACGAACCGGCGCTCGGATTCGTGCACCGGACCCCACGTCCAGCGCGTGTCGTCGTTCCACCACACCTGGTGCGCGCCGCCGTCGCCCCACGAGCCCTCGGGCAGCGCCACCACCTCGCGCGGCGGGTGGCGTTCGAGCCAGCCGCCGGCCGACACCGGCGTCACGTCCGAGTCGCGCAGCCGATCGAGCACCGCGGCCAGGAACGCCGGGCCCTCGAACCACCAGTGCCCGAACAGCTCGGTGTCGAACATCGCGCACACGACGGGCGGCGAGCCCTGGCGCGCGCCGGCGTCGGCGAGCACGCGGGACAGCAGCGACACGAAGTGGTCGGCGTGCACCGGCACCTGCTGCTGCGCGCGCGCGGCGTCGTAGATCTGCTTGTGGGCGAGGTCGGCGCGCGGGTGGGTCACCGACCAGTAGCGGTGCCCGCCGGGGAAGCGCTTCTTGTGGAAATCGAGGTACACGCCGTCGCCCGGATAGCCGTGCTCGCCGCTCCACACCTGCAGCGCCGTCACGGGATCGCGTCCAAAGCAGCTCACCTCCGGGGCGCGTCCGACGCGATAGGCGCGGTAGGGCAAATGCTCGGTCGCGACCGGCGCGGCCTCCGGGTCGCGCGCCAGATGCCGCAGCGACTCGAACCGGTCCGCGTACACGCCGAGCGGCCGGCCGCCCGACAGCAGATGCGTGTCCACGAAGAAGTAGCCCATGCCCTGCGTGTTCACCAGCTCCTCGAGCCCGCGCCGCTCGACCGGCGGCGCGTCGGGGCGCAGCGGATCGCGCCACGGCCCGTGCGGGCGGTACGCGCACTCCGGCAGCCACACACCGCGCGGATCACGGCCGAAGTGGCGGCGATGGGCGACGCGCGCGGTGCGGAGCTGGCCCTCGACCGCGGCGTCGCTCGACAGCAGCGGCAGGTAGCCGTGCGTGGCGCCGCAGCTGAACACCTCGACCGCGTCCTGCTCCTGCAGCCGCCGGAAGCGCTGCACCAGGTTCGGCCCGTGCGGGCCCATGAAGTCTTCCAGCGCTTCGCGGTAGAAGCCGCGCCAGCGCTCGGCCAGCGCCGCCATCGCGGTGTCGCCGGTGGCCACGAACCCGTCGTGATCCTCGGCGGCGGCGGCGATCTTGTGCTCGAGGTAGCCCACGAACTCGCGATGGAAGTCCGGGTGCGAGAGCTGCTCGCACAGCACCGGCGAGAAGTCGATGGTGACGCCGAGCGGCTGGCCGGGATGGCGCTTGGCGCGCGCGTGCAGCACGCGCCACAGCGGCAGGTAGGTCTCGGCCGTCGCCTCGTTCAGCCAGTCCACGCCGTGCGGCCAGCGGCCGTGGTGGAGCACCCACGGCAGGTGGGAGTGGAGCACGAAGCTGAACGAACCCGATGGCATCTGCGCGCTCCCCGAGCTACGACGAGGTGAAGCCCAGGCCCTTGTTGGGCGCCTGATCGCCCGGCAGCTTGATGGGCCCGAACTGCGTTTCGTACATCTTGAGATTCTGCTCCAGCGTCTGCATCAGCGACTTCGCGTGCTGCGGGGTGACGATCACGCGCGCGTGCACCTTGGCTTTCGGCACGTTGGGGAGCAGCCGGGCGAAATCGAGGAACACCTCGGACGGGCTGTGCGAGACCAGGAACACGTTGGCGTACACGCCCTCGGCCTCCTTGTCGGCGCCCACCTCGATCTGGATCTGCTGCGGCATCGGCTGCTGGGGTTTTTCCACGTCGCGCTCCTCATCCCACCCAATCGATCGGCAATTCCACCGCTGCGGCCATGAGCAGGCCACGGTCGGACGTTAGGTTCCATGCCCGTCAGGGTCAAGGTGCGCGCCGACTTGGGCGCATCCGGGCGCACGGGTGCGCGGCCGCGCCGGCCCTGGGCGCCGCCGGGCACGAAGCTTGCGGAATGCCATGCCGGAACACCGTCCACTGGGCCAATCCGCCCGCACGGCGCTGCCGCGCGGAGGCTCCGGTGGCCGTCACCGCCACGGAGACCGCACAAGGACCCGCATGTCCGCCCCCGATCGCGAGCCCGCCCGACGTTCCGATGCGCCCGACGCGCCGCCGCCGGCGCACGGGAACGCATGGCGCGCGCTGCACCTCGCGCGCTCGCTCGAAGCGCTGGAACGCGCGCTGCTGGCGCTCGCGGTCGAGCCGTCCGGCGCCGGGTGCAGTTCGGCGTGGTGGTGGGTGTGGAACCCCGCGCGCGGAGCGCTCGAGGGCTGGAAGCTGGCGCACGCCGGGGAGCCGGACAGCGCGTGCCGCGCCGAGGAGCGCGTGTTCGCCGATCTCGAGCTGTCGCCATCGGACCTGCCGGAGCCGCTGGCGTCCGCCTGGGGCGTGCCCGCGTCCGAGCTGGTGTCGGCCGCCGGCATGCCGTGGTTCCTGGCCGAGTCGAGCGCCGCGGTGCTGGTGCGGCGCGGCAACGCCCCGTTCGGCGTGCTGGTGGGCGCGTGGCGCGGCGCGGCGCGCGCGCCGGCGCTGCGCGCCGTGGCC
>DASSIN010000088.1:0-4100 GCA_035691845.1 Candidatus Eiseniibacteriota bacterium | reverse complement strand
GATCATCATCACGCCGTCCAACGACTCCATCGTCATTGGAACCAGCGTCACCCTGAGCGCCAGAGTGGTCAACGCGCAGGGGCAGACGGTGACTGGCGCCACGATCTTCTGGAACACGTCCAACGCCAACGTGGCGACCGTGTCGAGCAACGGCGCCGTGACCTCCGTCGACACCGGCACCGCGCAGATCGCCGCGAGCGCCAACGGCGTCTCGGGGATCGCCACCATCACCGTGCTGCCGCAACCGGTGGCCGCCGTCAACGTGACGCCGCCTAACCAGGTGATCAAAGTCGGGCAGAAGTTCCAATTCCAGGCGCAGCCGGTCGACGCCGGCGGCAATCCGCTCTCGGGTCGGGTAGTGACGTGGTCCAGCTCCGACGCGACGGTCGCGTCCGTGGACAACACGGGCCTCGTGACCGGCATCGCCGTTGGGCCTGCGACGATCACCGCGGCGAGTGAAGGAAAATCCGGCAGCGCGGCGGTCTCCGTCGGCGCGCCGACGCCGGCATCCATCGTGATCGCGCCGACGAGCCTGCCGCTCACCGTTGGGCAGACGGGCCAGCTTTCGGCCACGGTGAAAGATTCGGCCGGGGCGGTGATCGCCGGCGCGGCCGTCTCCTGGTCGGTCGACAACTCCGCCGTGGCCACGGTCACTCCGACGTCGGGAGCAGTGACGATCGTGAAGGGGGTGTCCGTCGGGTCGGCGACGGTAACGGCAACCAGCGGCCCGGCGCACATGGGCGCATCGATTACGGTCTCGCCCGCGCCCGCAAACTCGGTCGTCATTTCGCCGGGATCGGCCACGCTCTTCCCGACGCAGCAACTGCAGCTCTCGGCAACCGTCACCGACGCGCAAGGCAATCCGCTCTCCGGCCAAACGGTCACGTGGGCATCGAACAACACCAACGTGGCCACCGTGAGCACGTCGGGGAACGTGATCGCCGTTGCCCCGGGGACGGCGACGATCACCGCCACCAGCGGCGCCGTGCACGGCAACGCGTCGATCACGGTGAAGCTCGTGCCCGTCTCGAGCGTCGACGTGAATCCCGGCGCCGTGTCGCTCTTCACCGGGCAAACCGCCCAGTTGGCCGCAGTGGCCCTCGATTCCGTCGGCGATACGCTCAGCCTCACGGGCCGAACGGTCACCTGGAAATCCAACAAGGGCGGCGTCGCATCCGTCAACGGAGCGGGCCTCGTCACGGCGGGAAGTATTGGCGATGCGGTGATCACGGCCACCGTCGACGGCCAGCAAGGCTTCGCATCCGTCACCGTGGCGCAGGTGCCGGTGGCGAACGTGACCGTGACCCCATCGCTCGATACCCTTGTGTTAGGCCAATCGACCAACCTCTCGGCGCAACCCGTGGATTCGGCGGGGAATCCGCTCTCGGGTCGCACGGTCACGTGGAACAGCAGCGATGACAACGTCGCGATCGTCTCCAGCACCGGCCACGTGGTGAGCCAGGGCGCCGGCACGGCGACGATCACCGCCGCGAGCGAAGGGCATCAGGGCGCTGCGACGATCGTCGTGATTCCCGTGCCGGTTGCGACGGTCACGGTCTCGCCTAACAGCAAGACGATGACGGTCGGCGATACGGCCACGTTCACCGCGACGACGAAGGACGCGCAGGGCCACGTGCTAACGGGACGCACGGTGACGTGGTCGTCCGACAACACGGCCGCGGCCACGGTCGACAGCACCGGGCTCGTGACCGCCGTCGCTCAGGGCACCGCGAACATTACGGCGACGAGCGAGGGCAAGAGCGGAAGCGCGGCGGTGACCGTCAATCCGGTGGCGGTCGGCTCCGTGGTGGTGACGCCATCCGATACCTCAATCGCCGCCGGCGATTCCGTGCAGATGTCGGCGCAGCCTCGAGACGCCGGCGGGAATCCGCTCACGGGTCGCACGGTGACGTGGTCGTCGTCGAACGACAACACGGCGACTGTGTCCAGCACCGGCATGGTCAACGCGATCGCGGCCGGGCCGGCGGTGACGATCACGGCGACGAGCGGCGGGGTGTCCGGTACCGCGTCGGTCACGGTCACGGCGGCGCCGCCCCCTCCGCCGCCCCCGCCGCCTTCGCCCAACATGGGCACGAGCGCGCGGCCGGTGCCGTCGGCGCGCGCCGATCGCCCGCCAGCCTAACGGAATCCGAGGTGCAGGGCGAGCCCCCAGCGGGGCGCGCCCGACACGGGATCGACGCCCAGCACCGGCTCCAGCCGCGGCGACGTGAGCAGCGCCCCCGTGCTGCGCCCGGCGCCGCTTCCGTTCGGCGGCGACGATGGCGGGTACGGATCGCCGCGCGCGCTCGACACGTGCAGCGCCGCTTCGATCGCCCCCACGAGCAGCACGCCGCCGGCCACCGCCAACCCGGCGCCGAGGTTCTTGCGCTTGGACACGTTCACCGTGAAGGTGTCGACGCGGCCGAACGGATCCGTGAACGTGCGGATCTCGGTGCTGGTGGTCGAGTGCAGCGCCCACGCCGTGCCGGCCGCCACACCGCCCAGCACGATCACGCCGAGGACGGGCTGCTGGGTGTAGAACTGGCCGCCACCCGGGATCGCGCCTAACGCAAACGCGGTCGCCGGGCTGCGGCTGAGCGCCTTGATGCGATTCGCGACGTCGGCGCGATCCACCGCGTTGGGCCGGAGATTCAGATACTTCTGGAAATCCGTCGCCGCCGCGTCGCTGCGGCCCTCCGCCTGGTACACCAGCGCGCGCGTGTAAAACACGTCAGGCCAATTCGGCGCCGCGCTCGCGGCGCTGGTGAGCGAGCGCTCCGCCGCCTCGGTGTTTCGTGCGGCGAAGGATGCGATGCCCGTGCGAAGGTCGTCCGCCGCCCTGGCCGGATACGATGTGGGCCGCGGACTCGAGAGCGCGTCGGCGCGGTGCGGCGCTTGCCGCGAGTCGATGCGCCACAGCTCGGCGTAGGCGAGACCGGTGGACGCTGCCGGATCTCCGGTCGCGGAATGCAGTGCCTCTTGAAAGTGCTGCGCTGCACCGCCGAGATCGCCGCGCCGGAGCGCCGTGTATCCGAGTCCGGTGTGCGCGCCCGACACATCTTCACCCTCGCGCAGCGCCGTGGCGAAGTCCTTGTTGGCAGCGTCGAATTTTCCCTCCGCCGACTCGGCGTAGCCGCGGCCCAGCAGCGCCCGCGTGTTCGCCGGATCCACCGAGAGCACGCTGTCGTAGGCAGCGACCGCCCCCGATCGCCCGGTGGCTAACTGACGCTCGGCTTCCAGCAAGAGCGCGGTCACCTGCTCGGCCGCCGTGACGCGCACGCTCGCCACGGCGCGATCGCCGACGCTCACCACCAGGCTGTCGCCGGCCTGGAGCGGCTGCGTTTGAATCGAGAACTTGGCCACGCCGGCATCGTTGGTCGTTTGCGTCAGCGTGCCTAACCCTGAGCGCGCCGGATAGGGCCGCACCTGCACCGTCGCCTTGCTCACCGGGTTGCCGAACGCGTCGTTCACCGCCACGCTCAGCTCGCGCGTCCCCCGCGCACCGGCGCCGATCGCAATCGCCGTCGGGTTGACCGTGGCTAACGATGCGCCAGCCGGCATCGTGCTGAGCGAGACTGCCGTCGTGCCCTCGAGCGGCGAGCCATCGGAGGTGACGACGGTCATGTGATACGTCCCGGCGTGCGTGCCGGCCGGCACGGTGAACGTCGCGCGTCCGCTGGCGTCGGTGATGGCCACGGGGTCGGCCTGCGCGCCGCCGGGAATGCCCGTGGCGCCCTTGAGCATGAGCCGCGCGCCCGGCACCGGCGCGTCGCCGCGAGCCAGATCGACGCTGATGTACGCAACGCTACCGCTCGTTGCCGACGCCAGCCCGTTGATCACCGTGAGCGTCGGCGGCGACGCCGGCGCCGGCGCGACCGGCCGCGATGGATTGTCGGACGACTCCGACGACGAAGCCTTGTTGTTGTTGTTCACGCAGCGATCGATCTCGCGCAGGATCGCGTCGTTCGCGCCGAGCTGCTTGAGATCTTCGCGGTCGCGCGCCGACGGCACGAAGGCAAGGCAGTTGCGTCGCACGATCGCCGCGATCTCGCTTTTCGAGTACGTGGTGCCCGTGAGATAGCGAACCAGGTCGCTCTTTC
>DASSIN010000087.1:0-21049 GCA_035691845.1 Candidatus Eiseniibacteriota bacterium | reverse complement strand
TACCGGAACTCGGTCGGAGGCTCCGGCGCGTGCGGGACACGCGACGTCCGCGCTCCGCCCGGGACCGGAATCAGGGAGGGCTCCGGCGTGCGCCGGGCCACGGACCGTCTCTTCACCAGGAGTGACCGATGCGCAAAGTTGCAGGGATCCTCATCGTCGTGGCCGCCACGGCCGCATGCTTCACCACCGCCCGCGCCGCCACCACCGGCAACGCCACGGTGACGTTGTCGGCGAGCGCCAACACGATGATTCAGATCCTCGACCCGGCGGTCACCCTGGTGCCGACCCCGGCCGACTACGCCAACGACTTCGTGGACGCGGCCGGCGCGTCGGGCCTGCGCGTGCAGGTCAAGACCAACTCGGCCACGGGCCTGGTGCTGAAGGTGCGCTGCCCGGACGCGGCGCCGCAGATCGCGCTCGCCGACCTGCTCGTCAAGACCGCGACCACGGCCGGCACCGGCGGCACCTCGATGGGGTTCTACACCGCGATCACGGCGGCGGATCAGAACCTGTGGAGCACGGGCACCTCGCAGCATGCGTGGCAGATCGTGACCACCGACATCCGCATCCAGAACATCAACGCCTACGACGCGCCGGCGGTCGGGACCACCAACTACACGAATACGCTGACGTACACCGTCGTCGCGCAGTAAGCCTCCCCCAAGGCCGCCCATGCGACGTCTGCTGGTGTTCGCAGCTCTGCTCGCGCTCGTCGCGCGCGCCGAGGCGGGGATTCTCGCCGAGGCCGTGCCGGTGAAGTACAACCTCACCGTGCGCCCCGGCGAGCCGGTGGCGCGCGACGTCGTGATCAAGAACCTTGGGGACGCGCCCGTCGTGGTGCGGGCGCGTTTCTCCGACTGGACCATGAGCGAACAGGGCGACATGGAGTTCGCCCCGTTCGGGTCCACCCCGAATTCGCTGTCGGGCGACGTGAGCCTCGAGCCCGCGCAGTTCTCGCTGCAGCCGGGCGAGAGCGGTGTGATCCACCTCACCATGCGGCTGCCGGAGCAGGGTCCGGCCACGCGCTGGGGCCTGGTGTTGAGCGAGGTGCGGCCGGTGTCGTGGCCCGCCAACCGGCTCGGCCCGCGCGCCATCGCGGAGCTCGGCACCACGCTCTACCTGTCGCGCATCGGCGAGTCGTCCACCCGCGCCGAGCTGGTGGGGATGGACGCCAGCGCCAGCGGCGACACCACGGTGGCGCTCGCGGTGCGGGTGCGGAACCCGGGCGAGCGGCACCTGTACTCCTCCGGCAGGATCGTGATGCGCGATTCCACCGGCGCCGAAGTCGCCTCCGGCGACCTCGCGACCGGCGTGGTCCTTCCCGCAACCCAGCGGATCTTCACATGGACGTGCCCGCTCCGACTGCCGCCCGGCCGCTACGCCGTGACGGCCACGCTGGACACGGCCGAGCCCGAGCTGATCGTGGGCGAGACCGAGGTCCGCTGGCCGCTGGCGCCGCCGCCGGTGCAGCCGGTCGCGCTGCACCGCTAGCGCTCGCGGCGCTGCTGCTGGCGGTCATCTGCGTGCGCGCGCACGCGGATGGGACGCCGGCCGCTGCGGCTGCGGCAGTGCCGGCGCCGGGCGATTCGCTGCTGGCGCTGCTGCCGGTGCAGACCGCGGAGGAGCCGGGCGGCGGCAACAGCGGTTCGGCCGGCGTGGTGGCGCCGTTCACGGTGCGCCGCGTGATGAACCCGCGCTATCGTCCGCCGGTGCAGAACCGCTCGGCGCTGCCGCCGGGCGCGGCCGGCGCTCCCAAGGTGCTCGACCACTACGGCGCGCACGTCGTGCACGTCGGGGGACTGCAGCAGCAGCTGGTGTGGGGGCTCTCGGCGGGTGAGCTGGCGCGCGACAATCGCTCGCTGGAGTTCGCGGTCGAGGGCCAGCGGCTGCGCGGCGAGGACGCGCTGCGTGCGCTGACGCTGTCCGGGCACGCGGGCCCGCTCACGGCGGCGCTGGGGGACCCCGACGCCGTGGCCGCATCGCGCGACGCGACGTTCCAGCGCCTGCGCGGCGCCGTGCTGCGCTACGAGGCGCGCGATCGTCCCACGGCCCTCGTGCTGGGCGGATTCTCGCGGCCGATCCCCGATGCCCCGCAGCCGCGCATCAGCGTGGGCGGCGCCGCGGTGCAGGAGCTGCGCTACGGCGCGGCGGCGATGTCGGCGTCGGTATTCGCCGCGGCGCGGCGGGCGGCGCTGCCGGCGCGGTTCGGCGCCAACGGCGCGGACACGCTGGCCGGGCGCGGCGTGTTCGGCAGCTTCGGCTGGCGCGTGCCGATCGGCCAAAGCCGGCTGTCGCAGGAATTCGGCCTCCAGTCGCACGACCTGGCGGGCGGCCCGTCGCTGGCGGTCGAGCAGCGGCTCGACTGGACGCTGCAGACGCGCGCGCTGCTGGTGGCGCTCGGCGCCGAACGCGCGTCGCCCGACGCGCGCACGCTCGGCACCGACCGCCTGGCCCAGGCGCCACGGCGCGAGGACCGCGTCAGCGTGCAGGACCGCTTCGACAAGGGCCGCGCCGAGACGCACCTGACGGCGCTGGTGCGCGAGGGCGGCGACTCCACGCTCGCCGCGCGCACGCTTCAGCTCGGCGGCTCGTCCTCGCTCGGCCGCGGGCCGTGGTACGGCGGAGGCGATGCCACGTGGGACCGCCGGCGGTTCCTGGGCCTCGACGAGCGCCGGTTCGCGTTGTACGCGGGCGGCGTGTTCCGCTCCGGGCACGCGCTGCTCGCGCGCCTCGAGCGCTCCGATCGCCCCGGTGGCCCGGCCGCGCTCACCGCGCTGTCCGAGGCCGCGATCGCGCTGCCGCACGCGCTGCGGCTGGCGCTCGAGCCTCGCGCCACCTGGAACGCCGGCGCGTTCGGCAGCGCCGAGTTCACCACCCGGCTGTCGGCGCCGTTCGGGTGGCTGTCCTCGCGCGTGACGGGCGCGATCGCGGTGGGCGCCGAGCGCGAGCGCGCCTTCCGGGGCCAGGTGCGCGAGGCCTCGATCGCGATCTCGTTCGCACCCAACGTGCGCGACCGCGGCGACGTGCAGGTCGAGCGCCTGGAGGACGGCGGCCGGCCGTACCTGCAGTCCAGCACCTCCTACGACGCCCAGCGCGAGCGCTACCTGACGCCCGCGGCGCGCGCGGGGCTCGACACCGCGCGCGTCACGGTGCGGGTCACCCGCACCGGCAACGGCTCGGGTGTGGGCGAGGCGGTGGTGTCGCTGGACGGCCGCGAGCTGCGGTTCACCGACGCGGACGGCATGGCGGAGTTCGAGAACGTGCCGCCCGGCGTGCACGTGGTCGCCCTCGAGGAGCGCTCGCTCCCGGACGGCTACGAGGTGGTGACCACGAGCCGCGTGTGGGTGACGGTGGAGCGCGGCGTAGCCGTGGATCCGGTCGAGTTCCGGATCGCCCGCCCGGAGCGCCGAACGCAGTTCTAGCTGGCCCGCGACTCGGGTATGCTTGCGGTTCGGAGCGCCCGCCCGGGCGCTCCCGGCAGGCCCCGCTCGCGCCGACTTGGCGGGGGCGGCGCGGATCGCGTGGCCGCGGCCGACGCGCGCGCCGATGCAGGACCTCTTGCCCCGGAGCCGTCGTTCCATGACGCATGAAGAACTGGTCGATCGTCTGGCGTCGCTGCGGACGCTCGCCACGGCCCCGCGTGAGGAGCTGGAGTGGCTGGCGTCGCATGGCAGCGTGCGCCAGCTGCACGCCGACGAGTTGTTGAGCCACAAGACCGAGCCGGTCGAGGGGCTGTTCTTCATGCTGGAGGGCCGGGTCGCGATCTTCGTGGACCGCGGCAGCGGGCGGCACAAGATGATGGAGTGGCACGAGGGCGACGCCTCGGGCGTGCTGCCGTACTCGCGCCTCGTCAATCCGCCCGGCGACACGGTGGCGCTCGAGCCGGGCACGATCCTGATGATCCCGCGCGCGCTGCTGCCGGAGATGATCCGCGCCTGCCACCAGGTCACGAGCACGCTCGTCCACCTCATGCTCGATCGCGCGCGCGTGTTCAACTCCAGCGAGCTGCACGACGAGAAGATGGTGTCGCTCGGCAAGCTGTCGGCGGGGCTGGCGCACGAGCTCAACAATCCGGCGTCCGCGATCGAGCGCAGCGCGGCGCTGCTGCCGAAGCGGCTGGACGCGGCCGAGCAGGCCACGCGCGCGCTGGGCGCGGCGCGGTTGACCGACGATCAGCTCGCCGCCGTGGACGCGGTGCGCGAAGCGTGTCTCGCCAACTCCGAGCACGGCGTGCGCTCGCCGATCGAGCACGCCGAGCGCGAGGAGCGCATCGCCGACTGGCTCGAGGCCCACGGCGTCGAGCCAGGCATCGCCGACGCGCTAGCGGACACCAGCGTCACGCTGGCGGCGCTCGACCAGATCGCGGGCGTGGTCGAAGGCCCGGCGCTGAACGCGGCGCTGCGCTGGACCGCCGCCGGCTGCTCCGTCCGCCGCATCGCCTCGGAGATCCTCGAGGCGTCGGCGCGGATCTCGGGGCTGATCCTGGCCGTCAAGGGCTTCACGCAGATGGACCGCGCCACGGTGGCCGAGCCCGTGGATCTGGTGCAGGGGCTCGACAACACCATCGCCGTGCTGCGCGCCAAGGCGCGTCACAAGTCGGCCGCGGTCAAGGTGCAGGTCGCGCCCGACGTGCCGCGCGTGCGTGGGTTCAGCGGCGAGCTCAATCAGATCTGGGCCAACCTGATCGACAACGCGCTGGACGCGATCCCCGAGGCCGGACGCGTCGAGGTGTTCGCGCAGCGCGAGGGCGGGCGCGTGCTGGTGCGGGTGGTGGACGATGGGCCCGGCATCCCCGCCGACATCCGCGACCGCATCTTCGACCCGTTCTTCACCACCAAGCCGATGGGGCACGGCACGGGACTGGGGCTCGACATCGTGCGGCGACTCGTGCTCCACAACGACGGCGAGATCGCGGTCGAGTCGCGGCCCGGCCGGACCGAGTTCCGGGTCGCGCTGCCGGTCGCCGACGGCAACGGAGCCGCGCCATGAACAAGCCAGCGATCCTGGTCGTTGACGACGATCCGCAGGTGCTGGCCGCGGTGCGCCGCGACCTGCGTTCGCGCTATCGCGAGCAGTACACGATCCTGAGCGCGGGCTCGGGCGACGAGGCGCTGGCCACGGTGCGCGAGCTGAAGGCGCGCGGCGACGCGCTGGCGCTGCTGATCAGCGACCAGCGCATGCCCGGCATGCCCGGCAACGAGCTGCTGGCGCGCTCGCGCGAGCTGTACCCGCTGGCGCGGCGCGTGCTGCTCACCGCCTACGCCGACGTCGAGGCGGCGGTGCGCGCCATCAACGAGGCGCATCTCGACTACTACCTGTCGAAGCCGTGGGACCCGCCGGAGGAGAAGCTCTACCCGGTGGTGGACGACCTGCTCGACTCGTGGCAGGCGGAATCGCTGCCCGAGGCCAAGGGGCTGCGGCTGATCGGGCACCAGTGGTCGCCGCGCTCGCACGCCATCAAGGACTTCCTCGCCAGCAGCCTGATTCCGTATCGCTGGGTGGACGTGGAGCGCGACGCGGAAGCGCCCGCCCTGCTCGAGGCGGCGGGCGTGTCCGCCGGCGATCTGCCGGTGCTGCTGTTCGAGGACGGCTCGGCGCTGGCGAATCCCGAGCCGCGGCAGGTGGCGGAGCGACTCGGCCGGCCGCTGGCGGCGCACTACGACGTGTACGACCTCGTGATCGTGGGCGCCGGGCCCGCTGGACTGGCGGCCGCGGTGTACGGGGCGTCCGAGGGATTGCGCACGCTGCTGCTCGACCGCCACGCGCCGGGCGGGCAGGCGGGCTCCAGCTCGCGCATCGAGAACTACCTCGGCTTCCCGGCCGGCGTGAGCGGCAGCGAGCTGACGCGCCGAGCGGTGATGCAGGCGCAGCGGCTGGGGGCCGAGTTCCTGGCGCCGCTCGAGGTGACGGGCGTCGCGCTGGATTCCGGCTACAAGCGGCTGACGCTCGCCGATGGCCGCGAGCTGGTGACGCGCACGATGCTGATCGCGACCGGCATGAGCTACCGCGAGCATCCGGCCCAAGGCGTGCCCGACTACACCGGCGCCGGCGTCTACTATGGCGCCGCCACCACCGAGGCGCCCGCGTTCGCCGGCCGGCGCGTGCTGGTGGTGGGCGGCGGCAACTCGGCCGGCCAGGGTGCGATGTACCTGGCGCGCTACGCCAGCGAGGTGCAGATCGTGGTGCGGCGCGAGGACCTGCGCGACACCATGTCGCAGTACCTGATCGAGCAGATCGGCCGCACCCCCAACATCCGGCTCATGCCGCGCACCGAGGTGATGCGCGTCGAGGGCAACGGCCACGTGGAGCGCGTCGCGCTCGCCTCGCTGGAGGATGGCAGCTGCCGCGTGGAGGAGGCCGATGCGCTGTTCGTGTTCATCGGCACCCGGCCGCGCACCGAGTGGCTGCCCGCCGAGGTGCTGCGCGACGCCAAGGGCTTCGTGCTCACCGGCCGCGATCTGATGGCGGCCGAGGGCTACGCGCGATTGTGGAAGGAGACGCGCGAGCCGCTCCCGCTCGAGACCAGCGTGCCGGGCGTGTTCGCGGCCGGCGACGTGCGCGCCTCCGCGATGAACCGCGTGGCATCGGCGGTGGGCGAGGGCTCGATGGTGGTGCGGCTCGCGCACGAGTACCTGGCGCTGACGTAGCCACCGGGGCGAAATGCCCCGACGCCGGCTGCGCGGAGCGGCCACAATTGTCTCGTGCGCCCGCGCCCGCGATGGCTATGCTTGATGCAGGTCGCATCATGCTCCGCACGCCATCCGCACCTTCGAGCCCCCCGCACCCGAGCCGCCGGCCGGCTGCCCGTCGCGCCATCCTGGCGGCGTTGGTCGCCTTGGGCGGGCTGGCCGCGCTCGCGCCCGCCGCCCGGGCCAACTCGGCGGCGGTGGACACCACCATGTGGATGGCCGACGCCACCGTGTACGCGATCGAGCGCGTCGGCAACGTGATCTACCTGGGCGGCTCGTTCACGTCGCTGTACGACTATTCGGGCAGGGCGGCGGTGCTCGACTCCCTCAGCGGCGCGCCGATCGCGCCGTTCCCGCGCACCAACGGCGTGGTGTACGCCGCCCTCCCCGACGGCGGGGGCGGCTGGTTCCTGGCTGGGACGTTCACGCAGGTGGGGAGCGTGGCGCGCAACTACCTGGCGCAGGTGCTCGCCGACGGCACGATCTCGGCCTGGAATCCCGATGCCGACGGCGCCGTGTACGCGCTCGCCCGCAGCGGCAGTCGCTTGTACGCGGCCGGCTCGTTCACCACCGTCGGCGGACAGAGCCGCGCGCGGCTGGCCGCGCTCGACGCCGCGACCGGAGCCGCCGATCCGGCGTGGAAGGCGGACGCGAACGGGATCGTGTATTCGCTGTGCGTGGCCGGCGCCCGGCTGTATGCGGGCGGAGGGTTCACCACGCTCGGCGGCCTGTCGCGCGCGCACCTGGCGGCCGTGGACACCGGGAGCGCGGTCGTGCAGTCCTGGAACCCCGGCCCCGGCAACATCGTCTACGCCATGGCGGCGCGCGGCGACACCTTGTACGTGGGCGGCGCATTCACCGCGGTCGGCGGCTCGGCGCGCAGCCGCCTCGCCGCGATCCGGGTCGCCGACGGCGTTCCGACCGCGTGGAATCCGGGCGCCAACGGCATCGTGCACGTGCTGGCCGCGATCGGCACGAAGGTCTATGCGGGCGGGGAGTTCACGACCGTGGACTCGACCGCGCGCGCCTACCTGGCTGCGCTGGACGGGGTGAGCGGCGCGCTCGACGCATGGAACCCGCAGCCGGACAACATCGTGTTCACGCTGCTCCCGCGCGAAGCGACGCTGCTCGTGGGCGGCCGGTTCGCGAACGTCTCGGGCTTGCCGCGCGACAACCTGGCCGAGATCGACATCGCGACCGGCGTGCCCACCGCATGGGCCCCGAACCCCAGCTCGGACGTGCGCGCGCTGGCCGCCGCGGGCGGCCGCGTGCTGGCGGGCGGCGCGTTCACCAAGCTCGGCGCCGTGGCGCGCGACTGCCTGGCCGCGATCGATGCCACGAGCGGGCGGCCGACCGCGTGGAATCCCGACGTGACGGCGCCCTCGGTCGCGAGCGGAGCGAAGCTCGTGACCTGCCTCGCCGTCCGCGGCGGGACGGTGTACGTGGGGGGCGCGTTCGGCGGGATCGGCGGGCAGGCGCGCAACAACATCGCCGCCGTGGACACCGCCGGCGGCACGCTGCAGCCGTGGGATCCGAACGCCAACGAACGCGTGAACGCGATCGCGCTCGGAACCTCGACCGCCTACGTGGGCGGCACGTTCAGCACCGTTCATGCGGTCTCGCGCACGGGGCTGGCCGAGGTGGACCTGCTCACCGCGGCCCCGACGGCCTGGAATCCGCATCCATTGGGCGGGGTGAACGCCATGGCGATCGACGGCGGCAGCCTGTACGTGGCGGGCGGCTTCACCACGCTGTCCGGCGCGGCGCGCGCCTATCTGGGCGCGTTCGACACCTCGAGCGGCGCGCTGACGTCGTGGGACCCGGAGCCGGGCGCGAGCGTGCGCGTGCTGGCGCTGGACGCGACCAACGCCTACGTCGGCGGCAGCTTCACGCAGGTGGGAGGCACTCCGCGCGCGGGGCTCGCCGCGGTCGACCGGGCGAGCGGGCTCGCGACGTCGTGGAACCCGAGCCCCGGCGCCACGGGCGGCATCTACGCGCTGGCCACGGGCGGCGGCCGCGTGTACGTGGGCGGCAGCTTCACGAGCATCGACAGCCAGGCCGTCACCCGGCTGGCCGCCGTCACCGCCGATGGCCAAGTGGACGCCGACTGGAATCCCGGCGTGGGCCTCTCGTACGTGTACGCGATCGATCCGTTCGGCTCGACGATCTACGCCGGCGGCAACTATTCGAGCGTCGGTGGACTGTTGGAGAACTGCCTCGTCGGCCTGACGGCGCCGGCTGGCGCGACCGGTGTGCCATGGCGCGTGGCGCCGGTGACCGGCATCGCGCTGCGCGCCACGCCCAATCCCTCGCGCTCGCGCACGAGCCTCGCGTTCGCGCTCGCCGCGCCCGGCGTGGTGACGCTCGAGCTGTTCGACGTCGCCGGCAGGCGCGTGGCCGCGCCGCTCGACCACCATTGGCTCGCGGCCGGCCGGCACGAGGTCGGCCTCGCGACCGGACGGCTTCCCGCCGGCTGCTACTTCGCGCGACTGGCGGCGGCCGGCCGTGCGGGCGCGACGCGGCTGGTCGTCGAGCACTGACGCTGCGCGAGCGTCCGCTGGATCGATGCCATTCGACGCGCGGTGCCAATCTGGCATTGATCTGTTGAATTGACAGGATTCCCGCCCGACCCGAGTCGCTCTTCCCGCTGAATTCCGCCCGGCACGGCCGATGCAGCCGCGCGCACGAGTTCATGCCTCGGCGGCGCAACACCGCCGTCGAATCCCCTGGGAGAGGAGGCTCACATGACCAGGCACCGCTTCGCGCTGTGCCTTGCGCTGGCAGGCATGTGTCTGGGTGGTCCGGTCACCGCGCAGACCGCGATCTACACCCAGCCGCCGAGCGGCGCGGGCACCATCATTCCTTCGGCGATCGTTCCGCCCGACGGCGTGGACGGCAACGCCATGATCTGGGATTCGTTCACGCTCGGCACGAACCAGACCATCACCGACATCCACTGGCGCGGCGGCTACACCAACTTCCTGTCGGGCGCGGGCGAGAGCCCGGTGCTCGATTTCGTGATCGCGATCTGGCCCACCGTCGCCGGGCAGCCGGACGTCATCGCGGGACCGCTGGTGCAGTACAACCCCACCGGCAACTGCGGCGAGACGCTGGCGGGCACGTTCGGCGGCATCCCGATGTACGACTACCAGTACACGCTGCCCTCGCCGTTCCCCACCACGGCCGGGACCAGGTACTGGCTGCAGATCTACGCGCACCAGATGCCGACCCCGTTCTACGGCTGGCCGCCGGATTGGGGATTCAGCATCGCGACCGGCGGCGACGGCTCACACTTCCGCGCGACGCTGGGCGGCACGGGCGGCGGCGGCACGCTGTACCAGAGCGTGACGGCCGACGTCGCGTTCACGCTGTACGCCAGCTCGGGACCGAGCTACGCGATCGCGGCCAGCGAGAATCCGCCCGGCTCGGGCGCGATCGCGGGCACCGGCGCGTATCCCTCCGGGGCACTGGCGACGCTGCAGGCGCTGGCGAATCCCGGCTACGGGTTCGTGAACTGGACCGAGAACGGCACGCCGGTGAGCACGTCCGCCACCTATGCGTTCACCGTCGCCGGCGATCGCACGCTGGTCGCGAACTTCGCCACCGCCTACACGATCACGACCACGTTGTCGCCGATCTACGGCGGCACCGTGAGCGGGGGCGGCACGTACGTGAGCGGATCGCCGGTGTCGGCGGTCGCCACGCCGGATCCGGGCTGGGTGTTCGTCAACTGGACGGAATTCGGGACGCCCGTCAGTTCGCTCGCGACCTACGATTTCACCGCCGATGCCGACCACGCGCTGGTCGCCAACTTCACGCCCACCACGGCCAGCGCGATGTTCGACTTCGACACCGGCACGCCGCCGCTCGGCACGGGCTCTGGGCTGCCGTTCACCCAGGTCGCGAACGGCGTCACCGCGTTCTTCAGCTCGCCGCAGGGCACGGTGTTCTCGGTGCAGAGCGATGCCAGCACGCAGTGGCACATGGGGCTGTTCTCGGGGAACTATCTGTACGACAACGATCTCAACCGCAACACGCTCGACATCACGTTCGACCATCCGCTGAACGCGATCTACCTGACGTTCGCCACCGCGGACTTCAACCAGCAGGAGCAGCCCACCAACCTGCAGCTCACGGGTTATCTGAACTCCACCGCCAATCCCGCGGTCGGCCTCGTCAGCACGCGCGGCGCCTACATCGGCAGCACGATGCCGATGGGCACGCTGTCGTTCCACCCGGGGACGCCGTTCAACATCGTCGAGCTCGTGCTGCCGTATCAGGCGCTCGGCTGCACCGACTTCTTCGTCGACGACGTGATGGTGGCGCTCGCGCCCACCAACGAAGCGCCGCCGGGCACGGCGAGCGCGAGCTTCGATCTCGCGCCCAATCCCGCGCGGCAGGCGATGGACATCCGGTTCGCGCTGCGCGCGCGCGGCGCGGCCCGGGTGACGGTGTTCGACGTGCACGGCCGCCGCGTGCGGGGCTGGGTGATGTCCGATCTGACCCCGGGCCCGCACGTGGTGCGCTGGGACACGCGCGGCGACGACCGCGCCCCGGTGCGCAGCGGGGCGTACTTCGTCCGGATCGAGACCCCGGAGCGCAGCGTCACGCGCAGGGCGGTCGTGCTGCGGTAGCGAGGCCGGGCGCCGGGCGGCCACCTCTTCGGGGGTGGCCGCTTCGGTTTGGTGCCGTCGCCGGCAATCGGCGCGCGTCCGGCAGTTGTGACCGAAGCATGACACGCGCGGAGCGGCGCTGGCCGATGCTCTCACCATGCGAATGCGTTCCGCGCCGTGGCGGATGATCGCCGCCTTCGTGCTTCCGCTGGCCATGTTCGCGGCGCTGCCGGCCGTGCGCTGGTGCGCGCTCGACTGGCAGTCGGGGCCCGCGTGCTTCGACGGGCTCGGCGCCGACCCGGTCGCGATGGATGCCGCCGCGGCCGCGTTGCCGCGCGCCGCCCTCCAGCGTCCGGCGCGCACGGTTCCCGCGCGCGAAGCCGTCCAGCATCCAGCGCGCGTGGCGTCGGGATTGGCGCAGCCCATGGGCGCGGCGGGCCGGTGCCGGGCTCACGCCGCCGACTGCCCGCTCGCCGCGTGCAAGCTCGAATCGGAGCGCACCGCGGCGCGCGCGCCCGCGCGCGTGCCGATTCCACGCGCGCCGGCGTCGCCGCGTCGCGCGCGACACGGTCGCGCGTTCTGCGTCACCGACCCCAACGGCGGCACGGCGCTCCGCCCGCATTCGCCGCAGCTCCGCACGCACATCGCGCTGCCGGCGATCGCGGTGTCCGGCGACGCCTGCCGGTGCCCGGCGCAGGAGATCCGCCGGCTCCCGCCGCAGCTCGCGGCGCGGCCGCCGACGCGATCCCACGACCGACTCCCGCCGGTGCGGGGACCGCCCCGCGTGTGAGGTGGTGAGCGATTCGCGCCGCGGCCGCTCGGGCCGTGGCCACGAAGCCAACTCTCACACGGAGATCGTCATGAAGCGCATTCTCTCGGCCGTCGTGCTCGGCGCCGCGCTGCTGGCGGCGGGGACGACGGCGTTCGCCTCGCATCATCACGCGACCAGGGTGCATGCCGCCAGCGTCACGAAGCTCGCCGCCAACGCGGCGTGCCCCGATCCGGCGCATTGCCCGGTGAACGCGTGCAAGGTCGGATCGCGCGCGTCGGCTGCGGCTGCGCCCACGCTGAAGCCCGGGGCCGTGATGTCCGCGGCCGCGGCGCCGGCGCATTCCGGCAGCTGCAGCAATCCGGCGTCGTGCCCGAAGTCGTGCCCGCGCGACAACGCGAGCGCGATGGCGGCCAGCGTCGCGAAGCACTGATCGAGCGGTGACCGAGACGGCGCGGGGGCGTACGACCCCGCGCCGTTTTCGTGCATTGGGCCGCGGCGCGCTAGGATCGCGGGCGGAGGGTGCCATGGTCCGCGTGCGACCCCACGTGACGATGACGATGCTGATGGGCCTGCTGGTCGCGCTGGCAGGCTCCCGCGCGCTCGGCCAGGACGCGCTGCACCTGACGCCGGCCGGTCAACCGCCGCTCGCCGTGATCGCCGACGACAGCCTCGGCGGCATGCGCCAGCGCTTCAACCAGCTCGCCGACCGTCCGCGCATGCTGGTGATGTTCTCGCCCACCTGACCGTTCTGCCTGCGGGGGGCCTCCGCGGTCGAGAACATGCTGTATGCCGACAGCGCGAAGCTCGCGGTGTTCGTGGTGTGGGAGCCGGTCACGCCCGGCGACCACGCCGTGCGCCTGCCGCCCATGGGCACGCTCGCCCGCATCGGCGATCCGCGCGCCGCGCAGTACTGGGACCCCGACCGCGCGCTGTCCAGGCGCATGGTGGCCGAGCTGCCGAAGGACACGCTCGCGAGCGTTGCGCAGACCGGCAGCGGGGCGCCGATCGCATGGGACTGCGTGGCGCTGTTCCGCGCCGGCCGGCGCTGGGACGAGCGCTTCCCGGTGCCCGATTGGGCAGCGTGGCCGGTGCTGGACGTGGCCGATACGCTGGCGCTGCGTCTGCGGGCCGTACAGCGGGACGCCAGCGCCACACCCGCGCGCTGACGTCGGTTGCACGTCCCGCCGGGCGACCGCCACGGCGGGTCGTCGGAAAATCTTTCCGCCCGCCGGCCACCCTTGCGCCTGCCATCCCGGCATGCTCCTTCCGGATGAGTGCGTTTGCACTCCGGAAAGCATACCCTGCGCCCGGGTTCGGACGCCGCGCTTGTCAGCACGACACTTCTGATCGAGCCCATCGGAGCACGTTTCCGTCGCACGTCGCTCACCGGAAGTCCGTTCACGGGACGTCCAAGGAGAGGTCATGAGACGAGCATCCGCCTGGCTCCCCACCGCGCTGTTCGCGTCCGCACTGCTGATCGCCATCGTCCTCGTGTTCCGCATGACCGCGCCGTCCTCGCTGCTCGCGACGCCCGCATACGCGCGCCGCTTCGACACGCAGTGCGCGACGTGCCACTCGCCGATGCCGCCGCGTCTCAACAACGTCGGCATCCTGTTCCGGCGGTTCGGATTCCGGCTGCCCGACTCGGACGAGAGCGGCAAGCTGGTGCTGAAGACGCTGCCCGCGCACGGCATCGGCGACGCGTTCGCGGTCGCGGCCGACGTGGGCGCGAGCGAGCAGCCGGAGGCGGACCCCGGCACCAGCCGCTCGTCGCTGCAGTTCGGCGAGGTGGCGTTGCTGGGCGGCACATCGATCGACGATCACCTGTCGGCGCAAATGGTGTTCCTGCCGCGCAACGGCGAGGGCTCGTCCGAGCTCGAGGACGCCGAGCTGATGGCGAACGGCGGCGCGCCGGGCAGCCAGTTCAGCGCGCGCGCCGGGATCTGCGAGCCGTTCCTGTGGCAGAAGGCCAACCACGGCAGCCTGACCGCGTCGCTGCCGCTGGTGTTCGACGAGTCGCCGGCGGCGCCGGTGGGGGATTTCGGCGGACTGCAGCTGGGCCAGAACCAGACCGAGGTCGAGGCCGGCTACACGTTCACGAAGCTGGCGAAGGGCCACGTGCTGGCGACGCTGCTGTCGGCCGCGCTGCTGAACGGCGTCACCGAGACCGGCGACGCCGCCGACCGCAATCCCACCGACGGCGCCGACGTGCTGGTGCAGGGGCTCGAGCTGATCGGCTCGCGCAACACGCTCGGGGGGTTCTACTACCACGGCCGCACGGTGGTGGATCCGCTGGGCGAGCTGGCGCCGCCCGGACCGTTCCGCGAGCGCTTCGACCGCTACGGGGCGATGGGCAGCTTCTCGCCCATCGACCGTCTGGACATCCTGGGGAGCGTCGTCGGCGGCAACGACAAGTCGCAGCAGCTGGACCGCACCGTGAACATGCTGGGCGAATACGTCGAGGTGACGGGCGAGCTGATGCCGCACTGGGTGCTGGTGTATCGCTGGGACGAGGTGGATCCGGATCGCGACACGGGTGGCGACCTGGTGCGCGCGGACGTGATCTCCTCGACCTACCAGCTGTGGGACCACCTGTTCCTGACCGCGGAGTGGCAGCAGCTGCGCGTCGCCGACACCAAGCCGCATTCGATCCTGGCAGACATCCGTCTCATCTACTGACCTGGCCCGCGGGGAGTCCGACATGAGCAAGTCGCAGCGCCACATCTTTCGAATCGCGGTCGTGCTGGTGTTCGCGATGTTGTGCGGGGCGGGGTGGGTGCGCTCGGAGGAGCAGAGCGCGGCCGAGAAGGCGCGGCTGAAGAAGCTCGACGCGGGCCCGAAGACGATCGACGTCTCCAAGTACCCGGCCGAGCAGAAGGCGGCCTACGCGCTGTTCGCGAAGAAGTGCGTCAAGTGCCACTCGCTGGCGCGCCCGATCAACACGCACTTCGTGCTGCCGGGTGAGTGGGAGCGCTACATCAAACGCATGCTGTACAAGCCGGACTCCAAGATGACCGAGGGCGACGCCAAGACCATCTACCGGTTCCTGGTGTACGACTCGAGCGTGCGCAAGGCCGACAGCCTGCGAGTGCACCTGGCGGCGCTGCCGGACAAGGACCGCGACGAGGCGCTGGAGAAGATCCACGCGCAGAATCCGGGCTTCGCGATGACGCGCAAGTAACCGCGCGATGCCCTCCCCCCAGAGCCGGCGCGAGTTCTTCGCCAACGTGGTGCTGGGAACCGCCGCGGCGCTCGGCCTCGGTGCGCTGGCCGAGCGCATGCTGGCGTTCCTGTACCCGGTGGTGGCGCCGGAGCAGAGCGTCGAGTACCCGGTGGCGGCCGCCGAGGCCGTGCCGAAGAACGGCGGGCTGGTGGCGCATTCGCCGGCCGGGCACGTGGCGCTCGAGGACGACAACGGCACGCTGCGCGCGTTCTCGGCGGTGTGCACGCACCTGGGCTGCATCATCCGCTGGCAGCCGGGCCAGGGGCACGTGTGGTTCTGCCCATGCCACCACGGCACCTACGATCGCGCCGGGCGCGTGGTGAGCGGCCCGCCGCCGCGGCCGCTCGATCCGCTGCCGGTGACGGTGCGGGACGGGATGGTGTACGTGACGCTGCGCGTGCGGCCGCCCACCACGCTGCCCGACGAGACGCCGTCGTGACGATGGTGCCCGGCTGGCTCGGCCAGCGCATCCCGATCTCGATCGAAGCGCTGCGGCGCCCGCTGCGCGAGGAGCTGCCGGTCCACCTGCGGTTCTGGCTGTTCTGGCTCGGCGGCACGCCGCTGCTGCTGTTCGGCGTGCAGGTGGCGACCGGGATCCTGCTGACGTTCTACTACGTGCCGAACCCGGCGCACGCCTACGACAGCGTGCGCCAGATCACGCTCGTGACCCGGTTCGGATGGCTGATCCGCGGCATGCACCACACCGCCTCGCAGCTGATGTTCGTGGCCGTGCTGCTGCACATGATCCGCGTGTTCGTGACGCGCGCCTACCGTGCGCCGCGCGAGCTGACCTGGGTGCTGGGCGTGGTGCTGTTCCTGGTGACGCTCGGGTTCGGATTCACGGGCTACTCGCTGGTCTACGATCAGCTGTCGTACTGGGCCACCACCGTTGGCACCAACCTGATCGGCAGCCTGCCGGTGCTCGGCCGTCCGGCGCTGTGGATGCTGCGTGGCGGGCCCGACGTGAACCCCAACACGCTGTCGCGGTTCTACGACTTCCACATCGGCGTGCTGCCCACGCTGTTCGTGGCCGTGATCGTGCTGCACCTGCTGCTGGTGCGGTTGCACGGCGTGGCGCGGCTGCAGAGCGACACGCGCAAGGAGACCTACGACTTCTTCCCCGACCACGTGCTGCGCGAGGCCGCGATCGGGCTCGTCGTGCTGCTGGCGCTCGTGGTCGCGACCATGGTGAAGCCGCCGGAGCTGGGGCCGCCCGCCAACCCCGACATCACACCCGCCCACATCCGGCCGGAGTGGTACTTCTTCCCGCCCTATCACTGGCTCAAGATGGTGCCGATGCACGTGGGCATCGTCACCTCCGGGCTGTTCGTGGTGGCGATGGTGTTGTGGCCGTGGGTGGACGAGGGGCTGGAACGCGTCGCGCCGGGGAAGCATCTCGGCATGGTCCTGGGGATCGCCGGCTGGCTGTTCACGCTGGTGCTGCTCGTCCTGGAGGCGCTGTCATGAGCATCACGGCCCAGAAGTACATCGTCGCCGTGTTGAGCCTGGCGCTGTTCGCGGCGCTGGTGGTCGTGGGCCGGGTGGAGTCGAAGCGCGAGGAGGTCTACGGCGGCAAGCGCGCCCCGCTCACCGCGGCGTCGCTCGATCCGCAGCTGCAGCGCGGGCGGCTGGTGTTCGTCAAGTACGGCTGCAACGCGTGCCACGGACCCGCGGGCGCGGGCGGCATCCACAACCTGAACGCCGAGACCGGCGGCGAGATCAACGGGCTCACGAAAGTGAGCGAGACCTACACGCCGGCGGAGCTGGCCGAGAAGATCCGCACCGGCGTTCCAACGGTCGAGAAGGCCGACCCCACCGGGCCCGAGCCGCCGCTGCACATGCCCGCCTACCGCGACCTGATCGCGGGGCAGGAGATGCAGGATCTGGTCGCCTACCTGCTGAGCCTCGGCGCCGGAAAGCCCAAGTCCTCGAGCTGGTGAGATCCCGCGCCGCCGCCTGGTCGCAGCGGCATCGACCGCTCCCGGCAGCCGGATCGCGGCCGGCGCCGTACCGGTCTTCCGGCTACCAGCGAATGGTCCATCTGGATACCTGCAACGAGCGTCCGGCAGGTGTACTTTGGCCGACGCCCCGAGGACGAGCCCATTCGCAGGAGAGGTTCCCATGAAGCGGTTTCCCCGAATCGTCGCGGCTGCCGGCGCCGCCTTGTCCGTCCTCCTGCTGCTGCGCGCCGGTCCCAGTGCGGGGGGGCCGGACGGCAAGAAGCTGTTCACCGACAAGACCTGCGTGGTGTGCCACAGCATCGGCGGCCCCTCGATCGGACCCGGCCCGGAGCTGACACAGGTGACGCTGCATCGCGATCCCGCCTGGCTGCGCGCGTGGCTCACCGATCCGCAGAAGATCCGCAAGGGCACCATCATGCCCAAGCCGGCCTGGAAGTCGCCCGAGGAGATGGAAGCGGTGATCCAGTACCTGGAGAGCGTGAAGCGGCCCGTGCCGGCGGCCGACTCGGCCAACGGCGAGCGGCTGTTCGCGGACTTCAACTGCGGCGCGTGCCACGCCATTCACGGCAAGGGCGGCAAGCCGCAGTTCCCGGATCTCGTGAACGAGTCCAAGTTGCACAGCCCCGAATTCCTCGACCACTGGCTCGCGGACCCCTCCGCGGTCCGGCCGGGGACGTTCATGGCCAAGTTCCCCCTCACGCCGACACAGCGCAGGGCTCTCGTGACGTACATCGTGTCGCTGGCGAAGAAGTGACGGCGAAGTAGCTCGCTCCCGGCCCCCACAGGAGGAAACCGTGATTCGCTGGCTTCGTCTGGTCGTCGTTCTCGCGCCTCTCGTCGCGCTCGGCGTGCGGTGGTGCAGTCCGCCCCCCGCCGCCACGCTTCCGCTGTTCGCGCGCAAGTACAGCTTCCAGTGCACGCAGTGCCACTACGCCTTCCCGCGGCTGAACGCATTCGGCATGGCGTTCAAGCAGAACGGCTACCGGCTGCCGGGGGCCAAGGGCGAATCACCGTGGGAGAGCACCACGTTCCCGCTGTCGCTGCTCGGCAACGTGGGATACGCGTACACGCGCACCGATGCCATCGACTCCACCGGGGGCCGGTCGACGTTCACCACCAGCACGTTCCAGCAGAACGACGTCGAGTTCCACTCGGCCGGCACGCTGGCGCCGGAGGTGACGTTCCGGTTCGACAACAGCTTCGAGGGCGTCGACCTGCCGCTCACCAGCGGTCAGGCGTTCGTGCAGTTCGACGACCTCGTGCACGACGGCCGGATGAACATGCGCGTCGGCGTGTACGACGCCGACATCCTGTACCTGGCGGACTCCCGCCGCATGACGCTGACGCACTACCTGTCGCCGATCACGCTCGGCGGCCTGGGCGTGGAGCTGAACGGCCGGCAGTCCGGCTGGACGTGGGCCGGCGGCGTCATCAACAGCGACCGCACGATCGGCAAGCCGACCGACAAATCGCTCAACAATTTCGAGGACCTGTACGCGTTCGTGACGCGCGACGTGGTGCACGGGCAATTGGCCAGCGCGCGGGTGTTCGTGGACCAGCAGGATCCGCGGCGCCCGGACAAACGCTCCGCCCAGCACCTGCAGGTGGACGTCAACGCGTTCCTGAACGGCAAGGGCTGGTGGGTGATCCCGGGCTTCACCTACGAGCACTTCGCCGACGCCGACTTCAGCCAGTTCGAGAAGCAGGAGACGGCGCTGCTCGACTCGGGCCTGCTGTTCGGACCGAGTGACCGCTGGGCCGCCACGGCACGCTATGAGCTGCAGCACCATCCGAAGTTCGACTTCGAGGGCGTGACGGCGTTCCCGGAGGCGGATCTGACCCAGCTCACCGGGAACGTGGCGTACTACGTGAACCCGAACGCGAAGCTGGTGCTGGAGTACAACCGGATCCACGACAACGTCCAGGGACCGCGCGTGGACCAGATCCAAGCATACGTGTTCGTCGGCTACTGACGTCCACGTCCACGAGCCGCCGCCGGCCTGAATCCCGGTGGCGGCTCGGCTATACTCGCCCGGTTCCGACCGGCGTCGACGGCCCGCCACGGCTCGGGACAGACGGGATTCCGCATGGGACGCATCTTCGAGACACGCAAGGCGACGATGTTCGCGCGCTGGGACCGCATGTCCAAGGCGTTCGCGCGCATCGGCAAGGAAATCACCATCGCCGTCAAGGCGGCCGGGCCGAACCCCGACAACAATCCGGCGCTGCGCCGCGTGATCCAGAACGCGCGCGCGGTCAACATGCCGAAGGACAAGGTCGAGGCGGCGATCAAGCGCGCCTCCGGCCAGAACGCCACCGACTACGAGCAGATCCTGTACGAGGGCTACGGCCCGCACGGCGTGGCGGTGCTGGTCGAGGCGGCGACCGACAATCCGACCCGCACCGTCGCCAACGTGCGCTCGCACTTCCACAAGGGCGGCGGCAACCTGGCGACGACGGGCAGCGTGGGATTCCAGTTCAAGCGCATGGGCGTGTTCCGCCTGAACCCGGCCGGCCTCGACGCCGACGCGCTGGAGCTGGACCTGATCGACCACGGACTCGAGGAGATGGGCGAGAGCGCGGGCGACAAGGGCGAGCCGGTGCTGGTCGCGCGCTGCGCGTTCGCGGACTTCGGCCGGCTCCAGAAGGCGCTGGAGGAGCGCGGCATCACGCCGATCTCGGCCGAGTCCGAGTACATCGCCAGCACGCCGGTGACGCTGCCCGAGCCACAGGCCACCGCCGTGCTCGAGATGGTGGATCAGCTCGAGCAGGACGACGACGTCCAGCGGGTGTTCCACAACCTGGCGTAGGCGGCCCCGGCGCCTGTCCGGCCCCGCGTCCGGCACCCCCTTCCGCGCCGACGGGCCCAGCCGGTACGCTCATGTGAATGGCCCCCGACACCCCGCCTTCGCTCCATTGGCCGGCCGCCCTGTGCCTGGCGGTGTGCGAGTTGCGCGCCGCCCCCGCGGGCGGGCGCGAGCGGCCGCGCTCGCGGCTGTGGCCGATCGTGCACGCCGCGCTGTACGCGTCGTTGCGCGCCCAGGCGGGCCGGATCGCGCCGGTCGCGGCCGAGGACCTGGAGGACCTGGCGTCCCAGAAGGCGTTAGAACTCATGGTCCGCGCCGAAGAAGGAGCGTGGGACCCGGCCGGCCGGGCCGAGCACGAGGTCGCGGGCTACGTGTCGCGCGTGGCGCGGCACGCGCTGGTGGATCTGGCGCGCCGGCGCGGGCGGCAGGCGCCGGCCCCCGAGAACGCCGCGGCATGGGACGCGGCGCTCGCGACCAGGTGCGAGGACGTGGCGCGGCCGGAGGACGTGACCGCGGCGCGCGAGTTCGCGGGGGCGCTGCGCGAGTGCGTGTGCGGACTGGGCGCGCGCGCGCGCCGGGTGTGGTTCGCGCGCGTGTACCTCGAGCGGCCGAGCCGCGAGATCGCGGCCGGGCTCGGGTTGAAGCCGGCCCACGTGGACGTGCTGGTGCAGCGCGCCCGCACGGCGCTGTGCCAGTGCATGACCGGCAAGGGGCATCGCGACGCGGAGGCGCGCACGGGCTGCTTCGTGGAGCTGTGGCGTGCGTTCGCCGAGGAATTCGCGCGGGACGGCGATGAACGTGACGGAGGGCCGCACGATGAGCGTGGCTGACGGAGCGCGGCAGTCCCACCTCGACGATGCGCGTTGCGCGGATCTGGCGCTGGGGCTGATGCGCGGGGACGAACGCGAGTGGGCGCTCGCGCACGCGGCGGGGTGCCCCGCGTGCGAGGCGCGGCTCAAGGCGCACGTCGCCGCCGGCGCGCAC
>DASSIN010000086.1:0-11605 GCA_035691845.1 Candidatus Eiseniibacteriota bacterium | reverse complement strand
CAGCACGAGCAGCGTGGCGAGCAGCGCGCGCTGCAGGCGCGAGCGCCGCGGCGAGCTGCCGGCGAAGCGCGCCAGCACCTCGAGCGCGTATGCGGGCGTCGGCTTTTCCCACAACGGGTCGCCGGCGTACAGCGGCGTCAGCACTTCGCGGCGCTCGATCAGCTCGCGCGCGACGGCCGCGTCGCGCGCCTCGCGCACGTCCAGCAGCCCCGTGTCCGACAGGCCCGTGAACAGCACGAGCCCGAGGATCACCGCCAGCGCCAGCGGGGCGAAGCGCATCGGCGCAGGTTAGCAGAGCCCGCCGGCGCGCCGCCCCCGCCGGCCGGAGTCGCCGGCGCGGGACCTTCGCCGGGCACGCGCGAGCCCGCGGAGGGACTCCGCGGGCTCCATCACGCCGCGCGCGTCACGCCCGGCGCAGGCCGGCGATCGCGAGGCCCGCGCCCACGCCGATCGCGATCACCGCCAGCGTGCGCGGCACCGGGTAGGTCTCGCGGTGCTCGGCGGTGGCGTGGATCGGACCGAGGTCGAGCGTGTGGCGCTCGCGCTGATACGTGATGCCCGGCACGACCAACGCGAGCACGCCGACCAGCACCAGCGCGAGGCCCACCACCCCGAGCGTGCGCGCGCCGCCCATCACACCGGCCGCCGCCCCTGGATCACGCGGATGAGCACGATCGCGATCGCGAGCAGCAGCAGGATGTGGATGAAGCCGCCCATCGTGTACGAGCTCACCATTCCGATCAGCCACAGCACGAGCAGAATGACGAAGATGGTCCACAGCATGACGGGAGTCCTTTCGTCTATGAGCAGCCGTGAGGCGTCGTTGTCATCGTTGCGGCGCTCGGCCACGGGATCGCTGTCCCAGACTTGTTAGATGCCCGACGCGCGGCCGGATTCCGCGGGCGGGTCGGCCGCCGCCGGCCGTGACCGCGACCTCACGCCCCGTCGGCCCGCATGCTGGGCTTGAACGCGCGCCCCATCACGCTCGCACCGGCCCCATGTGCGAGCCGGGCGTCGCGCCGACGCGCGCTCCATCGAAAACAGCAGCGGTTGAAATCGAGGCGCGCGTCCGCGCCCGCCGCGCGCGGCGCCGCACATCCGGCCGTTCGTTCCGTGCCGCCGGCACCGGGGCCGCGCTCGACCGAAAGGATCACGCCATGAAACCTGCCCGGATTCTCGGCCATCACGTGCACCCGATGCTGATCGTGTTCCCACTCGGCCTGCTCGCGATCTCGGTGCTGTTCGACGCATTCGATCTCGCGCGCCACGACATGACGTTTGCGGCCATCGCGTACTGGAACGTGGTGGCGGGCGTGATCGGCGGGCTGGTGGCGGCCGTGTTCGGACTGTGGGATTGGCTCGGCGTCCCGCGCGGCACGCGCGCCAGGGCGATCGGCGCGTGGCACGGCGTCGTCAACGTGTGCGTGGTGGCGCTGTTCGCGATCACCGCGTTCGTGCGCCACGGCGATCCCGCGCACCAGGCCACGCGCGCGACGCTCGCGCTGTCGTGGATCGCGCTGGCGCTGGCGCTGGTCGGCGGCTGGCTCGGCGGCGAGCTGGTCGAGCGGCTGGGCATCGGCGTGGACCGGGGCGCCGAGCCCAACGCGCCCAACTCGATCGCGATGCCGGAATCGCGCTGGCACGCGGGCGGGATGCAGGGCCGGCCCACGCGCTGACGCCGCCCGCGCGGCGAAACGACGGCGCCCCGGCGAAATATTCCGCCGGGGCGTCGCGTGTCCGTCTCGATCAGGGCAGCTGGGTCTTGTACTTGGGCCGCGCCGGCTTCGCGTACGGATGCTTCTGCAGCTCCTCCTCGCAGTACGCGATCGCGCGCTCGAGCTGCGGGTCGTGGCCGTCCACCATGGCATCGGGCGTGTTCTCCACCTCGATGTCGGGATCCACGCCGTGGTTCTCGACGTCCCACTGGCCCTTCAGGTTCCAGAACCCGAAGTCGGGCATCGTCACCGCGCCGCCGTCCACCAGCGGCAGGCTGTGGCTGATGCCCACGAGCCCGCCCCACGTTCGCGTGCCGATGATCGGCCCGAGCCCGGCCTCGCGGAAGTAGTACGGGAACGCGTCGCCGCCCGAGCCGGCGTAGTGATTGGCGAGGATGCATTTCGGTCCGTCGATCGCGGTCGGCGGGGTGCGGAAGTCGGCGCCGTCGCGCGTGGCCCAGTACGACTTGGTGGTGCGGCCGAGGCGCTCGATGAAGAAGTCGGGGATGAACCCGCCGCTGTTGAAGCGCTCGTCCACGATGATGCCTTCCTTGTCCACCTGCGGATAGTACTGGCGGGTGAACTCCTGGATGCCGCCCTGGGCGGTGTTCGGCACGTGGATGTAGGCGATCTTCCCGTGCGTGGCCGCCGCCACCTTGGCGCGGTTGTCGGATACCCACGCCACGTAGCGCAGCGAGGCCTCGTTCGTGATCGGCTTCACCGTGTACACGCGTGGATGCGCGTCGGCGGCGCTGCGTCCGACCGAGATGCGCGTGAGGTGGTTGGCGGTGCCGGTGAACGCGGCGTACAGATTGGTGGGGGCGCGCAGCGGGCGTCCGTTGACGGCCAGCAGGTAGTCGCCCTCGCGCACGTTGACGCCCGGCACGCCGAGCGGGGCCTCGACGTCGCCGTTCCAGTCGCGCTCGCGGTAGATGCGGCCGAACCGATAGCGGCCGCTGGCGGCGTCCAGCGTGTAGTCGGCGCCGAGCAGGCCGACGTCCACCTGCGGCGCGCGCGGCACGTCGCCGCCGCCGACGTAGGCGTGCGATGTGGACAGCTCGCCGATCAGCTCGCCCAGGATGTAGTTCAAGTCCGCGCGGTGCGCGACGTATGGCACGAGCTGGCGGTAGCGGTCGCCCACCGCCTTCCAGTCCAGCCCGCCCATGGCCGGGTCGTAGTAGAAGTCGCGCTCCAGCCGCCACGCCTCGTTGAACATCTGCTTCCACTCCTGGCGCGGATCGACCAGCGCCATCAGCGTGCCGGTAGCGATCTTGCCGTCGCCGACCTTGTGCCCGCCCTCCTCGCCGGTCTCGACGATCCCGAACACGTTGTCGTCGCCCTGATACAACACCTTGCCGCCGTCGCCCGCGCACGCGAAATCGGGCTGGACGTCGGCGATCACGGTGTGGTCCTTGCGCTTCTTGAAGTCCCAGGCGTGCACGTCGCCCTTCTGCTGGCCCGAGGGATCGGGATCGTGCAGCGACACGTACAGGATGCGGTCGCCGAACGCGTGCAGGCTGCCGTAGCGGCCGGGCGGCATCGGCATCTGCGCCACGCGCTGATCGAGCCCGTCGGTCTGCACCACCCAGCGTGGTTCGCTCTTCGCCTTGGACGCCTTGCCCGCGCCGCCAGCCGCGCCGCCCGCGCCTTCGTCCGACGCCCCGCTCTCCTCGTCGCTCTCCGGCTGGATCGGCGACATCACCGTGTCGCGCAGCGAGGCCACCTCGATGCGGTCGGTGTTGGCGTAGGGATAGTTGTATTCGAACTCGAACGCCGGCAGGTCCACCGCGCGGCGCGACACGAACCACAGCCAGCGGCCCTGCGGATCGAAGCTGGGATTGAAGTCGTCCGTCATGCCGTCGGACACCGGGATCACGCGCGCCTGATCGAGCGAGTACAGCACGATCCGGCCGAAGTTGTTGGGCTCGGGGCGCGTGTACGCGATCCAGCGCGAATCGCCGGACCACGTGTAGTCCAGGATCTCGCCGAAGTCGCTGTGGTCGATCTTCGTCAGCTTCCCGCTGGCCGCGTCGCACCACCACAGCGTGCGCGTCTTGTCGGAGAACAGCAGCTTGTTCGAATCCGGAGACCAGATCGGAACGTAGCGGAACGTGCCGCCGCCGTGCGTGAGCTGGCGGTCGGGCGACTCGCCGTCGGCGCCGATCACGTGCAGCTCGTACTCGCCGCCCGCGTCCGACAGGAACGAGATCCAGCGCCCGTCGGGCGACCACTTGGGATTGCGCTCGCGCACGCCCGGCGTCTGCGTCAGGTTGCGCACGTCGCCCTTCTCGGCCGGCACGGTGAACAGCTCGCCGCGCGCGCACACCACCGCGCGCTTGCCGGACGGCGACAGGTCCACGTTCTCGATCCAGTTGGCGACGTTGCGGTACTCGGGGCGCGTGGCGGGCTTGTCGTCCGGCACCTGCACGTGGATCTGGTGCAGCTCCTCGGACGGCAGGTCCATCACCCACAGGTAGCCGCCGTTCTCGAGCACCATCGCGTCGCTGCCCGCGCTCGGCCACTTCACGTCGTAGTTGTTGAAGTGCGTGACCTGGCGGCGCTCCTTCTTGTCGAAGTCGTACGCCCAGATGTTGGCGGTGCGTCCGCCCTGGTCGGAGCAGTAGTAGATGGTGTGGCCGTGCCACATCGGCCACTCGTCGGCGCCGTCCCAGTCGGTGATCTTCTGCGACACGTTCTTGGTGAAGTCGTACACCCAGATGTCGGGCGCGTTGCCGCCCTTGTAGCGCTTCCACGTGCGGTTGTCGTAGGCGGGCGACACGAACGCCAGCAGCCGCCCGTCGGGCGAGAAACTGGCGTAGCCGGCGGTCGGCAGCGGCAGCATCTGCTCGAATCCGCCGGTGGCCGGGATCCTGAAGAACCGCGTGAAGCGCTGGATCGAGGAGGCGCGCGAGGAGCGGATCAGGATCGACTTGCCGTCCGGATACCACGCCGCCACCTGATCGGGCGACGGATGCCAGGTGAGTCGCGTGGGCTCGCCGCCTTCGACCGGCATCGTGTAGGCGTCGACGTTGCCGTCGTACTCGGCCGTGAACGCCACCGTCCTGCCGTCGGGGGAGAGCTTCGGGAACTGCTCGACGCCTTCGTGCGACGTGAGCCGCTCGGCCACGCCGCCCGTGCGGCCCACCCTCCACAGATCGCCGGCGTATGCGAACACGATGGTGTTGCCCTGGATGTCCGGCTCGCGCATCAGCCGGCATTCCTCGAGCGCGCGGGCCGGGTGGGCGGCGGTCACGGCGGCGAACGTGGCGATCGCGAAAGCGAGCGCAGCGGGCAGGGGGCGGGATCTCGACGTCACGACGGACTCCTCGCAAGGGGTGAGGCGGATGGGGCGGACCCTGCAGCCTTCCGGCGTCACGGCCGTGCGGTCAAGGCCGAGCGCCCGAACGTACCGGACTACGGCCCCAGCGGGGCATGGGTTGCAGATTGCCCGGCGGTCAAGGCGGAGCGCCCGTGGGCCGATACCCAGGCCGTCACCCCCACCCAGTTCGGCCCAGGGAGACGGGTCCTCATGAGCGACACGGCGCGTGCCGAGGAGACGGGAGTCGCCGAGCGCACCCCCGAGCAGGACGCGCGCGCGCGCGCGGCCGGCGCGTGGGTGGGCCAGCTCGCGCGCACGCTCAAGACCTGTCGTCTCTACGACGCCGGCAACCCCACCGTCGCGAAATTCCGCGACGAGCTGTTCGCCGCGCTCACCCGCCTGCTGGCCGAGCACGGGACGCTCGTGCTGCGGTTCCAGTCCGACGACGTGCGTTGCGAGGAGGTGTCGCTGTACGCGGCCAAGTCGCGCGACGACAACCTGGCGCTGCCGTTCTACCGCGACGGCATCCACGCGCTCACGCTGTCGCCCGGCATCGAGGCGCGCGAGCTGGACGCGGTGCTCGACGCGGTGCTGCTCGTCACCGGGCAGACGGGGGGCGAGGACGATCTGGTCACGCTGCTGTGGGAGGCGCAGCTCGCGCACGTGGACGTGGACTACGTGCCGATCGAGGGCGACGTCGGCGCCGGCGGGCAGCCGGTGGACGAGTCCACGCTCGTGCCGTGGCCCACGCCGACGGCGGAATCGGAGTCGGAGACACCGCCCGCGCAGGGCGCCGGCGGTGGCCGTTCGGACGACTGGAACACGGGCGATCTGGCGGTCGAGGTGGCGGCGGCGTTCGAGGAGCTGGACGCGCTCGGCCCCAGCGAGGTCGCGCGCCTGCGCCAGGAGCTGGAGGCCGAGCACGCGGTGCCGGTGGTGACGGCGGCGGTGGCGGTGGCGCACGCGTACCTCGCGTCCGGCGCCGGACCGCCGGAGCGCACGGAGCTGGGGCGGTTCCTGCCGCGCGTGCTGCGGCTGGCGATCCACGAGAACCGCTGGGACGAGGCGGGCGTGTGCATGCGGCTGCTGGAGCAGTGCCCGGGCTGGTCGGTCGAGAGCTTCGCGCAGGAGCTGCTGCAGCCGATCTCGGTGACGGGCGTGGTGCAGCAGCTCGATCAGCACGGGCCGGACGCCGTGCCCGCGCTGGTCGGGTTCGCGCACCAGGTCGGGCCGCCCGGGCTCGACTGGCTGAACCTGCTGCTGGCCGAGAGCCAGCAGCGCCGCGTGCGCCGCGAGCTGGTCGAGGCCATCACCCGCATGTGCCGCCACGAGCCCGAGCGACTCGCCCCGTGGCTCGCCGATCCGCGCTGGTACATGGTGCGCAACGTCGTGCACATCCTGGGCTGCATCGGCGGCGATGCGGTGGTGGGGCTGCTGCAGACGGCCGCCCGGCATCCCGAACCGCGCGTGCGCTACGAGGTGGTGGCCGCGCTCGGGCAAGTGAGTCCGCAGCAGGCGCGCCCGCTGCTGATCGCGATGCTGGACGACGCCTCGGATCCGCGGCTGTTCCGGGCCGTGCTGCACCAGCTGTCCCTGGCGCGCGACGAGGCGGTGGCGCGGCGCATGATGGTGCTGATGCGCGATCCCGCGTTCGAGACGCGGCCGATCGAGGAGCGCCGCGCGATCTGGAGCACGCTCGGCGCCACCGCGACCGACGACGAGCTGCCCGAGCTGGAGCAGGAGCTGTATCGCGGCAACTGGTTCTCGCGCCTGGCCGAGGTGCAGCGCCAGGCGATCGCGCGCTGCGTGGCGCGCATCGGCACCCCGCTGGCGCGCGCCGTGCTGCAGCGTGGCGCGCAGTCGCGCCGCACGCCCGTCAAGCGCGCATGCGAGGAGGCGCTGGCCGCGCTGGGGGAGGATGCGCGTGGCTGACGACCTCCGTCCCGACGCGGCCGCGCGCGACGCGCGCGTGGCGGCCGAGCGCGCCGCCGAGGATCGCGCCGCCGAGGTGCTCGGCATCCTCGGGCCGCAGCTGCTGGTGCGGCTGTCGGCGCTGTTGCGCACCGCGCGCACGCACGACGTCACCAATCAGGCGTTCCAGCGGCAGCTCCAGGACGCGATGACGCTGATCCAGCACGGCATGGACGAGGAGCCCGAGCTGGCGCTGGTGGCGGTGGCGGACCACTTCTACCTGAACGGCGCGCGCATCAAGGCGCAGGCCGCGCTGCTGCCGGTGGTGCACGGGCTGATGGCGGAATTCGAGCGCCGCTCGATCGGCGGCATCCGGCTGCTGAACGGGGTGACGCCGGCCGAGCTCGAGCGCTTCCTGCAGCTGTTCAAGGCGGCCGAGGATCCGCTGCTGGCCGAGCACCTGTCCGCGGCCGTGTCCGAGGCCAGCATCGAGCACGTGCAGCTCGTGCCGCGCTCCGAGGTGGACGCGGACGACGTGAGCCAGCGGCTCGAGGAGCACGACGGCGAGGGCGAGCGCGGGCGCGCGCGGCGCGTGTTCTGGCGCGCGGTGCTCGGCACCAAGAAGATCGTGGTGCGCGCCGCGCAGACCGGCCGGCCCGACCTGCGCCAGGCCAAGCGGCTGGTGCAGCCGGTGGTGGACAGCATCATGCGCAACGAGTACTCGATCGTCGGGCTCACCGCGCTCAAGGACCACGACGAGTACACCTACGCGCACTGCGTGAACGTGAGCGTGCTGTCGATCAGCATGGGGCAGGCGCTGGGGTTCGAGCGCCAGACGCTGGCCGACCTCGGCGTGGCGGGGCTGCTGCACGACATCGGCAAGCTGACCGTGCCGGGCGAGGTGCTGCGCAAGCCGGGGGCGCTGAACGAGGCCGAGTGGGCGAGCATCCGGCGGCATCCGCTGGAAGGCGTGACGATGATGTTCCGCATGACGGGGCTGTCGCCGCTGCTGCTCGATTCCGCGCGCGTGTGCCTCGAGCACCACATGAACTTCGACCGCACCGGCTACCCCGACGTGAGCGTGGAGTGGGGGCAGGCGGTGATGTCGCGCATCGTCGCCGTGGCCGACTGCTTCGACGCCATGACCGCGCATCGCGTGTACGCCAAGCGCGCGCGATCGCCGTTCGAGGCGCTGCAGATCCTGCTCGGCCCCGGGCGCGTGCAGTTCGACCCGGCGGTGCTGTGGGCGCTGGTGCGCACGGTCGGGCTCTACCCCGCGGGCTCGGTGCTGGTCACGCGCTCGCAGCACGTGGTGCTGGCGGTGAGCCCCAACCCCGACGACCTGCGCCGCCCGGTGTGCCGCGTGCTGGCGCGGCCGGACGGCACGAGCCCGCCCGAGGAGCCGGGCGAGTGGTGGCAGCCGATGCCGGCGGACGAGGAAGTGGTGCGCGTGCTGCGCCCCGAGGAGACGCAGGTCGAGCCGGGGCGACACCTGGCCGCCTGATCCGGTCGCCGCTCGAGCCGGCGGCCGCGAGCCAGTCCCGCCGGGAAATGCGAACGGGCGGCTTGCGCCGCCCGCTCGATCGGTGAGTCCCCTGCGCAGCCCTGGACGCTCCCCGTCTCCAGCCGCGCCGTGCCGGACTCACACACTCATTGCTGATCGTCGTCGTCGTCGTCGCCGCGGTCGTCGCGCCAGCCGTGGTCGTCACCGTAGCCGCGATCGTCGCGGTACTGACGGCAGTCGTAGTCCGGGCCGTAGCCGCTGCGCCAGCCGCCGTCGTGCCAGCAGTACGTGTCCACGCAGTCGCCGGTGCGCACGTCGATCACGCGCGCGACCAGTGGGTGGCGGGCGCGGTACGCGTGGTCGCGATACGCGTCGAGCGACGAGAACTCGGACCCGCAGTACGGGTCGTAGTAGCGGTACGCCGGCGCCACCACGCGCTCGCGGTACACGACCGGCGGAGGCGGCGGGTAGTAGTTGTCGTTGGCGTGGGTGAGCACCGAGCCGAGCACCAGCCCGCCGATGAACCCACCGATGGCCGGGCCGACGCCCGAGTGCTCGCGCACGAACACCGGGTGCCCCCAGCCGCCGCGGTATCCGCGGTAGCCGCCGCCGTGCCAGCCACCACCCGAGTTGTACGAGGGCCCCTTGAACCGCACGTCGTGGCGGTCCGCCTGCGCGGCCGGGGCCGCCGACGCCACGGCCAGCGCCGCGGCGAGCAGGGTGGGGATGCCTCGGGAGATCAAGGCGCGAAGCTTCATGGCTTCCTCCGTGCGGACCTTCGAGACAGACAGCGTTGCGAACGACCCCGAGCATTGCAGGGCCTGTGCCACCGCTTGGCTCCGGGGCAGCTCCATGTGCCGCAAGGGATTGGCCCGAGCGGCCGCGGCGGCCGCCGGGGCGCGTGTGGCGCGTGCGCCACATCGCCTGCGCCGGCGCCGCAGCCATGCGCCGCGCGGTCGGGGCCGGCGGAATCGAGGGCGACGCACCGACGCCGCCTGCCCGGGGGCCGGCGGCGTCGTTCGATGCTCGAGGGTCGTGCGGCGGGGCCGCGCGATCTCACATGTGCGGCATCTTCATCGCCGTGCCGTTCACCGGCGGCGTGCCCGAGGTCGCGGTGTGCGTGGAATTGAACGCCCAGCGCACGTAGCCGCCGGGTTTGATCGTGACCGTGGCGGGGCTGAACGAGAAGTTCGAAACCGTCACGACCGCCGAATCGCTGCCGGCGGCCGACACGTTGACGGTGCCCGTCATCAGCGTGGGGTGGAGCTGGCAGTAGTAGGGGCTCGAGCCCGCGTTCGGGAACACGTGCTTGTACGAGCCGCCGCTGCCGAGCACGCCCGAGTCGAACACCTCCGCCACCCCGCCCGAGAACGTGGCCGCGATCGTGTGGTTCGCGGTGACGCTGTTGAACGTGTACACGCTGTCGGCGCCGACGTTCACGTTGTCCACCAGCACGGACACGATCGACAGTCCCGCGTCGGCCGCGACGTGGAACGTCTTGCTGGAATCGCGGTGCACGACCACCGCGCCGCTCGGCACGATGCTGCCGCCCGCGCCGGCCGTGGCGGTGATGGTGAAGGTGGAGTCGTTGCCGCCCGGCGCCAGGGGCGTCTTGTCGTTCTTCGAGCAGCCGAACACCACCGCCAGCGCGCCGGCCGTCGCGAGCGCGAGGGCGGATGCCATTCGAGACCGATTCATGAATCCTCCGCGGGGGCCGCCGGACGGTGAGGCAACCGTCCGGGCATGAGCCTAACCCAAGGGCCTGTGTGTGCCGGAATCGCGCGGTCCTGGAATGTTCCGCCGCCGCGGCGTGCCGGACGCGTCCGGTTCGTGCCCCCTTTCAGAATCCGAACGCCAGCGACAGGTTCATGCGATTTGTCTCGGTGCGCGTTTCGTTGCGACGCCACTCGTAGTCCGCGCGGACGGCGAATCTCGCGATGGGCGAGATGGCCAGCGCCGCCGTCAGCGCCGTGTGATGGAACGCCGGATCCTCGAACCCGGGCGGCGCCACGTCGTTCTGGGTGTCCCACTCCTCGTAACGCAGCGCGGGCTCGAGGGTGCCGGTGTGCCGGATCCACGCGAACGGGATCGTATCGCCCGCCTCGACGGCGCCACCGAACAGCTGGCGCCCGAGGCGCCGGCCGTTTTCGAGCCCGAGCGCGTCCGACACCCGCGGCGCCTGGCCCAGCGTGCCGGCGACGTACAGGGCACGCGCGTCCAGGTGACGCCAGCGCAGCGTGGCATGCTCCTCGATCAGCGTGATCGGCGCCTGCAGCGCGCCCCCCACGATCGGCGCCGGGCCCGAGAGCTGCCAGGAATCGCCGCGGTAGCCGCTGAAGCCGAGCACGAGCCCGCGCACGTCCACGTCGAGTCGCCCCACCACCGCCGCGTGTTCCGCCGGCGTCTCCGGCCGCGGGCGCGCTTCGCGCAGGCCCTCGGGGACGCTCATCCCGGCGACGTCCAATCCCAGCGCGACGCCCGTGCACCAGCTGATCCCGCGGGAATGGCCGAGCAGCATCAGCCCCGGCACGCTCCACACCGTGGGCACCACGAACCGCTCCACCTCGGGCGGGCGCGAGGTCAATGCGTGCAGGGGATCGGTGTCCAGGTTCGCGAGCCCGACCGGAACCGGCACGATGCCGAGCCGCACGGCCCACACCGGGCGGCGGAACTCGAGCCAGGCGAAATCGAGCGCGGACAGGAAATCGGGCGCGTCGACCTGGACCTCGCCCAGGCTGCGATCCTCGATCTCCGCGCGTTCGATGCGCGCGCCGGCGGCCGCGCCGATCGGCCCCCGACGCCATGCGGCGCGGTAGCCGAGTCGCATCAGCGCGAGCCGGGAGGCGAGGCCGCTGGCGCTGCCGTCCTGGCGCCTGGCGGCGGGCCAGGTGGCGCGCATCTCGCCCCACACCGATTCGCGCCAGCCCCCGGCGTCGGGCACGGCGGGCGCGAGCGAGTCGCCGATCATGCTCGCCGCGCGCGCCGGCCGTGCCGCGCACGCGAGCACGAGCGCGATCAGCCCCGCGCGCGCCGTTGCGCGCGCGATCGATGCCGTGCGGCTCATCCGCTGACCATCGCACAGCCTGCGGGCGCACCGCACGCGGGGCGGCGCTGCCGACCGGCGGGCGCTATCGCCGCCGCGGCTCGCGCGCCGGC
>DASSIN010000085.1:0-7849 GCA_035691845.1 Candidatus Eiseniibacteriota bacterium | reverse complement strand
CATCGTGAACATGATCGGTATGGTGCCTGCATGCGGCACGTGCCTACGATAGTCCGCTCATCCGGGGGAGAACGGATCGATGGCTCTGTTTGAATCGCTGTTGCTGGCGGCGCTGCTGGCGCTCGGCGCCGGCTGCAGCCGCCCGGTGTCCGGCCGGGTGGCGGTGGATGTCACCGAGGACGGGTTCGTGCCGGCGACGGTGCACGTGCGCCGCGGGGCGCCGCTCACGCTCGTCGTCACGCGCCGCACCGACGCGACCTGCGCCACGCGCGCCGAGTTCGCAACGCTCGGCCGCGGTTACGATCTGCCGCTCGGCAAGCCGGTGGCGATCCCGATCCCCACCGACTCCGCGCGCACGATCCGCTACGCGTGCCCGATGGACATGTACAAGGGAAAGGTGATCGTCGAGTAGCGCGCGATCGCCGCCGCGCGCGTCGCGGCCGCGCGCGCTACAGCTCGGCCGCGGCGATCCGGGTCCAGGTGAACCCGCCGCCCGGCTGGCGATGGAACTCGAACAGCCCGACTCCCGCGATGTGACCGTCCTCGTAGTAGCCGTACACCCAGCTCGGCTCGAGCACCCGGCACTCGGCCGGCACGAATCGCATCGTGCCGCCCGAGACCGCCTTGAGCGGGATCAGCTCCGGATGGTGCGCCAGGTCCTCGAGCACGACGTGCTCGCGGCGCTGCTGCGCCGAATCCGCTGCCGCCGGGTGCTCGAGCAGCTGCTGGATGCGCGCCCGCAGCGCCTGGGCGCGCGCATGCTCGTCGCGCGCCCGCATTTCGGCGAGCTGCCACCACGCGCTGATCACCACCAGCGCGGCCAGCACCGCCACCAGGAACGCCCTGTTCACCCGAGCCCCCACTGCTCGAGATCGTCCTCGTCGAGCCCCAGCAGGTGGCCGACCTCGTGCTGCACCGTGATGCGGATCTCGCGCTTCAGCTCGTCCAGGTCGCGGCACACGCGCAGCAGGTTGCGGCGGAACAGGTAGATCGCGCCCGGCGCGCCGGGCAGGTCGTCGTGCCGGCGCGCGAGCAGGTCGCGCCCCACGAACAGCCCGAGCAGGTCGGGCGACAGCGGATCCTCGCCCGACAGCAGCTCGCGCGACGGCAGCGGCTCGACGATCACCGGAATCTCGTCCAGGGGCTTGCGCACCTCGGCCGGCAGCTGGGCGAGGCTCGCCTGCACGGTGGCGTCGAACGCGGCGTCGTCCACCTCGAGCGGCGGCGGGAAGTTGTCGGGATCGAGCTGCTGCGCCTCCTCGGCGTGCTCCTCGGCCGCCCCGGGCTCGCCCAGGTGCTCGTAGATGCGCGCCAGCAGGTCGTGCGATTCCGCCAGCTCGGGATAGATGGCGAGCGCGCGCAGCGCGTCGTCGCGCGCCGGCTCGAGCTCCGCCAGCTCGTAGTGGGCGAGCGCCCGCAGGTGGAAGAACAGCGCCGGATCGGCGCTGCGCTCGGCGCCGTCCAGCGCCTCCAACGCGCGGCGCGGCTCGTCCTCGTCCATGGACACTGCGGCGTTCACGATGCGAAGGTCCGGGTGGCCGGGACGCGAGCGCAGCAGCGCATCCAGCTCGAGCCGGGCCCGCTCGACGTTGCCGTCCTCGAGCAGGTCCCAGACGTGGCCAACGCGCTCCCACTCGGTCTCGGTCAGGGTGTCATAGTCCATGTGCGCCTCCGGCCGGGCAGCCTACTGCCCGGCTCATGCGGGCGCCAGCCCAGCGGTCGCTTCGATAGGAGGAACCGTGGACGACTACCGCGATTCGTGGTTCGGCCGCTTCTCACGCGTGGCCGCGCGCTACACCGGATCGAGCCACGCGTTCATGATCGCGTCGCTCGTGATCGTGGCCTGGCTGCTGACCGGTCCGCTGTTCCACTACAGCGACACCTGGCAGCTCGTGATCAACACCGGCACCACGATCATCACGTTCCTGATGGTGTTCCTGATCCAGAACACGCAGAACCGCGACAGCGAGGCGATGCACCTCAAGGTCAACGAGCTGGTGCGCGCGCTCGAGGGCGCGCACGTGGCGCTGCTCGATCTGGAGCAGCTGTCGATCGAGGATCTCGACCGGCTGCGCGACCGCTACAGCGAGCTGGCGCGCCGCGCCCGCGCCGACCTGCTGATGGGGCTCGAGGACACCGGCACCCCCGCCACCAACGTGGAGCTGCCACGCTACGACTCGAAGGGCCGCGAGCGCGGGACGACGCCGCTCGAGCAGGCGGCGAAGGACATCGGCAAGGGACCCGCGTGATAGATTCGCGGCGTCGGGAAGGAGGCCGCCCATGACCCAGGCACAGGCGCTGCGCCGCCTGAAGCGCGCTCACGCGCGCTCGCTCGACCGGCTGATGCGGCGCGCGTGGCAGGAGGGATTCGACGCCGGCGTGGCGCGCGCGCACGGACAGGGGCGGCGCGGCCGCACGATCCGCAGCGACGCCACGGTGGAGGGACTGGTGCGACGCATCGAGCGCCACTTCGGGCTCGATCGCTACGGCTTCGAGGTGCGCGTCGTGCACGCGCGCTCGAAGCGCGCCGTGCCGGCCCGCGATCCGTTGAGCAAGTACATCCTGGAAGCGTGAGCGCGCGGCGCTCCGGCGCCCGCGAGGGGAGAGCGCACATGCGGCGAACGAGCCTGCGGTGGACGGCGATGGCGGCGATGCTGGCGTCTTGCCTGGGAGGCGCGCCCGCGCCGGCGGCGCCCGCGTCCGCGGAGTCCGCGCCCCGCGCCGAAGCGTCTGGGTGAAGAACGCGAGCCCGGGCCCGGCGGCCGGGGCCGCGTCGGGATCGAACTAGCGCCGCGCGGGGCGGGACTGCTGCGCGTGGCCTTCCACCACGTCATGTGTGCCGGCCGCCGTGCCGATGGAACACGGTGGGCCGCGTCGCGATGGCTGAGCGCGCCGGCCGCGCATCAGCGGGCCGAGCCGGGCCCCTGTGCGAACGTGGGTGACCGAACCCGGCGGTGCGGTCAACGGTCTGTCAATCACGGGGATCGGCCTGCCGAAACCTTGACCATGCGCGCGAGCGGCCCGTAGACTCTGCCCCTCGCGGGACTGCCGTGTCGCGGTCCAGGGCCGCCTCCGACGCCTCACTCGAACTCCGGGAGAACCACGATGAAGTCGTTGCTGTCTCGGGCCCTCGCCAGCGCACTGCTCGCGACGCTGTGCTGGCTGCTGCTGGCCGGCGCCTCCGGCTCGCGCGGCGGGAATCTCCAGCCCGACAAGCTCGTCATCCTCTCCACGACCGACGTGAAGGGGAAGACGAGCCCGTGTGGCTGACACACGCCCAAGGGGGGCCTCGCCCGGCGGGCGAGTTTCGTCGACAGCACCAGGATCAGCTACGGGCAGGTGATGCTCGTGGACGACGGCGGGTTCTTCCCGGAGGACTCGCTGCACATCGATTCCGGCTGGTTCCTGATGGACGGCATGAAGCTGATCGGAACCGACGCCGTGGGTCTCGGTGACCGCGAGCTCAAGTTCGGGGTGTCGTACCTCAAGTACCACGTCAAGCGCAGCAACCTGCCGATCGTGTGCGCGAACCTGTTCGACAAGGCGACCAAGAAGCCGATCGTCCAGCCGTACCTGATCAAGAACATCGGACGCGCGAAGGTGGGCGTGTTCGGCCTGATCAGCAACACCGCCGATCTCGGCCCGTCGAAGGATTCGCTGACCGTGGAGGAGCCGTCCGCGGCGGCGAAGCGCACGATCGCCGAACTGCGCAAGAAGGGCGCGACCGTGGTGGTGCTGCTGTCGCAGCTCGGCAAGGTCGAGAGCGAGGACCTGGTGACCGCGGTGGACGGCGTCGACGCCGTGATCGTCGGCCGCAACGTGCCGCTGCTCCAGAAGGGCCGGATGATCAAGAACACCGTCGCCAACTACGGCGGCGAGCAGGGCCAGTACATCGGCCGCACGATCGTCACGCTCGACAAGGCCGGCCGCATGACCACCGGCGACGACGAGACCTTCATCCTCGGTCCCGAGGTGGGCGAGAAGAAGGAAATCGCCTCGCTGGTCAAGAACTTCGAGGACAACCAGAACGAGAAGATGCGCAAGGTCGAGCAGGAGCAGGCGGTCCGGGACGCCCAGCGCATCAACACCTCGCCCGACCACTACCTGGGCGCCGAGGTGTGCGAGCGCTGCCATCAGGCCGAGGCGGCGCAGTGGAAGACCACCGGGCACTCGCACGCCTGGCAAACACTGGTGGACGCCAAGAAGGACGCCAACCCCGACTGCATCGTGTGTCACGTGCTCGGCTACAAGCAGTCGGGCGGATTCCAGAGCGCCGCGGCCACGCCCGGGCTCTCGAACGTGCAGTGCGAGAGCTGCCACGGCATGGGCACGCAGCACGAGGCGTTCGCCTCGGTTCCGCGCCAGGTGACCGAGCAGACCTGCCGTGGCTGCCACACGGCCACCTCGAGCCCGGTGTTCACGTACGCCGTGTACGCGCCCCACATCATGCACCACTACACCGGCACCATGCCGCCGTTGCCGCCCAAGCCGGCCAGTTCGACGATGATGGGCGGGCACTGAGCAGGCAACTGATTCGGCAGTACCCAGCGGTGCGGGAGTCGACCCCCGCACCGCTGTCTTTTTGACAGCGTTGCCGGCCGGCGGTTCCTTGACGACCCCGTAGCCACTACCTAAGGTCGGGAACACGGCCCAGAGCACGCGGCCCCTCGCGGGCGCGCCGGCCGACAAACCATCGTCGGCTCAAGGCTCCGAGGCTCCCCATGACCCAGCCCGCCACCCGCGCCCGCTCCGCCCCGCCGCGCCCCTCCGTGCTCGACGGCGTCCAGTACTTCGAATCGGTGCTCGACACCGTCGGGCACACGCCGCTCGTGCGGCTGAAGCGCACGGCGCGCGGTGTGAAGGCGCCGGTGCTCGCCAAGCTCGAGTACTTCAATCCCGGTGGCAGCGTGAAGGACCGGATCGGGCTCGCGATGGTGGAGGCGGCCGAGCACGACGGGCGGCTGAAGCCGGGCGGCACGATCGTGGAGTGCACGTCCGGCAACACCGGCATGGGGCTCGCGATGGTGGCCGCGGTGCGCGGCTATCACGCGGTGTTCTGCATGCCGGACAAGGTGTCGAGCGAGAAGGTGAACCTGCTCAAGGCGTTCGGCGCCGAGGTGATGCTGTCGCCGACCGCGGTCGAGCCGGATTCGCCCGAGTCCTACTACTCGGTGGCGCGGCGCATCACGCAGGAGCGCCCGGGCGCGGTGCTGATGGACCAGTACCACAATCCCGCCAACCCGGCGGCGCACGAGAACACCACCGGCCCCGAGATCTGGGAGCAGACGGCGGGGAAGATCACGCACTTCGTCGCCGGCATGGGGACGGGCGGCACCATCACCGGCACCGCGCACTACCTCAAGCGCCGCAACCCCAAGGTGCAGGTGATCGGCGCCGACCCGGTGGGATCGATCCTCAAGCACTACAAGGACACGGGCCAGATCGGCGAGGCGCACACCTACAAGATCGAAGGCGTGGGTGAGGACTTCATCCCGTCGGTGTTCGACTGGGACGCGATCGACAGCGTGATGTCGTGCAGCGATCGCGACGGCCTCAACATGGCGCGCCGACTGGCGCGCGAGGACGCGATCTTCGTCGGCGGCTCGTCCGGCATGGCCGCGTGGGTCGCGCTCCAGGTCGCCCGCGATCTGCCCGAGGACGCGCTGGTCGTGGTGCTGCTGCCCGACACCGGCGAGCGCTACCTGTCCAAGGTCCACAACGACGCCTGGATGCGCGACAACCACCTGCTCGATCCGGCGGTGACGCGTGCGTGCGACGTGATCGACGCCAAGGCGCGCGCGCTGCCGAGGCTGCTGCGGCTCGAGGTCGGCGATCCGCTGCGGCGGGCGCTGTCGCTGGTGGAGCAGCACGACGTCACGCAGCTGCCGGTGTTCCGCGGCAACGAGGTGGTGGGCACGATCTACGACAACGAGCTGCTGAAGGCGGTGCTGCAGGACTCGAGCGCGCTCGACCGCCCGGTGGACGCGCTGATGTCCGAGCCGCTGCCGATCGTCGCCTCCGATCAGCCGCTGGAGCAGGTGACGCGCATCCTGGCGCAGCGGATCCCGGCGGTGCTGGTGCGCGAGAACGGCGCCGTGATCGGCATCCTCACGCGCTTCGACATGCTGCAGTTCATCGCGGGGGCCGAGTGACGGCGCCGCGGACGGGCCGCGCCCCGGGGTTCTCGACGCGCGCGATCCACGCCGGGCAGCAACCGGATCCCGCCACGGGCGCGGTGATCGTGCCGATCTACCAGACGTCGACCTACGCGCAGGAGGCGCTCGGCCGCAACAAGGGGTTCGAGTACGCGCGCACGCACAACGCCACCCGCGCCGCGCTCGAAGGCAACATCGCTTCGCTCGAGGGCGGGCGGTTCGGCTTGTGCTTCGCGTCCGGGCTCGCGGCCACCACGACGCTGATGCAGACGCTGTCGGCCGGCGACCACGTCGTGGCGGGCGACAACCTGTACGGCGGCACCTACCGGCTGTTCGAGCGCGTGTTCCGGCGGTTCGGGATCGAGTTCACGTTCGCGCCGTCGGCCGATCCGGCCGCAATCGGCGAGGCGATCCGCCCCGAGACCCGGTTCGTGTTCGTCGAGACGCCCACCAATCCGATGATGCAGCTCACCGATCTGGCCGCGGTGAGCGAGCGCGCGCACGAGGCGGGGGTGAAGGTGGTCGTGGACAACACGTTCATGACGCCCTACTTCCAGCGCCCGCTCGAGCTCGGTTGCGACGTGGTGCTGCACTCGGTCACCAAGTACCTGAACGGCCACAGCGACATGGTGGGCGGAGCGCTGGTGACGAGCGACGAGGCGCTGGCGGAGCAGCTCCGGTTCCTGCAGAACGCCTCGGGCGCGGTCCCGGGGCCGATGGACTGCTGGCTCGCGCTGCGCGGCACGAAGACGCTGACGGTGAGGATGGAGCGCCACCAGGCGAACGCGCGCGCCGTGGCCGCCCACTTGGAGCAGGCGCCGGGGGTGTCGCGGGTGCTCTACCCCGGCCTCAAATCCCATCCCCAGCACGCGCTGGCCGCACGCCAGGCATGCGGGTCGGGGGGGATGCTGTCGTTCATTCCGGGGGACGGCTCGCTGGAGGCAGGGCGCCGCGTGTTCGACCGCTTCCGGCTGTTCACCCGGGCCGAGAGCCTGGGCGGCGTCGAAAGTCTGGTGTGCCACCCGGCCTCGATGACACACGCCTCGGTGCCCCGCGAACACCGGCTGGCGATCGGCTTCGCTGACGGATTATTGCGGCTTTCGGTGGGAATCGAGGATGTCGAGGATTTGATCGACGACCTCGACCATGCGCTCCAAGACATTTGAGCCCTTGGAGTTCTGCGGCTGAACCTGGTCAGGCGTCGCGGCGGCTGTCCGCTTGACAACGGTAGGGGCCGCCCCTAGTTTCTCGGCGCTTCGCGTTTGGTGCGACCTGCCTTCGACAGGGGACTACGGACTCCCCGCGAGACCTCCAGCCCATCATCGCGCAGGGCCGCAGCCAGTCTCGGGTGTTTTTGTATGAACGAGTGTACAGGGACACCGGGCCGCTGCCGGCACCCGAACCGGCGCGGCGAGATCGGGAGGAGGTGAGAGGAAGAGAATGCGGAAGATTTCTGCAGTGGCGATGGTCGCCATGCTGGCACTGACCCTCGCTCTCGCCGCGGTTGGGTGTGGCAAGAAGCAGGCGTCGACGACGACCGAGAGCACGACCCCGACGACGATGCCCGATACGAGCATGCACGCCGAGTCGACGATGACCGACACCTCGATGCACAAGTAGTCGGGACTCGCGTTGATTGGACCGCAAGAGCGGGAGGAGAGGACCTGATCCGGGTCCTCTCCTTTCCGTTTCCA
>DASSIN010000084.1:0-8849 GCA_035691845.1 Candidatus Eiseniibacteriota bacterium | reverse complement strand
CGGGCCGCGCGCTCGGGGTGCGGCTCGCGCGCGCGCCACGCGCGCCGGATGGCGGTGACGGCCTGGGCGTGCGCGCCCTGCCGCGCGAGTTCGAGCGCGGCCGAGAACGCTTCTGCATCCGGGGACGGAGTCGGGGACAGCGGGCGGGGGGTCATGCGGGTCTCCACATCCATGTCATCACCAGTCCGGAGGCGAGCGTGATGCCGAGGTTGTCGTCCAAGGGTATCGGCAGCAGCTCGACCAGACTTGCGACCAGCGCTCCGGCCACGCCCACCGGGGCCGGAACCAGGCCCGTCGCGGCCAGCCATGCGACCCACGCCAGGTCCGCCGCCAGTCCGGCGGCCGCGCCCTCCAGGGTCTTGCCGAACAGCCGCCTGCGGCCCCACACCCGCCCCACCATGGCCGCGAACGCGTCGCCCAGCACGGTGAAGCCGAGCGCCGCGCCGGCCAGCGGCCGCGGGAACACGTCCACCGCCAGCAGCGCCGCGATCAGCAGGTACGTGGACCCGAGCAGCGACCAGTCCTCGTGCTCGCGGATCATGCCGCCCAGGAACCGCTTGAACAGCGCGCGCACGCCCGGGTTGTTGAGGCGCACCATGTCGATCGCGAGCGCGGTCAGCGTGAGCGCGCCGAGGAACAGCGACCACTCGCTGCGCGTGCGCGGCCAAGGCAGGAACGGCTGCAGCACGGCGAGCGGCACGAGCAGCGCGTACAGATGGATCGCCTTGCGCCGCACCTCGTCGCGCCACGCGGGGCGTTCGGGCGCGGCGGGCGGCGCGCTCACCACGGCGCGGGCGCCAGCGCCGGCCGCAGCGCGCGGTAGGCCGCGCGCGCGCCGAGCACGCGCTTCACGTAGTCCTCGGTCTCGGGACGCAGCACCAGCTCCGCTACCAGCGCCATTCCGCCGTTCGCGACCAGCGCCGCCCCGCCCGCCTGCCACCAGCGCGACACCGCGCCCGGGCCGCCGTTGTATCCCGCCACCGCCAGCAGCGTGTCGCCGCGGAAGTGCGTGAGCAGGCGGTCGAAGTAGCGCGCGCCCACCTCGAGGTTCACGTCCGCGCGGTCCAGATCGCGATCGCGCCGCACCCGCCAGCGCGTGCCGTTCGACACTTCGGCCGCCGTGGCCAGCTTGAGCTGCAGCAGCCCGCGCGCGTCGCTCGCCGAGCGCGCGGCGGTGTCGAACTTGCTCTCCTGCCACGCCAGCGCCGCCAGCATCGCCATGTCGAGCGCGGCGGCGGCCAGGTCGGCGAACGCGCGCGGCGCGGTGAGCTCGAGCCCGGGCGGGTACGCGAACGGCACGAGCGCGGCGCGGAACGCGGGCGACAGCGGGCCGGGCAGGTCGGGCGCGGCGCGCGCCAGCACGATGCCGAGCGGCAGCCGCCCGAGCGCGTAGGCGAGCGAGGCCGCCTCGCACCAGTCGAGCGGCGAACGCCCGGCCTCGCCGGCGCGCGCCAGGCCCTGCGGTCCGTCGGTGGCGCCACGGTGGATCATGCGGATGCACTCCGCCTCGTCCCCGGCCGCGATCAGCCGCGCCGCGCGCGTGGCCCACGTGCCCGAGCCCGGCAGTGATGCGGGTGCCGCCACCGGCGCCGCGATGCCGAGCGAATCGCGCGCCAGCACGCGATACCATCCGAACCCGGGTTGCATCGCCAGCGCGCGCAGCGCGCTGTCGCCGGCCGCACGGTCGCTGCCGCGCAGCAGCACCGAGGACCAGAACCGGCCCGCGTCGTCGGTCGTGCCCGCCAGCAGCGACTCGGCACGGGCGTGACGGCCGAGCGCCAGCGCGAGGATGCCGGCGCGCGCGCGGTCCTCGGTCGCGCCGCGCGCCGCCAGCCGCGACTGCAGCGCGAACGCCGAATCCCACGCCAGCGCCTGCTCGGAGACGCGCTCGCGCTCGCGGAGCGGTGCCAGCGAATCCGCCCCCGGCCCCGGCACCGGCGCCGCCTGCGCGCGCGGCAGCTCGGGCCGGCGCTCGAACGCGCGCGCGGCCGCCCACGTGCCGGGAAACCGCGCGGACAGCGCATCCGACCACATCTGAAGCCGCGCCGGATCGCCGGCCGCGCCGGCCGCGCGCGTTCCCATCAGGCACAGGTCGGCCTGCTCGCCCGTCGTGAACCCGGTGGTGTCGGTCGCCAGCACCAGCGACTCGGCGCGCGCCGGCGCGCCGCGCGCGATCGCCTCGTGGGCCAGCGCCCGCACCGCGTCCCACGTCCACGGATTCCGCGAGCCGGCGAGCGCCGCCCACAGCGAATCGGCGAGCGCGCCATGCCGCAGCCGTTCGGCGAGCCGCGCCGCCTCGAACAGCTCGGGCGGCCCCGGATCCCGGGTGAGCCGCCGCAGCGAATCGTCCGGCGACACCGGGAGCGAAGCGCTTTCGCGCCAGCCGCGCGCCCACACGATCGGCGACGGGGCGAGCCGCGAGGGCGCCGGCTTCGGCGGCAGGATCAGCGGCGATTGGACCCCGTCCACCGGCCGGTACGCGAGCCGTTCGTGCGCGGCGCGCGCGCCCGGATCGTCGTTCGCAGCGCGGGGCCGCGCCCGGGCGCTCCGCACCGGCGTCAGTGCGCCGAGCGCCACGCCCAGCAGCAGCGCGAGCCGGATGCCCCGAACCCTCACTCCCACTCGATCGTCGCCGGCGGCTTGCTGGTGCAATCGAACACCACGCGATTGACGCCGCGCACCTCGTTGGCGATCCGGCTCGCCACGCGCGCCAGCAGCGCGGGTGGCAACCGCGTCCAGTCGGCGGTCATGCCGTCCACGCTGTCCACCGCGCGCAGCGCGATCACCTTCTCGTAGCTGCGCTCGTCGCCCTTGACGCCCACCGTCTGCAACGGCAGCAGCACCGCGAACGCCTGCCACGTGCGGTCGTACCATTTCGCGCGGCGCAGCTCCTCGATGAAGATCGCGTCGGCGGCGCGCAGCGTGTCGAGGTCGGGTGCGTTCACCGGCCCGATCACGCGCACCGCGAGCCCGGGCCCCGGGAACGGGTGGCGGTCCACGAGCGCGGGCGGCAGCTTGAGCTCGCGCCCCAGCGCGCGCACCTCGTCCTTGAACAGCCAGCGCAGCGGCTCGAGCAGCCTGAGGTTCATCCGCTCCGGCAGCCCGCCCACGTTGTGGTGCGTCTTGATGACCTGCGCCCCGAACCCGGCGGAAGCGCTCTCGATCACGTCGGGGTAGAGCGTGCCCTGCGCCAGGAACCCGACGTTGCCGAAGCCCGCCGCCTGCTCCTCGAACACGCGCACGAATTCCTCGCCGATGATGCGGCGCTTGCGCTCGGGATCGGTGACGCCCTCCAGTTTCGACAGGAACCGCGCGCGCGCGTCCACCACGGTGAGGTCGAGCCCGCGCCGCGCGCCCAGCTCGCGCGCCACCTCGGCCGCCTCGTGCATGCGCAGCAGGCCGTGGTCCACGAGCACGCCGTGCACGCGCCGGCCGAGCGCCTTGTGGCACAGCGTCGCCACCACCGTGCTGTCCACGCCGCCCGACAGCCCGCACAGCACGTGCGCGTCGCCGACCTGCCGGCGGATGTCGGCCAGCGCCTCGCGCAGGAAATGTTTCATCGTCCAGCCGCCCTTCAGCCGCGCGATCTCGAACAGGAAGTTGGACAGCACGCGCCGGCCGTAGGGCGAGTGCTCGACCTCGGGATGGAACTGGATCATGTGCATGGCCCGCGTGGCGTGCTCGGCTGCGGCGAACCGGCAATTGGCGGTGTGCGCCACGTGGCGCCAGCCCTCCGGCATCGCCGCCACCTCGTCGCCGTGGCTCATCCAGGCGCGAAACCGCCTCGGCACGCCCTTGAACAGACGCGAGCGGCCGTCGAGCGCGAACGTCGCCATGCCGTACTCGGCGCGCGGCGCCTTGACCAGCGTGCCGCCCATCAGCTGCATCGTGGCCTGGAACCCGTAGCAGATGCCGAGCATCGGCAGGCCGAGCGCGTAGATGCCGGCGTCCGGCATCGGCGCCTGCGCGCGATAGCCCGACGCCGGCGATCCCGACAGGATCAGCGCCTTGGGGCGCCGCGCCGCGATCTCCGCCGCCGGCGTCGTGCCCGGCACGATCTCCGAGAACACGCCCAGCTCGCGCACGCGGCGCGCGATCAGCTGCGTGTACTGCGAGCCGAAATCGAGGATCAGGACGCGCTCGCGCGCCATCGGCCGACCTCCTGGGGTTCGTGGGCGTGCAGGGCGGTGGCCTCGGGAATGCGCTCGACGTCGCGCAGCAGGGCCTCGTGCCCGCGGCCGCGCGCGCGCGCCGGCGTCAGCAGCGACGGCGGCGCGAGCGCGCGCACCAGCCCCGCGGTCTTCCCTCGCGGCGCGCCGCCCGTGTCCCGCGCGCGCGCCCTCAATGCCGGAACGTGCGGCGGTCGGTGAACACCATCGCCACCCCGTGCGCCTCGCAGGCCGCGATCACCTCCGCGTCGCGCATCGAACCCCCCGGCTGAACCACGGCCGTGACACCGGATTGCGCGGCGTGTTCGATGTTGTCCGCGAACGGCAGGAAGCCATCGCTCGCCAGCACCGTGCCGGCCACGTCGTGGCCCGCGCGGCGCGCCTTCATGAGCGCCACGTCCACCGCGTCCACGCGGCTCGTCTGCCCCGAGCCCAGGCCCACGAGGCTCGTGCCGCGCGCGAGCGCGATCGCGTTCGAGCGCGCGGCCGCCGCCACCTCCCACGCGAACGCGAGCGCCGCCGTCTCGTCGGTCGACGGCGCACGCGACGTCACGACCTTCCACTCCGGCGCCGGACCCTCCGGCTCGCGCTGCACCAGCGCCCACGGTCCCACGAGCCGCACCTGCCACGGATCGGAGGCCTTCAGGTCGCCGCCGTCCATGCGCACCACGCGCAGGTTCTTCCGCGCCGCGAGCGTGTGCCGCGCGGCGTCGTCGAACGCCGGCGCCGCCACGCACTCGACGAACTGCTTCGTGACCCGCGCCGCGGTGTCGCCGTCCAGCGCGCGATTGAACGCCACGATCCCGCCGTAGGCGGACAGCGGATCGCCCGCCCACGCCTGCAGCCACGCCTCGTGGATCGTCGGCGCCGCCGCCGCGCCGCACGGCTGGTTGTGCTTGACGATCACGCACGCCGGCTGCCCGAACCGCGACGCCAGCGCCACCGCCGCCTCCAGGTCGAGCAGGTTGTTGTAGGAGAGCTCCTTGCCCTCCTTCCACGCCTCGAGCCGCGCCCCGCCGCCCGCGCGCGCGTACAGCGCCGCCGGCTGGTGCGGGTTCTCGCCGTAGCGCAGCGTGCGCGCGCGCTCGAGCAGCAGCGCGTGGAACGCCGGCGGCCCGCCCGGCTCGACCTCCTCGCGCCGCGCCAGCTCGCCCGCGATCGCCGCGTCGTAGCGCGCCGTGCGCGCGAAGGCGGCGCGCGCCCAGCCGCGCCGCTGCTCCGCCGTCACGCCGTGGTGCAGCGCGAGCAGCACGTCGTCGTACTGCGCCGGCGTGTGGATCACGATCACGCCCGAGAAGTTCTTGGCGGCGGCGCGCAGCAGCGCCACGCCGCCGATGTCGATCTCCTCGACCGCGCCGGCCTCGTTCAGCGCCGCCGCGCGCTCCTCGAACGGATACAGCGTGACCGCGACCACGTCGATCGGCGTCAGCCCGCGCTCGGCCAGCGCCGTCATGTCGCCCACCTCGCCGCGGCGCGCCAGGATCGGCGCGTGCACGTGGGGGTGCAGCGTCTTCACGCGCCCACCCAGCATCTCGGCGAACCCGGTCAGCTCCTCCACGCGCGTGACCTCGACGCCGGCGTCGGCCAGGTGCTGGGCCGTGCCACCGGTCGCCAGGATCACCGTGCCCTGCCGCGCCAGCGCGCCCGCGAACTCGGCCGCGCCGGTGCGATCCGACAGCGAGAACAGCGCCGCCCGGGGCCAGCTCATGCCGCGCCCGTCAGCCGCTGCATCGCCTCGAGGTAGCGCGCGCGCGTGCGCGCCACGACCTCGGGCGGCAGCGCCGGCGCCGGCGGCTCGTGATTCCAGCCCGAGCCATCCAGCCAGTCGCGCACCACCTGCTTGTCGAACGACTCCAGCCGCCCTGCGTCGTAGGCGTCGCGATCCCACCAGCGCGAGGAATCGGGCGACAGCACCTCGTCGATCAGCGTCACGCGCCCGTCCACGCGCCCGAACTCGAACTTGGTGTCGGCCAGCACCAGCCCGCGCGGCAGGGCGAGGTGGTGCGCCTCGCGGTACAGCGCCAGACTCCGGTCGCGCAGCTCGCGCGCCGCGTCCAGCCCCACGATCTCCGCCGCCTGCTCGAACGAGATGTTGACGTCGTGGCCGGTGTCGGCCTTGGTGGCGGGCGTGAAGATCGGCTGCTCGAGCTGCGAGCCGTCGTGCAGCCCCGGGGGCAGCGCCACGCCGCACACCGCGCCCGTGCGCTGGTACTCCTTCCAGCCGCTGCCGGTGAGATACCCGCGCACCACGCACTCGATGTCGAAGCGCTCGGCGCGCCGCACCAGCATGCTCCGGCCCGCCAGCCGGTCGCGGAACCGGTCGAACGGCGCCGGGTAGCGCGCCGGGTCGTCGGTGATCATGTGGTGCGGGCTCGCCGCCGGCAGCGTGCGCATCCAGAACGCGGACAGCCGGGTCAGCACCATGCCCTTGTCGGGAATCGGCGTCGGCAGCACGTGATCGAACGCCGACAGCCGGTCGCTCGCCACCATCACCAGCGTGTCCGGCCCGGCCTCGTAGATGGCGCGCACCTTGCCGCGCCGCCACGGCGTGAGCCCCGGCAGCTCGATCTCGCTCACGGCCGTGGAATCGTGTCGCAGCTCCGTGGGCATCGCTCCTCCTCGCGTGAAGTCATCGTGATGGCGGAGACGCCGCGCGGCGCCCCGGGACTTCGAAGTGTGACGCCGTCCATTCCGGCAGCCCGGCGATGGCCGCGATCGCCGGCGTGCCGGGCGCCGCATAGTCGCCGTACGGATCGATCAGCACGAACTGCGTGCCCGCCGCGCGCGCGCCCGCCTCGTCCACGCAGCGGATGTCGCCAACGAACAGCACGCGCTCCGGCCGCGTGCCGAGCCGACGCACGCCCGCGTGGAAGATCTCCGGGTCCGGCTTCTCGATGCCGGCGTGATGCGAGTCCAGCACGAACTCGAGGCCCTCGCGCACGCCACAGTCCACCAGGTGCCGCTCGGCGCGACCGTCGGAGTTGGACACCACCGCCAGCGCGAGCCCGAGCGCGGCGAGCCCGTCGAGCGCCGCGCGCGCACCCTCCATCGGGTGCACCCACAGTCCGACCTCGGCGTGTCGCGCGCGGAACCGCTCGAGCGCGAGCGGCACCAGCGCGGCGGGAATGCCCGCCGCGACCAGCATGCCGCGGAAGTAGGCGTCGGTGTCGCCGGCGGTGCCGAGCGGCGGCGCCGCCACGCCCGACGCGACCGGCGTTCCGCGGCTCGCGTCGTACGCGCGCCGGCCCGCCACCTCGGCGCGGCGGATCGCCTCGGGCCCGATCGACACCCCGTGGCCCGCCAGCATCGCGCTCATCCACTCGAAATCGAGCCGCACCAGCGTGCCGCCCGCATCGAGCAGCACGGCATCGAGCGCGGGCCGGTCAGTCACGCGAGCCTCCCCCGCGCGGCGCGTGGGCGTGCAGGCGGTCACACACGCGGCGCTCCGGCGTCGAACACCATGCGCCGGCCCTCCAGGTGCCACGGCGCGTCCAGGAACTGCCGCACCGCGGCCGGATACAGGCGATGCTCGACCGCGTGGACGCGCGCCTCCAGCGCCTCCGCGGTGTCGTCGTCCCGCACCACGACCGCCTCCTGCGCCAGGATCGGGCCCTCGTCGAGCGCGGCCGTCACCATGTGCACCGTGACCCCGGTGATCTTGACGCCCGCCCGCCACGACTGCCCGATGGCATCGAGCCCCGGGAACGCCGGCAGCAGCGAGGGGTGGACGTTCAGGATGCGGTTCGCGAACGCGTCCAGGAACGGCGCGTGCAGGCGACGCATGAAGCCCGCGAGCAGCACGGTGCCGACCCCGCGCGCCTGCAGCGCCTCGATCCACGGCGTCTCGTCGTCCAGCCGCGTGCGGCGCACGCCGGTCGGCGGACACAGCGCCTCGATCCCGAGCGCGCCCGCGCGCTGGAGCGCGGGTGCGTCGGCGCGATCGCACAGCAGCACGCGGATGCGGCCCGGGAGGGCGCCTGACTGCGCCGCGCGCGCGAGCGCTTCGAAGTTGCTCCCCCGTCCCGATGCCAGGACGGCGAGCGTGCGCGGATCCTGGGAGGCCACGCTGCAATCTACCAATCGCGCGCGCGCGTCAGCAAGGCGAGCGCGTCAGCACGGCGGCGCGCGCCAGCGCGGCGCGCGGCGCGGCGGCGACGCGCTCACGGTTGCGGCGCGCGCCGGGCGACGACGATCGGTGGCGCGCGCGGCACGCCGTCGCGCCAGTCGAGCATGCGGACGCCGTCGTCCGACCCCTCGAGCCACACCGCGCCGTCGCGGTCGGTGCGCAGCAGCCGGGCGCGCGTGAGCGAGAGCCGCGCGAGCACACCAGGGGCCGGATGACCGAACCGGTTGCGCGCCCCGACGGAGATCACGGCCAACGCCGGGTCGCAGCGCACCAGGAACCGCGCGCCGCTGGAGGAGCCCGAGCCGTGGTGCCCCACCTTGAGCACCACGATCGGCAGCGCGGGTGCGATGCGCAGCTCGATCAGGCTGTCCACGTCCGCGAGCAGCAGCGCGCGCGCGCCGCCGGCGCCCGCCTCGAGCACCACCCCCGCGGCGTTGTCGGGGCTCGTCAGGCTCTGGCGCGCGGACCAGCCCGGCTCGTCGGCATCGGCGCGCGGCGGCCACAGCGCGACGAGCGGCGGGTCGCGATGCAGCGTGTCGCCGCGCGCGACCGCC
>DASSIN010000083.1:0-6139 GCA_035691845.1 Candidatus Eiseniibacteriota bacterium | reverse complement strand
GGCGCGGCCCGAGCGACCGACGCCCAAGCCGGCGCCGCGCGAGAGCCCGCGCGAGAAGGACAAGAAGGGTGGCGGAGGCTAGGTCACGGGCCTCGACTTACCATCGCAGGCGGGTGGCCATGCGCCACCCGCCTGCGGCGTTTTCGCAGCCCGGCGATCGGGGCGATGCCGGTCGCCGATCCACTCCCCGGGCTGCCATTGCGTCAGAGACGTTTGGCCCTTCGCCGATGCTGCTTTCGGACCCCTTGTACGTGGTCGCGGCCGGGTCGAGACTTCACCTTCGGTTGGATGTCGTGCACGGGCTGCATGCCAAACATCGTGGCCGGCGTGCGGTGTGCTCCCGCGCCTCGAATTCTCGGAGGAGCCATGAAGCCCACAGCTGGTGCTTATGCGGTGGGGTTGCTGCTCGTGGCGCTGGCGGCCGCAGTCGCGGCCACCGCGCCGCATCCGGCGACCAGCACGGTGATGTATCCGACCCCGGCCCCCGTGGTGCGGGGGCAGCTCGTGTTCACGCAGCACTGCGCCATGTGCCACGGCGACGCGGGCAAGGGCGACGGGGAAATGGCCCCCATGCTGATGCATCGCGCCGGCGTGAGGCCCGCCAATCTCTCGGACGCGGCGCGTCTGGCACGCCTCGGTGACGCCGGCGTTCGGCACGTGGTCACGAACGGTGGTGCCCACACCGGCCGCTCGAATCTGATGCCGGCGTGGGCGGGCAAGCTGTCGCCCGAGCAGATCGACGACGTGACCGCGTTCGTCATGAGCCTGCCGAACTCGCCCGAGCAGGACGTGGCCCAGGCGCATGCCGAGTACCAGGCCACCTCGGCCGGCGTGCCTGGCAGGGGCGCCACGCTGTTCCAGCACCACTGCGCCGCGTGCCACGGACAGCAGGGCCACGGTGACGGCACGCTCGCGCCCGCGCTCTACGCCCGGCACAATGTCCGCCCGCGCAACCTCACCGACGCGGCGTACCTGTCGCAGCGCACCGATCGCGAGCTGTACACCACGATCAAGCTCGGCGGCGGGCACGTGGGCAAGTCGCCATACATGCCGAACTGGGGCGGTTATCTGAGCTCGGCCGAGGTCAAGGATCTGGTGAGCTACATCCGCGTGATCTCGCACACCGAGGCGCGGCCGTAGCGGCACGGGCCGAAACGCGCGCGGGCGGTCGTCCGATGCCGGATGGCCGCCCGCGTGTGGTGAGCGCCGCGCGGCGCGGTCACCGCGGCGGCGCGCGGCGCGCTCACACGCGCGCGCGATCGCCCGCCATGAACACGCGCGACGCCTGCAATCCCTTGACCCCGGTCTCCAGCTCGAACTCCACCGGGAACCCGGGCTGCAGGTCGGCGAAGTCGATGCCGTGGAGCGATGCGCGGTTGAAGTACACGTCGCGGCCCGGTTCGTAGTGGATGAAGCCATAGCCGGCGTCGCGGAAGATGCGCTTGATGCTGCCCTGCGGGCGCGCCCCCGGTGGCTTCGTGACCCGCCGGCGCTCCTGGTGGTAGCGCTCCATCTCGATGTCGAGCGCGTGGAACGCGGCGTGAATGGCGGCGCGCACCTTTTCCTCGCGCTTCTCGGCCCGGAACGTACGGCCTTCGACGTTGGCGACGAGCGCGACGTCCTCGAACCCCACGCGGTGGTGGGGGCCGTGCTTCAGGGTGACGTGCAGTCGCAGCAATTCCGGATAACGGGCTTCGACGTGATTGGCGAGGGTTTCGATCAGGTCGCGCCAGTTGGGATCGAGCTCGATGTGCTCGGTCTGGATCTCGAGGTCCATGGCAGACTCCTCGGTTCGAGCGTTCGTGGGTTCCCCGCGCAGCGCGGGTGTTGGTCGCATCGTGTGTGCCACGCGCGGGGGCGGAACGGAACGGCGCAATCGAAGCGGGCCACGCCGTGCGTCGACGGGTGGATACGATGGATGGGAAATCGCGCGCAGTTCGGGCATGACAGGATGGCGGGCGCGCTCGCCAAAGCTTGCCAATTGGGCAGGGCGGCCGACGCCCGTCACACGGTGACGGGCGCGGGCTCCAGCGGCCGGTCGCGGTGCAGGCGCGCCACCACCTCGCCGAGCAGGCCCGAGATCGCGCACACCTCGAGCGGCGGCCCCGTCGCCGGGGCCGGCACCGTGTCGCTCACGATCAGCCGCTCGATCGGCAACGCCGCCAGCCGCGCTGCGGCGGATTCGGCGAACACCGCGTGCGTTGCGATCACGCGCGCGCGCGGGGCCGCGCCGGCCGCGGCGAGCGCGCGCATCGCGGCTTCGATCGTGCCGCCGGTGCTGATCATGTCGTCCACGATCACCGCCATCCTGCCGGCCACCTCGCCCGCGACCTGATCGGCGCGCACGCGGGTCGCGCTCACGCGCGTCTTGCGCACGATCGCGACCGGAGCGTCCAGCAGCGCGGCGTAGCGCTCGGCCAGCCTGACCGCGCCCAGGTCCGGCGCCACGATCACGAGGTCGCGAGGCAGCCCGGCGCGCGCGGCCGCGGCCAGCGCGCCCGCCGCGCTCACGGTCTCGACCGGAATGCGGAACATCGCCTCCAGCGCCGGCGTGTGCGGATCGACGACGACGATGCGATCCGCGCCCGCGCCCGCGATCGCCTCCGCGATCACGTGGATGCCGAGCGCCTCGCCCGGCTGCTCGCGCCGATCCTGCCGCGCGTAGGCCAGGTAGGGGACGAGCGCGGTGACGCGCGCGGCCCCGGCGCGCCTGCAGGCATCGAGCAGCAGCAGCAGCTCGATCACGTTCGCCGCCACCGGCGCGCCGAGCGATTGCAGCGCGTACACGTCGTCGCCGCGCAGCTCGGGGAGCGTTGGCCGGATCTCGCCGTCGGGATAGCGCTCGAGCCGGCCGGGCGCGGGCTCGATGCCGAGCGCCCGCGCGACCCCCGCGGCCAGCGCCGGATGCGCGCTCCCCGCGACCAGGCGAAGACTCATGGCGCGTGCCTGCCGCGCGCCCCGACATGCGCCGGCGTCGACGGGGCGAGGTGCCCGACGAACCAGTCGCGCGCCAGCTCCGCCGCGCGCTGCAGCGTCCCCGGCTCCTCGAACAGATGCGTGGCCCCGGGCACGATCGCCAGCTCGCTCTCGCACGTGAGTCGCTGCTGGGCGTCGCGATTGAGCTCGATCACGACCGTGTCGTCGCCGCCCACCACCAGCAGCGTCGGGGCGCGCACCGCGGCCAGGCGGCCTCCTGCCAGATCCGGCCGCCCGCCGCGCGACACGACCGCGACCGCGCCGGAGTCCGGCTCGGCCGCTGCGATCAGCGCCGCACCCGCGCCCGTGCTGGCGCCGAAGTAGCCGATCGGCAGCCCGCCCGCTTCCGGCACCGCGCGCAGCCAGCGGGTGACGCCCAGCAGCCGGCGCGCCAGCAGATCCACGTCGAACACGTTGGCGCGATCCTGCTCCTCGTCGGGCGTCAGCAGATCGAACAGCAGCGTCCCGAGCCCGGCCCGCTGCAGCACCGAGGCCACGTGGCGATTGCGCGGGCTGTGGCGGCTCGAACCGCTGCCGTGCGCGAACACCACCACGCCGCGCGCGTCACGCGGGATCGTCAGGTGGCCGCGCAGCGCCACCCCAGCCACCGGGACTTCGACCTCGTGGTCGAAGGCCGCCACGGCGGCGCCGCCCGCGGCGGGCGGATCCGCGGCCGCGGCCGGCTGGTTCGTGCGCGCGACGGGGGCCGCACGCGACAGGATCGCCTCGACCTCGTCGTCGGTCACCTGCGTGAAGTCGTCATAGAACTGCCCGATCGCGAAGAACTCATCGGGCGTGTCGAGCAGGATGACTTGGTCGGCGTCCCTGGCGAGTCTCCCCGCCGCGCTCGGCGGTGCGACCGGCGCCGCGAACACCACGCGTGTCGCGCCGTGCGCGCGCGCCACCCGGCACGCCGCGCGCGCCGTCGAGCCCGTCGCCACGCCGTCGTCGACGACCAGGGCCACGCGTCCCGCCAGCGACACCTGCGGCCGCCCGCGACGAAAGCGCAGTGCGCGCCGCTGCAGCTCCGCCCGCTCGTGGCGCTCGATCTCTTCGATCGCATCCGGACGCACGTGCGCGTCGTTGACGACCGCGTCGTTCATGATCCGCACGTCGCCTTCGCCGATCGCGCCCATCGCCAGCTCGGGTTCGAACGGCACCCCCAGCTTGCGCACCAGGATCACGTCGAGCGGCGCCTTCAAGGCACGCGCGATCTCGCCGGCAACGGGAACGCCTCCCCGCGGCAACCCGAGCACCACCAGGTTCTGGCCACGGAGCGATTCGAGTCGCGCGGCGAGGCGACGCCCTGCTTCGATACGATCGCGGAAGTACATGGTCGCCTCCTTTGGATTCACGGCTCCAGGCCGCGTCCGCCCACCAAGACTCGAGCATCGCGCATGCCACGCGCGGCCGGGTGCCGTAGCGCGATGGATGACACCCGCCCTGACACGCTGGCACCCGTCGCCGGATCGCCCTGACATGGACTTCGGTGGGCTGCGCCTGGGGCGGCCGGCGGCCACGCCGCGCGTTGATATTCCGCGCCGGGCTCAGTGTTGGGCTGGCGGGGCCTTCGGCGTGTCCGGGGCGGACTGGCGCGTGCTTTCGATGCGCACGCGCTGGTTCGCGGCGTCGAGCGTGACGACGCAATCGCGCAGCGCGCGGGAGCCGAGGATCGGCACCGGCAGCCGGTCGTTGAGCACGACCAGCGGACGGTCGAAGCTCGCTCCGCCGACGCGGACGGCGCCATCCAGCGGAGCGCCGCGGAACATCACCACGCTGTTGACGGTGCGCCCGCGGCCGACCTCGCGCAGAGGACCCGCGAAGTGGACGAGGCTCGAATCCTTCTCGGGAATCGACAGGAACGAAGGGGAGCCAGTGTCGAGGTGCGCCTCCATGGCCGCGCCCGCGACGTCGATCGGGATCAACGGCACGCCGCCCATGCTGCGATAGTGAAGGATCGCGCCGCCGGGCTCGCCCAGATGCCCGCGCCAGAGCCGCAGCATCGCGGCCGGAAAGTCGATGGTCTCGAGCAGCTCGCGGAACACCGGCAACCCGACCACGCCCCGTGGCCGGTCGACTCCCGGCCGCAGCGCGGAGCGGTCCCAGCTCGCGGCCGGCACCCCGATGAACAGGGCCGTTCCGATGCGCAGCGTGTCGATCGTGACCACGTCCGCCAGGATCGCGCGCGGATCGGCCGGGTCGCCGAGCCGGGTCTCGCCGCGCTTCGCGAGCCCCAGCTCGCGCGCCAACGACTGATCGAGCACCGTGGTCCCGGCCCCGGTGTCGAGGAACATGCGATAGGGGCCGCGCCCGTTCAGGAACACCTCGATCACGGGCTGACCCATCGAGAGGTCGATCGGCGCGCGCGTGGTGTCGCCGGCCGCGAGCACCGTGCGCTTTGGCCCCGCGGCCACGAGCGTGTCGGGCGCATCGGCGCCGCGCGCGGCGGTGACGGGCAACGTGTGAAGCACGAACGCGAGCACGGCCGTGACTGAAATCGCGGAGCGAGCCATCGATGAGATCTCCACGGACGAGGGTGCAGGTGGTTTCGCGGCAAGGGCGGCGCGCGTTGGTAGACGCCCGACGGGGTGCGAAAAGTTGCAACGAGTTCCCGTAATGTGTTCCCTGCGCCCAGTTCACACGAGGGACCCACAGCCCGGGGAGGGGTGAATGGCTCGCGGCAAGTTCGAACACGAGTCCGCCGGCGGCGAGCTCGCGCGACTGTATGCCACCGGCGAAGCCGGCCCCGGCGTGGTGGTGTTCCATCCGTGGTGGGGCCTCAACGACGACGTGACCGCGTACGCGGACCGTCTCGCGGATGCCGGTTTCTCGGTGATGGCGCCGGATCTGGTGCGCGGCCGGCAGGCGGCGACCATCGAGGATGCGGAGCGCATCGCCGCGAGCGTCGATCAGCCCCACGCCGATGCCGTCGCGCTGGCCGCCATCGATCGCGTGGCCGCGCTGGCCGGCGCCGCTCCGATCGGCGCCGTCGGGTTCTCGCTGGGCGCCGCGTGGGCGGTGTGGTGCGCCGCGAAGCGATCGTCCATCGGCGCCTCGGTGGCCTATTACGGCACGCTGCAGGGTCCGAGTCTCGCAAGCGCATCGGTGCCGGTGCTGGGTCACTTCGCGGAGGCCGATCCGTACGAGCCCGACGAGTCGGTGC
>DASSIN010000082.1:0-11404 GCA_035691845.1 Candidatus Eiseniibacteriota bacterium | reverse complement strand
GTTCTCGACGCGGAACATGGGTGGGTCCCCTTTCGAGTGCGACCCAATGGGGTCGGTGTCGATGGTGGCCTCGCCCGACCGCGGTGAGGAGGACGAGCGGGTCGTCGCGCTCGCCGCGGACTCGGCTTGGCCAGTCGCAATCTAGCATCCAGCGGCCGGCGGGAACAACATCGTGCCTGGACAAGAGTACATGCCGACCTAGGGACCGCCCGGTCGGTGAGCAATCAAGCAGCGTGGCGTCGCAATGGCCGTCGCAGCAGCGGCTGCTACGAGGTGCCGTCGAGGCCCTGATCGGGCCTGGTCAGCCGCCGGCCGCCACGTCGCCGGGTGGGGTGACGTCCGCGGGCGCGGGCAGGGCGCGGGGGATCGTGCGCTGCGCGCGCCAGTCCTCGATCAGCGTCATCACGATCAGGCTCGCCGGCACGGCCAGCAGCACGCCGACGATGCCCGCCAGCCGCGCCCCCACCAGCAGCGCCACCAGCACGGTGATGGGATTGAGTCCGGTGGTGGACGACATCACGCGCGGCACCAGGATGTGGTTCTCCGACTGCTGGATCAGCACGTACAGCGCGGCCACGTACAGCCCGCGCACCGGCTCGTCCGAGGCCGCGACCAGGATCGCCGGGATCGCGCCCGCGATCGGTCCGATGATCGGGATCATTTCGGTGAGTCCCGCCAGCAGCGCCAGCACCAGCGCGAACTTGACGTGCAGGATCAACAGCCCCAGATAGCTCATCCCGCCGATCACCGCGCCCAGCAGCAGCTGGCCGCGCAGCCACTGGCCGAGCCGCACCTTGATCGTGCGCAGCATGTGCTCGACGCGCGGGCGGGCGGCGGGCGGCGTGAAATCGAGCGCGGTGGATTTCAGCACCTGCTGCTGCATCGCCATGTAGAACGTGAGCACGACGATGCCGAACGCCGACACGATGCCGCGCAGCGCGGTGAGCGCGCCACCGAAGAACGAGCGCATGTACGGCCCCAGCTGCTGCGACGCCGTATGCACGCCGTTCTGGATCGCGGTGGCGATGCTGTCGTAACCGCGGTCGCGCAGCTGCTGCAGATTGCGCTGGTAGAAGTCGGGGATGTTGGCCGCGAACTGCCGGCCCTGGTCCAGCGCCAGCGGCACGAACGTCACCAGCACGGCCACGAACAGCGCCACGATCCCGAGCACGATGATGAACAGCGCCGCCATGCGCGGCAGCCCGCGCTTCTCGAGCCATACGATCGAGGGATCGATCGCCGCCGACAGCACCGCCGCCACGAACACCGTGACCAGCACGTCGCGCAGGTAGAACAGCAGCAGCGCGATCGCGACGATCGCCACGAACTGGACGAGCGTGCGGGTGCGGACGACGAAGGCGATGTCGTCGGACATTCGCCGCAGGCTGGCACGCGCCGCGCGCGGGGGTCAAGGCGCTTGGCGTCGAGCCCGCGCGCGCGCGCGGGCGGACATGCGGCCACGTGGCGGCGCGCCGCCGGGGCCGGATCACCGGTCTAGAACAGCTCCGCCTGCGGCCAGCGGTCGCGCGGCGCGACGGCCGCGAGCCCGAGCCGCAGCTTCATGGCGTGTGCGGAGGCCGGCGAGTGGCCGGCCCAGTGGTTGTTGAAGTAGCCGTACACCTCGCGCACATCGGGAAGCACGCGGCGCAGGTCGTGCTCCCACGCGTTCAGCTCCGCGGTGCGGTCCACCACCACGCGGTCGTAGCGCGCGATCTCGCGCCGGTCGCCGAGCCAGCGCAGGTAGAGGAACCCGGCGGTCACCTGGGCGACGCGCGGCAGCCCGCGCCATTCGGTCCATGCCAGCGCCGCGCCATGCCGGCGCAGCAGCTCCCACGTGGCGGGCGCGTGCCACGACGCGTGGCGGAACTCGACCGCGACGCGCACGTCCGCCGGCGCCTGCGCGAGGAAGCGCTCGAGCGCCGCGGTGCGCGCCTGATCGCGCGTGTACTCGGCCGGCAGCTGCGCCAGCAGGGGTCCCAGCTTCTCTCCCAGCGGCTCGAGCGCGGTCACGAACTCCGCCAGCGCCGGACCCGTGCCGACCAGCCCCGCCTCGTGCGTGATGGCGTGCGGCAGCTTGGCCGCGAACCGGAACTCCGCAGGCGTGTGGCGCGCCCACGAGCGCACGACGCTCGGGCGCGGCGCGTGATAGAACGTGGTGTCCAGCTCGACCGTGTCGAAGATTCCGGCGTAGAACGGGAGCCAGTCCTGCTGCTTCGCGCCGGGCGGATAGAACGCGCCCACCCAGTCGGGATAGGACCAGCCCTGGGTGCCGAGCCGGATGGCGCGCGAATTCAGATCAGGCCGGCGGGGATTCCGTCGCCCTCGCCGAGCAGGGCGCGGTCGAAGAACGCCTGCACGCGGCGCTCGTACAGCGCGCGGTGCTTGCGCCAGCCGTCGGTGTGGCCGGCGTCGGGGATCAGCCACAGCGGATCCTTGCCGCCCGCGGCCAGCCACAGCTCGCGCACCTGCAGCGGCGAGAACCGGTTGTCCTCGAGCCCCTGGATGAACAGCACCGGGCGGTCGGAAAGCGAGTGGGCCGAGGTCAGCACGTCGATCTTGTACGGATCGAATCCGGTGAGACGCACCTCGAGCCAGCGCAGCACGGGCGCGGTGGGCCAGCGCGGCAGATGCGCCCAGCGCTCGCTCGTCTCCTCCAGCGCCTGCTCGCCGGTGGCGAACCCGCAGTCCTCCACCACCGCCGAGACGTCGGGATTGCGCGCCGCCAGCATCATCGCCACCGATGCGCCCAGCGACTCGCCCAGCACGCCGATCTTGCCGCGCGGCTGGCGCGCGCGCAGCCAGTCGAGCACGGCCTGGGCGTCCTCGATCTCGTTCCAGCCGAGCGTGGTCGGCAGCCGATGCTGGGCGCGCGCCGAGCGCGCGTCGTAGGCCAGCACCCCGTAGCCCGCGCGGTGCAGGAACGCGCCGTAGCGCCACATCCTGCTGTGCGTGCGCGCGTAGCCGTGCAGCAGCAGCACCGAGGCCGGGCGCGTGCCGGGCACGTACCACGCGTCCAGCGAGTCCCCGGGCGCCACGGCGATCCGCACGCGCTCGGCCCGGCTGTCGAGGCTCTTCACCCCGCCCAGGTCCGCCGGCAGCGCCGGATACAGGCCCACCCACGTGGAGGCCCCGAGCAGCAGCCCGAAGGCGGCGATCGAGACCACGAAGGGCCGGCGGTGACGGGTGAGACTTCTCACGAAACGATGTGCTCCGACCGCGGGAGCGGTCAGCGGCCTCGCCACGCCCGTGCCGGGCGGCAACGCCGCGCGACCCGGGCGCTCACTCGAGGTGACGCTTGCAAGTTGTTATCGGCCAGAGAACTCGCGTTCCCGAGGAGGCCGACGGGACCGGGCGGTCCGGGGCAGTACTATCGATGAACCTTGAGCCCCCGGGGTCCGATGTATTCCGACTGCGGCCGGATCAGACGGTCGATGCCGTGCTGCTCGATGACATGGGCACACCAGCCCGCGGCCCGTCCGCACGCGAACAGCGCCACGAACGTGCGCGGCTGGAGCCCCAGCGACTGCAGCACGAGCGCCGTGTAGAACTCCACGTTGGTCTTGAGGTTGCGGCCGGGCTTGGCCTCCTCCAGCACCCGCAGCGCGGTCTGCTCCACGGCGCGCGCGGTGTCGAACAGCCGCCGGTCCTCGAGCTTGGCGGCGGACATCTCCTCCGCCACGCGCGACAGCACCTCGGCGCGCGGGTCGCGCACCTTGTACACGCGATGGCCGAATCCCATGATGCGGCGCCCCGCCGCCATCTCGGCCTTGAGCCAGCTCTCGGCGTTCTCGGGCGAGCCGATGTGCTTGAGCATGTCCAGCACCGGGCCCGGCGCGCCACCGTGCAGCGGCCCCTTCAGGGCGCCGATCGCGCCCGTCAGCGCGCTCACCATGTCGGAGCGCGTGCTGGCGATCACCCGCGCGGTGAACGTCGAGGCGTTCATGCCGTGGTCGATCACCGTCACCCAGTAGGTGTCGAGCGCGCGCGCCGCGATCGGGTCGGGCTCGCGGCCGGTCGCCATGTACAGGAAGTTGGCCGCCAGCGGCAGATCGGCGCGCGGCGCGATCGGCTCCATGCCCTGCGCGATGCGGATGTGGGCGGCGACGATGGTCGGGAACCGCGCCACCAGCATCTTGGCCTCGGCCAGGTCGGTATCGTGCGAGATGTCGTCGGTGTTGGCGAGATCGAGCGACAAGGTCGCGCATGCCATGCGCAGCGCGTCGATCGGCGACGCCTTCTTCGCGGCACGCACGATGTGCAGCGCCTCGGCGGGCAGCGAGCGCAGCGCCGCGATCTCGCGCTGCAGCGCCGCCAGCTCGTCCTTGCTCGGCAGCGCGCCCTTCCACAGCAGGTGGGCGGCCTCCTCGAACGAGACGTGGCCCGCCAGCTCCTTGAGCTCGTAGCCCCCGATGATCAGCTCTCCCGCCAGTCCATCGACGTGCGACAACCGCGTCTGCGTTGCGACGACGCCCTCGAGCCCGGTCGAGGTGGGCGCGGGCTGCGTGGTGGTGGTACCCGACATGACTTGGTGCCTCCGTTCAGCGCGAGTGGAACCCGAAGATTAGCCCAACGGTTCGTGCGCGGGCAACGCGGGGACGAGTGCCGGCGCGACATCGGCGCCGCGCTCGCGCGCGGCCCAGCGGAAGAAGATCACGGACATGATGCCCCAGTCGTAGAGGCTGCCGGGGATCCACATGATGAGCCCGCCCAGATGCTGGTCCTCGAGCGGCGACAGCCCCCACACGCGCGGCGCCCAGCGATACCAGGAATACAGCGGCGCCGACGACAGCGACAGCGGCGCCGCCACGGCCATCATCGGGAGGCTCAGCACGAAGATGTAGAGCATGCGGGCGGGTTGAGACAGCGGCCGCCGCACCGCGTCGCCACCCACCACCGGCCACCACATCAGCACCGAGGTCGCCATCACCATCAGGTGCATGACGATGTGCACGGGGTGGACGCGCATCATCAGGTCGTAGAGCGGCGGGGTGTGCCACAGCGCGAACACCAGCGTCGCGAGGATCGCGCCCAGCGGCACCGAGGCCAGCGCGTGGAACGCGCTGGCGGCCGGCGAGGGCCGCAGTAGCCGGTGCACGAGCCAGCGCGGCAGACCCAGCAGCAGCAGCAGCGGGAACACCTGCCCGAGCAGGAAGTGCTGCACCATGTGGGTGGTGAACAGGTACTCGTCCGACAGGTCGTGGATCGGGCCGTTCAGCGACACGATCACCACGAGCAGCCCCGACAGGAACAGCGCCGCCCGGCCGCGTTCGAACGGGCCGCTGCCGCCGAGCCGCGCGCGCCAGCGGGTGAGCGCCAGCAGGTACAGCGCCGCCAGCAGCCCGCAGCCGAGCAGCACGCTCCACTCCCACCGCCATGGCCACAGCCGCGCGCGCACCGGCGGCTGCTGGTCCGGCGGGTACACGGCGTTCACCACGATCGCGGCGCTGCCGTTGCGCCTCCACAGCCGCGCGCGGATCGCGAACGTGTCGCCGAGCGCGTCCAGGAACCCCTGCTGCGCGTTGTCCCAGTGGTTCTGGCCGATCACGGCGTAGAGCTTGTGGCGGCGGATGTCGTAGAACCAGATGCCCTGCTCGACGCGCCCGCGCACCAGCGCGCACTGCCGCGACTGCGCCCCGTGCATGTCGTGCTGAAAGATGCACACCGGGTCCACGAATTCGCCCGTCATCGCCACGCTGTCGGCGGGAACGAGCGGACCGTCGGCGCGCGCCGGTCCCGGAAGCACGAGCGGAAGCACCAGCGGCAGCGCGAGCAGCAGCGCGCCGGGCCGGGGCGCGCGCGACACGAGAGCGCGGAAGTTCATGTCCAACCCCGCATACTAGCGCAACGTCAGCCCCAGCGCGCGAGGAACTCCGCCGTGTGCCGGCCGAGCCGGGGCGGCGGCAGTGCGGCAGGCGGACGCGCCCCGTCGACGCGCCACGGCAACGCCAGCAACGGCACCGCCGGTCCGTCGTTCCCGGCATACGTTCGGACCATGTCACGCTCGGCCAGGGCCGGGTCGCGCACCACCTCGGAGACCTCGCGCACCGGCCCGGCCGGCACCTGCGCCGCGCGCAGCCGCTCGAGCCATTGGGCGCGCGGCAGGCCGGCGAGCCGCGCGGCCAGCGCCTGCACCACTTCGGCCCGGTGGAGCACGCGCTCGGCGTTGGTGGCGTGGCGCGCGGCGAGCGACTCCAGGCCGAGCGCCGCGCACAGCCGGTGCCACTGGCCGTCGTTGCCGACCGCCACCACCAGCGCGCCGTCCGCCGCCTCGAACGTCTGGTATGGCACGATGTGCGGATGGGCGTTGCCGTGGCGGCGCGCGGGCGCGCCGGCGAGCGCGGCCTGCGCCACGTTGACGAGCGAGGCCACCCCCACCTCGAACAGCGCGATGTCGAGGTGCGCGCCGCCCCGCCCGCGCAGCCGGCCGACGAGCGCGCCGAGCACGGCCGCGGCGGCGTGGGCGCCGGTCAGCACGTCCACCAGCGCGACGCCCACCTTGTAGCCCGGCCCCGCGGCGTCGCCGGTGATGCTCTGGAGCCCGACGAAGCCCTGCAGCACCGCGTCGTAGCCGGGCAGCGCGGCGTACGGCCCGTCCTGGCCGAAACCCGTGATCGAGCACACCACCAGTTCCGGCTTCCCGCGCCGCAGCGTCGCCGGATCGAGACCGAAGCGCACCAGCTCGCCGGGCAGGAAGTTCTCGACCACGACGTCGGCGTCGGCCACCGCGCGCGCGAGCGCGTCGCGCGCGCCCTGCTCCCCGAAGTCGAGCGCGACGCTCCGCTTCCCGCGGTTCACGGACAGGAAGTACGCGGACTCGCCGTCCACGAACGGCGGCCCCCACGCGCGGGTCTCGTCGCCGGCGCCGGGGCGCTCGATCTTCCATACCTCGGCCCCGAGGTCGGCCAGCAGCTGGGTGGCGTATGGCCCGGCCAGCACGCGCGACAGGTCGAGCACGCGCACGCCCTCGAGCGGCTGGGCGCTCACCCTCCGATCCGCCGTGCCGCGCGGCCGCGCCGCCGGCGGCCGCCGCCGCGGCTCGCGCGGCGGCTCCGGCTGCTCACTCCTCCAGCTCGGCGATGTAGGCGTCCACGTCGAGCGCGCGGCCGGTGGCGTGCCGCAGCGTCTCGCGCCAGTCGCGAATGCGGCCGTGGCGGTACAGCGACTCCGTGAGCCAGTGCCCGGTGTCCGGGCTCTGCACCAGATCCGCCCAGCCCGTCACCTGCGACAACAGATGGCGCTGGAGCTGCGAGGCGGTGATCTCGCCCAGCAGGTAGTTGTGGTAGTAGACCGGCGCCACCGAGAAGTGCACCTTGCTCGCCCAGTCGGGCGCGCGCCGCGGCTCGGGCGTGCGCACCCGCTGGAACTCGCCCACCAGCCGCCACCACAGCGTGTCCAGATCCTGGGTCGGATCGGAATACAGCGCGCGCTCCATGTGGCACATCACCAGCATCCAGCGGGTCTGCACCAGCAGTTGCGCGCGCTGCGCGCGCCGGCACGCCTCGCCGATGGCGCGCGCCTCGGCCGCCGGCACGCCGGCCCAGCGCTCGAGCCAAGCCGCGTTCTTGGCGAGCCGCCCGAACAGCATCGCGCTCGCCTCGGTGGTGTTGGTGTGCGCCGGACCGCGCAGCAGGAACGGCAGCGTGCGGTCGATGCGGACGTCGTACACCGCGTGCCCGAACTCGTGCAGCAGCGTGCCCATCCAGTGCTCGTTCGGGCGCAGGTTGCACAGCACGCGCACGTCCCCGCCGCGGTCCACCGACAGGCAGAACGCGTGCTGGCTCTTGCCCTCGCGCTCGTACAGATCGGCGCGCGGCAGCAGGTCGTCGAGCGGGAAGCCGACCGCGGCGAAGAACGCGGCCGCGATCTGCTCCAGCGAGCGATCGGCGAACCAGCGGTCGAGCGCTACCTCGGCGGGGGGCGCCTCCTGGAAGAACGGATCGGCGTAGTGCCACGGCGCGAGCGCCTCCGGGGCGACGCCGAAACGCCGCGCGCATGCGGCGTCGAACTCCTGCTTCCAGCGCTCGAACGGCGCGCGCGTGCCCCGCTCGATGCGGTCGAGGTCTGCGAACAGCGCGGCCTCGTCGATCTCGTCCAGCGCCAGCATCATGCTGTAGTAGCTGGGGAAGCCGATGGCGCGCGCCGCCTCGTTGCGCATGCCGACGAGCGCGAGCAGGTCGGGCGCGACCTCGGCCCCGATCTGCTTCGAGGCCTGCCACGCCGCCCGGCGCTCCCCCGCGTCGCCGGAGCCGCGCAGCACCTCGCGCAGCGCGTTGTCGCTCACCATCCGCCCGTCGAGCCGGGCGCGGAACTGGTTGAAGCGGCTCTCGAGCGATTGCTCGAGCCGCACCATGCGCTCGATCGTCTCGGGCGCGATCTGGTGGGCGCGGAAGTTGTTCACCAGCAGCTCGAGCTGGCGCTGCAGGCGCGCGTCCGGCACGCCGCCCGCCTCGCGCACGCCCGTCAGCCACTGATACGGCTCGCGGTGCGAGAACAGCGTGCGGATCCTGGCCTCGAGCTCGATGCTGCGCGCTTCGGCCTCCCGGTCGGCGCGTACGTTGCAGGCCCAGGTGGCTTCGTTGTGGGCGCGTTCCAGCGGCTCGAGCTCACGGACGAGCTGGGCGACGAAGTCCGTGAGAGCGACTTCGCGCGCGGCCGGAGACGATGCGGTGGGCGGCACGCCACCTCCCCTGTCGGAAAATGCGGAACGACGCGACGGGGGGATCGCGAGGGACGGGGGATTCTATGCGAGCGCGCGGGGCGCGCTCAACCCGGTCAGGCGGCGTGGGCGGCCGGATCTCCGGTCAGCGGCGCGCCCGCGCTCTCCGGCAGCGCCACCTCGACCACGCACGCCCGATTCAGCAGATGCGGACCGACCGGCGTCAGCAGCACGAAGAACCCCGCCTGCTGGTTCAGGAAGTCGGACAGCCGCTGGCTCGCGCGCTGCAGCGGCATCCACACCTTGCCCGACAGCCGCACGCCGTCGGACAGCGCCAGCTCCGCCTCCTCCTCGCGCCAGGGCTGGAAGCCGCGCGTGAACACGTCGCTGGCAAGCACGCCGGGGCCCGGCGTGACGCGCACGAGCCGCGCGCGGCGGAACAGATGGATGCGGCCCTCGACGCCCACCGCCGCGGTGAGGAACGCCGCCGACTCGTTCAGCTTGTCGAGCAGCGTAGGATGGCTGCCGTCGGCGTCCAGGTCGAGGAAGATGCGCGCCGGAACGCCCTGCAGCTCGGCCGACCACAGCGTCACCGGCACCCGGCGCTTGGGCACGTAGTGGTCCAACGCTTCCTTCGCTTCGGCTTCCATCGCTTCCTCGCCGTGGGTGGGTGCGAGTCTCCGGGTCGTTCCGGGGTTCAGACGGCCGCCCCATGCAACCCTCCTGCCGGAGCGCGGAAACGCCGCGCGCGTTGCGGGAGCGGGCCCGCCACGGGGCACGGCCCGCATGCGCGGCTGCGGTTCGCACGCGCCGATGCGACGCGCGTTGCGTTTCGCAACCCGCGCGGGATCGCGCCGGCCTTCCGCACGCGTCGCCCGCCCCGCGCGGCTCCCACGCGCGTGCGTGGCTGCGCGTGGCGGCGGCCGGTTTCGCGGCGCGCGGAGGCCGCGCGCGCGGGAGTAGACTCGCCGCATGATTCAGAGAGCCGACCCCGCCCGCATCCGCCACCGGCTGCCCTATGGCGGCCATCCGGGGCGCGGCCTCGCGATGGTGCTGGTGGCGTTCGCGCTGCGCGCCGGCTACGCGCTGCTCGCGCACGGCGGGCATCCCGTCCCGGCGTCGGACTCGGCCGAGTACGACACGGTGGCGTGGAACCTGGCCCGCGGGCTCGGGTTCGCGCTGGACGGGCGCTCCGGCCCATACCCGACGGCGTTCGTGCCGCCGGTCGTTCCCGCGCTCACCGCGCTGCTGTACCGCGGCGTCGGCCATCGCTACGACGCCGCGCTGCTGTTGCAGTGCGGGATCGGCGCGCTCGTGCCGCCGCTGCTCGCCGGCTTCGCCGGCATGCTGTACGGCCGCGCGGTGGGCGCGCTGGCCGGGTGGCTGGCCGTGTTCGCGCCGCTGCTGGTGTTCTTCTCCGGCTACCTGCTGACCGAGACCACGTTCTGCGTGACGCTGCTGGTCGCGCTGATCGCGAGCGCGGCGTGGGTGCGCACGCCGACCGCGCGCCGCGCGCTCGCGGCCGGGGTGGCGTGGGGCGCGGCGGCGCTCACGCGCCCCTCCGCACTGCCGCTGCCGCTGCTCGTCGCCGCATGGGCGTGGGTGCCGCTCGGGTTGAGCCTCGGCGCCGGCGGCCGCGCGCGACAGCTCGGGCTGATGGTCGTAGGCCTCGCGCTCGTGATCGCGCCCTGGACGCTGCGCAACGCCTCCACGCTGCATGCGTTCGTGCCGGTGACGACGGGCGCGGGGCGCGCGCTGCTCGACAGCAACAACCCCGTGGTGTGGAACGACCCGGCGCAGCGCGGTGGCGCGATCGGCACCTACGCGCTCGAGCCGTGGGCGAGCCGGTTCCGCGGCCTGTCGGAGCCGGCCGCCGACACCTACGCGCGCGGCGAGGCGCTCGCGTTCCTGCGCGCGCACGTGCGCGAGTGGCCGGCGATGGCGGGCGCCAAGCTGGCGCGGTTCTGGCGCGTGCGCAGCGAGGGCGGCGGCACCGGGAGCTGGGCGCGGGCAGGCTCGCCGCTCGGGCGGTTGCGCGCGATCGTGGATCCGCTGCTGCTGTGGTCGATCGTGGCGCTGCCGCTCGCGCTGTGGGGGCTGGTGCGCACGTGGCGCGGCGCGCGGCGCTGGTTCCAGCTGCTGCCGGCGCTCGTGATCGTGGCGTTCACGCTGTTCGCGCTGCCGTTCTGGGGCGCGCTGCGCATGCGCGTTCCGGTCGAGCCGCTGGTGGTGCTGTTCGCGGCCGCCGGTCTCGACGACGTGCGCCGCCGGTGGCGCTCGCGCGCGCGCGGGCTCAAGCTGGTGGCGCAGCGCCGCTGACGGCGCCGCGGCCCGGGCGTGGCTCGCGCCCGGGCCGTCCCGCGCGGCTCGATCAGCGGGTGTAGATCGTGAACCCGCGATCGGGCTCGATGCGGGCCTGCCAGCCGCGCGAGCTGGCGACCACCGCCGTGGCCGCGCCGCCGCCCACCAGGCCGCCGATCAGCGCGCCGCGTCCACTGCCGCCCACCGCGCGCCCCAGCAGCGCGCCGCCGATCGTGCCGGCCGCGATGCCGCCCAGGTTGCGCGCGCGCGGGGAGCCCGCCACGATCTCCTGGCTGTAGCCGCGCACGGCGTGCGAGCGACCGTCGAACGATACCGACGTGAGCGCGAGCTGCAGCCGCGCGTGCGTGCCGCGCCGCGCCGGCACCGACTCGGACACGTAGCCGCCCGCGCGCGCGCCGGCCGGGATCACCACGCGGCGGCCGACGA
>DASSIN010000081.1:0-10499 GCA_035691845.1 Candidatus Eiseniibacteriota bacterium | reverse complement strand
CCGATGCCTGCGACACGAGTCCGCCGGCCGCAGCGACCACGCTGACCGCGACCTGCGACCCGAACCATCAGGACCGCTGGACCGTGAGCTGGACGGAGGTCGCAGACGACGACACGCTGTCGAAGACGGGCCGGGTCCAGTGGTACGACGTGCGGCGCTCGGGCAGCCACATCACGAGCGACAACTGGGCCCAGGCGGACCAGGCGGGGACGCCGAACGGCGTGGCGCCGGATGGCACGGCCTCGGTCACGCTCGACATCACCGCCAGCACCTACGTGCGGCTCGAGGCGGTGGACGACAACGCCAACTGGTCGGGGTTGAGCAACGAGGTGTTGCTGCCGTACGGCAACTACGACTGCTCGGGGGGCGGCATGTTCGCAGGCGGCGGCGGAGGGGGCGGCGCCCAGGTCCGCGGGGCCCGCTCGGCGAGCCTCGCCCGCTCCTCCGGCGAGAGCCTGACGAACTCGTTCGAGGAGAACTCGGTGCTCGATGCCGCTGCGCTCGATCAGCCCAGCGAGGACGCGCTGCGCATGGACTGGCTCGCCGCAGATGGGAACGGCTATGGAGTGCGGCTGCGCGAGCCTGGCGGGCGCGGTGCATCGGTGGACCAGGTCAGCCTGCTCGCCGTCGACCACCCGGCGGGGACGGTCAGTTATCGGATCCCCCACGGCACGCTGCTCGGCACGTTGAGCACCGCGACGCTGGCTCAGGACCAAGGCGGCCAGGACGTCACGGGCCTGATCGATGGCAGCGGAAGCAGCTACGTCGGCGACTCGGGCGCGGTGGTCAGGGTGCAGACCTCGGCCGACTCGACCAAGGGACCGGTGGTCGTGGAGTCGTGCAGCGGTGGGTTGGGCGGCAGCCGGATCGTGGTCGAGACGCAAGGTGCCGCAGGGGACTGGGCCGCGGCCGGCACGATCGTGCCGCGGGTCAGGTTCGATCAGCAGGTGATCGACTCCGTCCCGGCGGGGCCATTCCGGCTGCGGTTCCTGGGCCCGTGCACCGTGCGGCTGGCGGCCCGGCTTCTACCCGGCACCCAAGCCCCGACCGAGCAATGGTGCGCGCTCTCCGCTGCCGCTGCGGCGAATGGGAGCGACGTGCGCGAGGCGCTGTCGGCGCGGGACTCGGTCTCGGCGGTGTTGAGCGGCGCGGACACGTTGTCGCTGGCGTTTGCGGCGCCCAGTCAGGTGGCGGGCACGACGCGCGATCTGTTCCTGGTGGTCGACGGTACGCCACTCACCGCCAGCATGGCGACCAGAGCCAAGCAGGCGGCTGAGGCGAGCCCGCTTCCCCGCAGCTTCGCGCTGCGGCAGAATCAGCCGAACCCGTTCCACGGCGCAACCGCGATCCATTTCGATCTGCCGGTCGGGCAGATGGTGCGGCTCGAAATCTTCGATGCGCAGGGAAGGCGGGTGAGGACCCTGGCGAACCGCTTCTATCCGGCCGGATCGCACGTGGCGAGCTGGGATCAGCGCGATGACGGTGGGGTCGCGCTCCGGCCGGGGCTGTGCTTCTATCGCATCGAGACCCAGGCGTTTCGCGACAGGAAGAAGATGGTGATCCTGCCCTGACAGTGCGCGCACGAACGGGCGGCGGGGTTGTGCCCGCCGCCCGGCGTGCGGTAGAGTTGCACGCGAGTCGACCGCATCCTTTTTTAAGCCGGCCCCGAGAGGCCGAGAAAAGGGGAGGACCTGAATGACGTCCACCGGACTCGAGCATCGCCCAGCGCCTGCCGGCGCCGGGCGTTTTTCGTCTTCGTCCCGCCACCTGCTCGGCCTGGAAGGGGTGCCGCGCGAGGCGTTGCTGACGTGGCTGGACGAGGCGGCCGCGTGGCGCGCGCGGCTGCGCGGCGGCGCGCCGCTGCCACAGGCGCTGGCGCAGGTGATCGTGGTGAGCGCGTTCTTCGAGGACTCGACGCGCACGCGCATGTCGTTCGAGATCGCCGCGCGTCAGCTGGGGGCGACGGTGGCCGGGTTCAGCGCCGCCGGCTCGTCGGTCTCCAAGGGGGAGAGCCTGCTCGACACGCTGCGCACGCTGGCGGCCATGGGCCTCCACGTGCTCGTCATGCGCCATCCGTCGGCCGGCGCGGCGGCGCTGGCGGCGGGCGCGCTGCCGTGCGCGGTGGTCAACGCCGGCGACGGCGCGCACGAGCATCCCACCCAGGGCCTGCTCGATCTGCTCACGCTGCGCGACGCGTGGCAGGGGCGGTTCGCGGGACGACGGATCGTGATCGTCGGCGACATCGCGCACTCGCGCGTGGCGCGCTCCGCGATCTTCGGGCTGCGCACGCTGGGCGTGGACATCACCGTCGCCGGGCCGCCGAGCCTGATGCCGCGCGACGTCGGGAGCCTGGGCGTCACGCACGCGCCCGAGCTGGAGCCGGCGCTCGATGGCGCCGACGCGGCGATGGCGCTGCGGCTGCAGCGCGAGCGCATGGAGTCCGGGCTCGTGCCCGAGGCCGGCGACTACGCGCGGCGCTGGGCGCTCACCCCCGCGCGCGTCGCGCGCATGGCCGCGGACGCCGTGGTGCTGCATCCGGGCCCGATGAATCGCGGCATCGAGATCGCGCCCGAGGTGGCCGACGGCCCGCGCGCGCGCGTGCTCGACCAGGTGGCGAACGGCGTGGCGGTGCGCTGTGCGGTGCTCGTGAGGTGCGCGGCCGCTCAGCGGATCGCGGCGTGAGCGCCATCACCGTCATCCGCAACGCGCGCCACTGGCGCACGGGCGAGCCGTTCGCGCTGGCGTTCGCCGCAGGCCGCGTGATCGCGCTGGAGCAGGCCGGCGCCGGGGCGCAAGCGATCGACGCCAACGGCGCGGTGCTGGCGCCCGGGCTCGTGGACGTGCACGTCCACCTGCGCGAGCCCGGCCAGTCGGCCAGGGAGACGATCGCGACCGGCACGCGCGCGGCGGCGGCCGGCGGCTTCACCGACGTGCTGTGCATGCCGAACACCGATCCTGTGCTCGACACGCCGATGAGCGTGGAGTGGGTGCGCGCGCGCGCGGCGGCCGTGGGCCACGCCCGCGTGCACCCGATCGCGGCCGTGAGCGTGGGGCAGAAGGGCGAGCGCCTGGCGCCGCTCGCCGGGCTCGCCGCGGCGGGCGCGATCGCGTTCTCGGACGACGGCCGTCCGGTGCGCAGCGCGGCGCTGATGCGGCGCGCGCTCGAGGAGGCGACCGCGCTCGGCCGCCCGGTGATCGCGCACGAGGAGGACCTGGACCTGGCGGCGGGCGGCGTGGCGCACGAGGGCCCGATGGCGCTCAAGCTCGGGCTCCCCGGCATCCCGCCCGAGGCCGAGACGGTGATGGTGCGGCGCGACATCGAGCTGGCGGCCGCGACCGGCGGCAGGCTGCATCTCGCGCACCTGTCGGCGGCGGGCTCGTTCGAGGCGCTGCGCGACGCGCACCGGCGCGGGCTCGCGGTGTCGGGCGAGGTGTGCCCGCATCACTTCGTGCTCACCGACGAGGCGCTGGACGACTATAGTACGTCGGCCAAAATGAACCCCCCGCTCCGCTCCGAAGCCGATCGCGCGGCGGCCGTCGCGGCGATCGCGGACGGCACGGTGGACTGCCTCTGCACCGACCACGCGCCGCACACGGCCGAGGACAAGCGACAGACCTTCGACCGCGCCCCGTTCGGGATCGTGGGGCTGGAGACCGCGCTGGCACTGACCATCACCTACCTCGTGCGCCCGGGCCACGTGACGCTGGCGCGCGCGATCGCGCTGTGGACCGAATCACCGCGCCGGCTGTTCGGCCTGCCGGAAGCGACGCTGGAGCCGGGTTCGCCCGCGGACCTCGTGCTGTTCGATCCCGACGCGGTGTGGACGGTCGAGCCCGAGCGGTTCTTCTCCAAGGGCCGCGCCACGCCGTTCGCCGGCTGGCGGCTGGCCGGGCGCGTGCTGGCCACCGTGTGCGGCGGGCGCGTGACGCACGCCGACGAAGCCCTCGCCGCCTCGCCGGCGCTCCAGGGTTCGCGATGAGCGCGCGTCCGCCCGCGATCCTGGCGCTGGAGGACGGGCGCATCTTCCGCGGCTTCAGCGTGGGCGCGCCGGCCGAGACGTGCGGCGAGGTGGTGTTCAACACCGCCATGACCGGCTACCAGGAGGTGCTGTCCGATCCCTCGTACTGCGGGCAGATCGTGACGTTCACCTATCCCTTGATCGGCAACTATGGCGTGAACGACGAGGACTGGGAGAGCAATGCGGTGCGCGCGCAGGGACTCGTGTGCCGCGAGCTGTGCGATCACCCGAGCAGCTGGCGCTCGCATGGCACGCTCGGCGCGCTGCTCGAGTCCCGCGGTGTGCCGGCGATCGAGGGGCTGGACACGCGCGCGCTCACCCGCCACCTGCGCGATCGCGGCGTGATGCGCGGCTGCCTGTCGGCGCTGGAGCCGGACGCCGACACGCTGGTGGACAAGGCGCGCAGCAGCCCCTCCATGCTGGGGCTGGCGCTGGCCGATCTCGTGACCTGCACCGAGCCCTACCTGTGGACCGCGCACGGCGCGGCGGAGCCGAACGGCGCGCCCGATCCGGCCGCGGCCACGCGCCCGCTGGCCGTGGTGATGGATTTCGGCGTCAAGTGGAACATCATGCGGCGGCTGTACGCCGAGGGGTTCCGCGTGCACGTCGTGCCCGCGCGCACCCGCGCCGACGAAGTGCTGGCGCTCGAGCCGGACGGCGTCGTGCTGTCCAACGGCCCGGGCGACCCCGAGCCGCTCGGCTTTGCGGTCGAGACCGCGCGCGCGCTGGCCGACAAGGTGCCGGTGCTCGGCATCTGCCTCGGCCATCAGCTGCTGGGGCTCGCGTTCGGCGGGCGCACGACCAAGCTCAAGTTCGGCCACCGCGGCGCCAACCATCCGGTGGTCGATCGCCGCGACGGTCGGATCGAGGTGACGAGCCAGAACCACGGCTTCGCCGTGGAGGCCGACTCGCTGCCCCACGAGCTCGAGCTCACGCACTTCAGCGCCAACGACGGCACGCTGGAAGGCATGCGGCACCGCAGCCTGCCCGTGCTGTCGTGCCAGTACCATCCCGAGGCCAGTCCGGGCCCGCACGATGCGCGGCCCTGGTTCCGCGAATTCGCCACGCGCGTGTCGGCGCGACGCGGCCCGCGGCGCACGAAGGCGCGTGCGACCGCGGTGACGCATTGAGCCGCGCGCTCGCGGCGGCGGCCGTGCTGCTGGCGCTGCTCCCGCGGGTCGCGCACGCGCGCACCGCCACCGTGTCGGGCACGTGGCTGGCGGTGAAGCGCGCGGCGGCGCTCGAACCGCGGAGCTTCCGGCTCGAGTTGGCGTCGCTGCGCGGCGCGGAGACCGTGCCGGGCGTGATCCTGGCCGCCGACACCGCGCGCTTCGGGCGCCGCGCCGGGCGGCTGGGGCCGTGCGAGATGGCGGGCGGCGCATACGGCGAGCAGCTGGCGACCGCGCTGCCGGTGACGGAGGCCGAGGCGCTGGCGCTGGTGCGCGCGCTCTCGGCGCAGCCGCTCGACGCCACGCGGCCGGCCGAGCGCGATCAGGCGCTGCTCGGCGTCACCGCCGCCGCCGGCCGGCGCCGGCGCGCGTGCTTCGGCGTGCGCGTGCCGCAGCGGCTGACGGCGCCGATGATGCGCGCGCTCGACGCCGCGCTCACCGGCAACGCCGCCGCGCGCGAAGCGCTCAAGCTGTTCGCTCCCACCGTCACGGATTCGCTGATCTGATGCCCGTCCGCCCCGATGTGAAGAAGGTGCTGGTGCTGGGCGCGGGCCCGATCGTGATCGGGCAGGCGTGCGAGTTCGACTACTCCGGCACCCAGGCGTGCCGCGCGCTGCGCTCGCTCGGGCTCGAGGTGGTGCTGCTGAACTCGAACCCGGCCACGATCATGACCGACCCCGAGTTCGCCGACCGCACCTACGTCGAGCCGCTGACGCCCGAGATCGCCGAGCGCGTGATCGCGCGCGAGCGGCCGGACGCGCTGCTGCCCACGCTGGGCGGCCAGACCGCGCTCAACCTGGCGGTGGCGCTGTCGCGGCGCGGCGTGCTGGCGAAGTACGGCGTGCAGCTGATCGGCGCCTCGCTCGAGGCGATCGAGACCGCCGAGGACCGCGACCGCTTCAAGCACGCCATGCTGGACGCCGGGCTCGAGCTGCCGCAGAGCGGCTACGCCACCAGCGTGGCCGAGGCGATCGCGCTGGGCGAGGCGCTGGGCTATCCGCTCGTGATCCGCTCGTCGTTCACGCTGGGCGGCGCGGGCTCGGGGCTGGTATACGACCGTCGTCAGCTGCGCGAGGCGGCGCGCGTCGGCATCGCCGCCAGCCCGGCGGGCTCGATCCTGATCGAGGAGTGCCTGCCCGGCTGGAAGGAATTCGAGCTGGAGGTGATGCGCGACCGCAAGGACAACGTGGTGGTGGTGTGCTCGATCGAGAACTTCGATCCGCTGGGCGTCCACACCGGCGACTCGATCACGGTGGCGCCGGCGCAGACGCTGACCGATGCATGCTACCAGCGCATGCGCGACGCCGCGCTCACGGTGATGCGCACGATCAAGGTCGAGGCGGGCGGCTCCAACATCCAGTTCGCCGTGCACCCCGACACGGGCGCGATGCGCGTGATCGAGATGAACCCGCGCGTGTCGCGCTCCTCGGCGCTGGCCAGCAAGGCCACCGGGTTCCCGATCGCCAAGATCGCGGCGCTGCTGGCCGCCGGGCTCACGCTGGACGAGATCCCGAACGACATCACGCGCCAGACGCCGGCGTGCTTCGAGCCGACGCTCGACTACTGCGTGGTCAAGATCCCGCGCTGGGCGTTCGAGAAGTTCCCCGCCGCCGAGCGGCGGCTGGGCACGCGCATGAAGTCGGTGGGCGAGGTGATGGCGATCGGCCGCACGTTCCCCGAGGCGCTGCTCAAGGGCTGGCGCGCGCTCGAGGGCCGATCCGACGCGCTGCCGCGCCCGGTGCCGCCGCTGGAGCGCGAGGCGCTGCGCGAATCGCTGCGCCAGCCGCACCCCGAGCGGCTGCGCGACCTGTTCCGCGCGCTGGCCTCGGGCGATGGGCCGGCGGAGCTGGCGAAGCTGACCGGCATCGATCCGTGGTTCCTGACGCAGATGGCGCGCATCACCGCGTGCGACGCCGGGCTGCGCCGGCACGCGGCCGAGGACCGCGCCGCCGACGCGTGGCGCTCGGGGCTCGTGCGCGACGCCAAGCGGCTCGGGCTGTCCGACCGGCACGTCGCCGCCGCGCTCGGCGGCGGCGAGATGCAGGTGCGCGCCCGGCGCCGCACCGAAGGCATCCTGCCGGTGATGAAGGCGGTGGACACGTGCGGCGCCGAGTTCCAGGCGGTGACGCCCTACTTCTATTCCAGCTACGAGGAGGAGGACGAGGTGCCGGCCAGCGCGCGGCCGCGCGTCGTGATCCTGGGCTCGGGCCCCAACCGGATCGGGCAGGGGCTCGAGTTCGACTACTGCTGCGTGCAGGCCGCGCTCGAGCTGAAGGGCCGCGGCTACGACGTGATCCTGGTCAACTCCAACCCCGAGACGGTGAGCACCGACTACGACGTGTCGAGCCGGCTGTACTTCGAGCCGCTGACGGCCGAGGACGTGTTGAACGTGGTGGACGCCGAGAAGCCGGTGGGCGTGATCGTGCAGCTGGGCGGGCAGACGCCGCTCAAGCTGGCGCGCGCGCTGCACGAGGCCGGCGTGCCGCTGTGGGGCACGGCGTGGGACGGGCTCGACCTGGCCGAGAACCGCGCGCGGTTCCACGTGCTGGTCGAGCAGCTCGGGCTGCGGCAGCCCGAGAGCCTGACCGCCACCTCGCACGACGAGGCGGTGGCGTGCGCCACGCGGCTCGGGTTCCCGGTGCTGGTGCGGCCATCGTACGTGCTCGGCGGGCGCGGCATGCGCGTGGTGTACGACACCGCCGAGGTCGAGGCGTGGCTGAAGAGCGAGGCGCTGGTGTCCGAGCGCGAGCCGGTGCTGCTCGACAAGTTCCTGGAGGGCGCGCTCGAGTTCGACGTGGACGCGCTGGCCGATGGCGACAGCGTGCTGGTGGCGGCGGTGATGGAGCACATCGAGGAGGCCGGCATCCACTCCGGCGATTCGACGTGCGTGATCCCGCCCTACACGATCGGCGAGAGCATGCTGCAGGCGATACGCGAGGCCACGGCGCGGCTGGCGCGCGCGCTCGACGTGCGCGGGCTGCTGAACGTGCAGTACGCGGTCCGGAACGACGTGCTGTACGTGCTCGAGGCCAACCCGCGCGCGTCCCGCACGGTGCCGTTCGTGAGCAAGGCGGTGGGGCTGCCGCTGGCGCGGCTGGCGGCGCGCATCATGGCGGGCGAGCGGCTGGCCGACATGGCGCCGGCCGAGCCGCCCGAGGCGCGGCTCGTGAGCGTCAAGAAGCCGGTGCTGCCGTTCGCGCGGTTCCCGGGCGAGGATGCCATTCTCGGGCCCGAGATGAAGTCCACGGGCGAGGTGATGGGGCGCGACCTGGACTTCGGCCGCGCGCTGGCCAAGGCTCACCTCGGTGCCGGCGACCCGTTGCCGATCGCAGGCACGGTGTTCCTGTCGTTGCGGGACGCGGACAAACGCGCCATCACGTTCATGGCGAAATCGCTGGTGGATCTGGGGTATGGATTGGTGGCGACCCGCGGCACCGCCCGGTTCCTGCGCCTGAACGGCGTGCCGTGCCGCGAGGTGTTCAAGGTGCACGAGGGCCGCCCCAACGTGGTGGACCTGCTCGAGGGAGGCGACATCCAGCTCGTGATCAACACCCCGCTCGGCCGCGCCTCGGAGTACGACGAGAAGGCGATCCGCGCGCGCGCCATCCAGCTCGGCGTTCCGGTGATCACCACCGTGGCCGGCGCGCACGCCGCCGTGGCGGGCATGGAGGCGCTGAAGCGCGGGCCCCTGGACGTCACGGCGCTGCAGGAGACCGTGGAATGACGCTGCGCCCGCGATGGCCGCGGGCCGGCGCGGTGGCGCTCGCCGCGGTCCTGCTCGCCACGCTCGGCTCGTGCGCCTACTACAATACCTACTACCTGGCGCGGAAGAGCTACTTCCTCGGCACCGGCGGGCAGCCGTATCCGATCGACCGGCCCGATGCCACGCAGTCGCAGAACTTCCAGAAGGCGGTCGACTACTCGAAGAAGGTGATCGGCGACTACCCCGGCTCCAAGTGGATCGACGACGCCTACCTGCTGTGGGCGAAGGCGCTGCTCGGACGCGACGATCCGCTGCAGAGCATCAGCATGCTGCAGAACTTCTCCACCCGGTTCCCGACCAGTCCGCTCAAGAACGAGGCGTTGTTCATCCTGGGCGTGGCGCAGCGCCAGGCGCGCCGCTACGGCGACGCCGACCAGTCGCTGAAGCAGTTCCTGCAGCAGGCGCCCAAGAGCCCGCTCGCGCCCTACGCGCAGCTGGAACGCTCCCGCGCGCTGGTGTCGCTCGAGCGCTACGGCGATGCCGCGCAGGCGGCGGGCGCGGTGCTGCAGCGCACCGGCAAGGCCAAGAACCTGCTCGTGCCGCAGGCGCGCCAGGTGCGGGCCGAGGCGCTGTTCCAGGCCGGGCGCTTCCCCGAATCGCGCGAGGACTTCCACTGGCTCGGCGCGCACGCCAAGACCGACGAGGACCGGCTCACCTACCTGATGCGCGAGGCCGACGCGCTCGAGTCGGCGCGCGCGTACGAGGACGAGCTGGCGCTGCTGCGCACCGCGCTGTCGCACGAGATCGAGCCGATTCCGCCCGAGGCGGCGACCCCCAACGAGGCCGCGGCGGCGGGCGGCATCCAGACCACGATCGTGCCGAGCGGCACCACCGCCGGCGACCACTACGGCCGGATCGTGTTGCGGATGGGCACGGCCGAGCTGCTGGCCGGGCGCCAGAAGGAGGCGCTCGACGCCTACGCGCGCGTGCTGCACGACTACCCGCGCACCGCGCTCGCCGCCGAGGCGCAGTATCGCGTCGGCTACGCGTGGGAGACCGCCGCCGAGGACTTCGCCCGCGCGCGCAGCGAGTACGCGCGCGTGCGCGACCAGTTCCCGTCCTCGCCGTTCGCGCAGCAGGCGCAGTCGCGACTCTCGAACCTCGACCGCGTGACCCAGTTCCGCGCCGCGGGCGGCGACACCGCGCAGCGCGCGGCCGAGGCGGGCTTCCTGCTCGCCGAGCTGTACCTGTTCCAGCACGGCAAGCCCGAGCGCGCGCTCGAGCAGTATCGCGCCGTGGCCGACTCGTTCTCGGGCACGCCGTGGGCGGCCAAGGCGATGGTGGCCGAGGGCTGGGTGCTGGCGCGCAAGCTGGATCGCAAGGCGGCCGCCGACTCGCTGTGGTGGGAGGTGGTGCGCCATCATCCGGCCACCGAGGCGCAGCTCGCGGCCCGCGACTATCTCGAGGCCGAGGGCCAGAGCGTTCCGCCCGAGCTGATCAAGGCGCCGCTGGTGCGCGAGGCGCCGCCCGACACCACGCGGCTGACGCCGCCGCCCGCCACCACGCCGCCGCTCGGCGCGCGCAGTCCGCGCGGGCTGGCGCCGATCG
>DASSIN010000080.1:0-3796 GCA_035691845.1 Candidatus Eiseniibacteriota bacterium | reverse complement strand
GCACAGCCCGCTCAGGTGGATGCGGCCCTGGGCCAGGGCGTCTAAGAACTGCGGGAACGCCCGCGCCGCCCGGGCGGCATGGATGCGCTTGGCCGCCGCATCCTCCGACAGCCTTAGCTCGCCCACGCAGTAGGCGTGCATGAAGGATATCCGGCGGGGGCGAACAGCCGGCGCGCGTCCACCTCGGCGATGTGGGCGAGCAGGCTGGCGGTGAGGCGGCGATCCTGGCAGACGAGCGAGGCCAGATTGCGGAGCAGCTCCGCGTCCGCGAGATGATCCAGACGATAGGCGCGCACGACTAATCCTGACTTCGGGGGCGCGCTGACCGGGGGGCGCTGCGAACAACTCACTTGTATCACGGTGGTTTCTGAGCTCCCGTAAGCTTCGCTCCGTCGAGAACGGCGAGCGTCACAACAACTTTTTCGAAAGCCAGACCCGCATCGCGCCACGACGCGACGCGTGCGCGCTCACGCACCCTTACGGGAGCCCGCGTCGACTCTGGACCTCCGGGTCCTCATAGCCTGTCAAGCGCATTCGTAAGAATATTTCGGGGCGACCACGAATGCGATCGCCCCTAGACCAGCGTCACGCGCGCGGCGCCGCAACCCGCGCCGGGCAACCGCACCGACGCACGGTGCCCGCGCAACCCGCTGCTCTCGATCAGGGTCTTTGACTCACACGGTTCGGCCGCGGGCGACCCGATTCGAGGAGGATGGGAATGGCGGCAACCCAGCCCGCCTCCCTATCCCTCCACGTCCTCGCGCATGATCACGAGCCACCACCCATCCCCCAGCGGGCGATAGGCGACGGCGGCGCGGGCCTCGACGGCTTCGTCGAGCGAATCCCACACCGGGTTCAGCGGAACGGGCGACCACACGTAGCCCTTGCGCACTTCGCCCACCACGAGCCCGCGCTCGGCCACCCACAGCGTGACGCGGCCGTGCTCGCCGCGCGCGACGCCGAGCTTGATGCCCAGGTCGCGCATCAGGCGGTGGTGCTCGCGCCAGCGCTCGAGGCTCATGCCGATCGCCGCGTCGGGCGAGTGCCGCACCATGCCGGTCTCGTGGTTCACGAACTCCACGCCCGACATGCTGCGCACCACCTCGGTGATGCGGCGGTCGTCGGTGACCATCGCGCGCAGCGAGTCGAATTCGTCGCGGCGTTCGTGCCAGCGCGCGCGCATCTGGTCGTCGCTCGGCAACGGGTGCACGGCGCTCCACACCAGCAACCCCACGCCGCACACGAGCAGCGCGGCGACCGCGAGCGCGCTCTCCAGCACCGCACGCGCGAAGCCTCGGATGGACACGACTCCTCCCATTGCGCCGCTGGCGCGGGATCCCACCCGCGTCAGGGCGACCCTTCCCGGCAGGCGCACGGCGCGATCGCCGGCGCTTCAATCCGCCCGAGCGCGTTGCATGGTGCCCGCGCGCTCTCACCCATCCCTGGCTCACCCGCAGCAGCTTGCACGCTTCGTGCCGGCAACCGCTTGATCCCACGTGCCGGCCCGCGGCTTGCTCGCTGCGGGGTTGCTGGGCTTGCGGGCTGCGGGATCGAGGTGTCTGGTGAACCATATCCGAGCGTACATGCTGGCGCTGGCCCTCACGGCCTCGCCGGCTGCCGCCTCCACGTGGAGCGCACTGCCTCCATTGCCCGACGCACGCTATGGCGCGGGCGCGGGATTCGCAGGGAGCACGCTCGTCATCGCGGGCGGGCACGACGTCGCGGACCAGGACCTCGCGAGCGCCGCGGGCTACGCTTCGAGCTGGAGCGCGCTTTCCGCGATGTCCGAGACGCGCTGGTATCCGGCGTCGGCCTCGCTGAACGGCCGCGCCTATCTGATTGGCGGCTTCGGCCAGCTCGACATCTACGGCGGCGATCCGACGCCGACGGCCGAGCGCTGGGAATCCGGCGCCTGGACGGCGATCGCCTCTCCGCCGGTCGCGCGCGCGGCCACGCAGGCCGTGGCGCTGAACGGCGCCATCTACGTGGCCGGCGGCGAGGATCCGTTCGGCATCAAGGGCTCGGAAGTGTTCCGTTACGATCCGGGCTCGGACAGCTGGGCGAGCCTCGCGTCGCTGCCGACGCCGCGCACCGGCACGGCGGCGGCCGCGCTGGGCGGCAAACTGTACGTGCTGGGCGGCTCGCGCACGGGTTCGCCGGTGACGACGGACGAGGTCTACGATCCCGCCACCGACAGCTGGAGCGCGGGGCCGGCGCTTCCCGAGCCCTTGTGGCGCGCGAGCGCGCAGAGCTTCGGCGGCCGGCTGTGGGTGATGGGCGGCCTCGATGCCTCCATGATGCCCACCGCGCACGTGTGGAGCCTCGGCACGGACGGCGTGTGGCAGGCCGAAGCGGATCTGCCCGCGGCGCTGTACGCGCTCTCGAGCGCGGCCGACAGCTCGCAGCTCGTGGTGGCCGGCGGCTTCGACGGCAATGCGGCCTCGGCGCTGGCGTTCTCCATGGCCGCCGCCGCGCCGCCGCCTCCTCCGCCGCCGCCTCCGCCTCCGCCGCCTCCGCCGCCTCCGCCGGCGGCCGAGACGCTGGCCGTGAACGTGCAATTCGACCCGTCGGTGTTGCAGCGTGACAGCAACGGCCAGTGGGTGTCCGTGATCCTGTCGGCCGGCTCGTGGTCGGTGGACAGCCTGGTGCCGGGCTCGCTGCGCCTGCTGGGCGTGGCGCCCGACCCGGCGGCGCCGGTCGATCGCGGCGTGGACGGCAACGGCGTGGCGTGGCTGCAGGTCAAGTTCTCGCGCGACGCGTTCGATTCGCTGTCGGCGGGCGACCAGACCGTGTGCGTGGACGGCGCCACCCTCGCGGGCGTGGCCGTGCACGGGTGCGGCGCGCTGCGCGTCAGCACCAGCAGCGGCGGCACCGCGCAGGGCTGGTTCGCGCACCATCCGGGCATCAAGCCGGGTCCGCGCGGGCTGATCCAGGTCACGCTGCCGGCGCCGGCCGCCGTCACGATCGACGTGCTGGACGTGCAGGGGCGCGTGGTGCAGGTGGTGGAACAGGGCATGTTGCCCGCCGGCACCTCGCAACGTGCGTGGAACGTCGCGGCGGTGAAGCCGGGCCTGTACATGGCGCGGCTGCGCACCGGCGGCCTCACCACCAGCGCGAAGCTGCTGGTCACGCCGTGAGCGTGCCCGCGCTCCGCGGCGAAAGCATCACGGGCGGCCGGATCCACTCCGGCCGCCCGCTGGCGCTCGTGCCCGCCGACCAGGCGTCAGGGCTTCGTCGTCGTGTCCGGCGGCGCCGGCGTCGGGCTCGGCGGCGTGAGGTTCGGCATCTCGGGGGTGGCGCCCGGCGCCGTTTCGCCCTGCTTCAGCAGCCGGCGCTGCTCGATCTCCTTGCGTAGCACGTCGCGGTTCATCACCACGAACTCGACGCGCCGGTTGCGCGCCATGTTCGCCGCGCTCGTGTTCGGCACGATCGGCCGGTCCTTGCCGTAGCCCTTGACCGTGAACTGCTCCAGCTTCAGCTCCGGGAACCGGTGCAGCAGGTAGTCCCGCACCGACCCCGCGCGCTTCTGCGACAGCACGTCGTTGTGCTTCGCCGTCCCGCGCGAGTCCGTGTGGCCGCCGATCTCGATCTTGAGCTGCGGCCAGTTCCGCAGCACCGCCCCCACCTCCGTCAGCCGCAGCGTGTCGGCCGGCAGCACGTCCCACTTGTCGGTGTCGAAGTGGATGTTCTCGAGCCGGATCATGCCGGTGTCGAGCAGCTCGGTCTCTTTCTCGATCACCTCGATCGGGCAGCCCTTGTCGTCCACCTTGAGCCCCGCCGGCGTGTTCGGGCACTG
>DASSIN010000079.1:0-13572 GCA_035691845.1 Candidatus Eiseniibacteriota bacterium | reverse complement strand
CCGCGCCGGCGTCGGCCGCGGCCCCCGCGCCGCTGCCCGGCTACCTCACCGGCACCGTTGCGCCCGCGGCCGCGGCGGGTGGCGCGCGCGAGCAGGTGGTGCCGTTCAGCAAGGTGCGCAAGCTGATCGCCGAGAACATGGTCAAGGCCAAGCACGTGGCGGCGCACACGCACTGCTTCGACGAGGCCGACATGGGCGCCATCGTCGCGCTGCGCAAGAGCTGGGCGCCGAAGCTCGAAGCGCAGGGCGTCAAGCTCACGTACATGCCGTTCTTCATCAAGGCGGCCGTGTTCGCGCTCAAGGAGTTCCCGGGCGTCAACGCCGAGGTGCGCGGCGACAGCCTGGTGCTCAAGCGCTACTACAACATCGGCGTGGCCGTGGGGCGCGACGAAAAGGGCCTGATCGTCCCCAACATCAAGGACTGCGACCGCAAGAACCTGGTGCAGCTCGCGGGCGAGGTGAACGACATCGCGGCGCGCGCGCGCAACGATCGGCTCAAGCCGGACGACATCCAGAACGGCACGTTCAGCATCACCAACGCGGGCGTGTACGGCGCCACCAATTCGTCGCCGATCATCAACATGCCCGAGGTCGCGATCATGGGCGTCCACAAGATCGTGGAACGTGCCGTGGTGCGGAACGGCCAGATCGTGGCGCGGCCGATGATGAACGCATCGATCGGCTTCGACCATCGCGTGGTGGACGGCGAGCTGGCGGTCAAGTTCCTGCGCCGCGTGTGCGAGCTGCTGGAGCAGCCCGAGCTGCTGTGGTTCCACGTGTGAGGTCGGCATGCCGGACACGCTGACCGTGTGCGCGCTGGGGCGCACGTCGTACGCCGAGGCGACGGCGCTGCAATCGGCGCTGGTCGAGGCGCGCGCGGCGGGAACGACGGGCGACTGGCTGTTGTTCGTCGAGCACCCGCCGGTGGTGACCGCCGGCCGTGGCGCGCACGCGGACAGCCTGCGCGTGCCGCCCGAGCAGCTGGCGCGGCTCGGGGTCGAGTTCCACGAGTCCAGCCGCGGCGGCGACGTCACCTGGCACGGCCCGGGGCAGCTCGTCGGCTATCCGATCTGCGATCTGTCGGCGCGCGGCCGCGACCTGCACCAGTTCCTGCGCGCGCTGGAGCAGGCGTTGATCGACGCGCTCGGCGGCTGGGGGATTTCCGCCACGCGCGCCGAGGGGCTGACCGGCGTGTGGGTGGAAGGCGGGAAGATCGCCTCCATCGGAATCGCCGTGCGTCGCTGGGTCAGCTATCATGGTTTCGCGCTGAACGTGGCCCCGGACCTGGCCGGATTCGATCTGATCCACCCCTGCGGCCTGCGGGGGGTGCGCATGACGTCGGTCCAGGCCCGGCTCGGGGACGCCGCGCCCGACCCGGACCGGGCCCGGGCCGATGTCGCCGAGACGGTCGGCCGTCGGCTGGGCTACCGCGCCCTGTCGTGGGCGCCGCCCGAAGCCGCGTGGCGGGCGGCGCAGCCCGCGTGCAGCGAGGCGAGGGCCGCGGCATCGAAAGCAGCGGACGGATACGACGCCCGTCCCGACGATTCAAACCGAGGATCCCATCCATGTTGACGTTGACGGAAGCCGCCAGCCGCAAGCTCGACGAAGTGATCGCCCAGCAGGCCGGGCACGGTGCCAGGGTCTACGGCCTGCGCATCAGCGCGATGGCCGGATGCTGCTCGGGCGCCCAGTACGGCATGGAGCTCGCGGCCGAACCCGCCGAGGGCGACTGGATCGGCACGTTCGGCGGCATCAAGGTGCTGGTGGATCCCGACAGTGCCCCGCTGCTCGAGGGCGTGTCCATCGACTACATCGAGACGCTGCAGCAGTCCGGGTTCACGATCACGAACCCGCGCGCAGCCGCCGAGCGAGAGGGCGGCGGGTGCGGGTGCGGTTCGGGCGGGTGCGGCTGCGGCGGGCATTGATCGCGGGTCACCCATGAAACTCACGTTGTTCAGCGTGGAAGAGGCGAACAAGCTCGCCGCGGAGCTGGCCCCCACGCTCGAGCGCCTGCTGCAGGCCAAGCGCGAATTCGACGAACTGCACGAGCGCGTCGAGGTGCTGTCGCTGGCGCTCGCCGGCGCCAGCCCCGACAACCCGGACGCGCGCGAGCTGCGCGACGTGCACGGCCGGCGCACCGAGCTGGCCGAGGAGCTGACGCGCGGGGTGCAGGCGATCCAGCAACGCGGCGCGATCGTCAAGGATCTGGACCAGGGGCTCGTCGACTTCTACTCGCTGTCCGGCGACCGGCTGATCTTCCTGTGCTGGCAGCTCGGCGAAGCCGAAGTCGCACACTGGCATTCGATCGAAGGCAGCTTCGCCACGCGCCAGCCGCTGCACCGCACCGAGCTCGACTGATTTCCCAGCCCGGCCCCGCCGGGAGTAGTGTGTACCGCGCGTGCGCACCTCTCCTGACCGGGCCGCACGCACGCCGGCGTCGTCGCGCCGGACCTCGAGGAGCATCCGTGACGCTGGCCATCGAATCCGCATCCCCGGCGCTGCCGTTCGCCGACTACGCGGCACTCGCCGCGGACGAGATCGAGCAGCGCACCTGGCGCGCCCGCCGCGCGCTGGGCAACCGGGCGGTGATCCTGGGCCACCACTACCAGCGCGACGCCGTGATGGCGTTCGCCGACCACCGCGGCGATTCGCTCAAGCTGTCGCAGCTCGCCGCGGCCCAGACCGGCGCCGAGTTCATCGTGTTCTGCGGCGTGCACTTCATGGCCGAGTCGGCCGACGTGCTGCGCGGGCCGGGGCAGACCGTGATCCTGCCCGACTTGAAGGCCGGCTGCTCGATGGCCGACATGGCCAGCCTCGAGCACGTGGAAGAGGCGTGGGAGCACCTGCGGGCCGCGCACGGGGACACGATCACGCCGATCACCTACATCAACTCGAGCGCGGCGCTGAAGGCGTTCTGCGGCCGGCATGGCGGCGCGGTGTGCACCTCCTCCAACGCGCGGCGCGTGCTGGAGTGGGCGTTCACCCAGCGCCCGCGCGTGATGTTCTTCCCCGACCAGCACCTCGGCCGCAACACCGCATTCGCGATGGGCGTGCCGCTGGCGGAGATGGCGGAGTGGGAGTGGCGTGGCGCCGACCCCGCGGGCGCCAGCGCGGCCGCGCTCGCGTCGGAGGCGCGCGTCATCCTGTGGCGCGGGTTCTGCTCGGTGCACACGAAGTTCACCGCGCGCCAGGTGAGCGAGGCGCGCGCCGTCGACCCGGACGTGAAGGTGCTCGTCCACCCGGAGTGCCCGTTCGACGTGGTGCAGGCCGCGGACCTCGTGGGCTCGACCGAGTTCATCATCCGCCAGGTCGAGGGCGCGCCCGCCGGCAGCTCGTGGGCGATCGGCACCGAGATCCACCTCGTGCATCGGCTGGCCCAGGCGCACCCGCAGCAGCGCATCCGTTCGCTGCAGAAGAACGTGTGCCCGTGCGCGACCATGAACCGCATCGATCCCGCCCATCTGCTGTGGGTGCTCGACAATCTCGCGCACGGCCACGTGGTGAACGCGGTGCGCGTGCCCGAGGAGGATCGCCGGCTGGCGCACGTGGCGCTCGACCGCATGCTGTCGCTGGCGCCCGAGGCCAGGCATGACTGATCCGCGCGAGGGCGAGGTCCCGCCGCACGACGCGGCGCGCGCCGGCGCGGACGCCGCCGACGGCGCTCACCCCGAGATCCGCGTGCTCGGCGCGCCGCGGCCGGCCGTGCCGCAGCGCGTGCCCCTCACGCCGCGGTTCGGCGGCTGCGCATCGGGTGCGGGTATGGGCGCCGGGGCCGCGGCGGCGCACGGCTTCAGGCGGCTGCCCGAATGGCTCAAGGTGACGCTGCCGGGCGCGGGCGACTACACGGGCACGAAATCGCTGTTGCGCACGCAACGGCTGCACACCGTGTGCGAGGAGGCGCGCTGCCCGAACCTCGGGCACTGCTGGTCGCGCGGCACGGCCACGGTGATGATCCTGGGCGAGCTGTGCACGCGGCGCTGCGGATTCTGCGCGGTGGCGCCGGGGCGCCCGAACGGCCACGTGGACTGGGACGAGCCGCGCCGCGTGGGCGAGGCGGTGGCCGCGATGGGCCTGCGCCACACCGTGGTCACGTCGGTGGCCCGCGACGATCTGGCGGACGGCGGCAGCACGATCTTCGCCGCCACGATCCGCGAGATCCGGGCGCGCTCGGCCACGGTGATCGAGGTGCTGATCCCCGACTTCCGCGGGCGCGAGGACGACCTGGCGCGCGTGATCGAAGCGCGGCCGGACGTCATCAACCACAACATCGAGACGGTCGAGCGGCTGCATCCGGTGGTGCGGCCGAGCGCCCGCTACGCGCGCTCGCTCGAGCTGCTGCAGCGCGTGCATCGCGCGAACGCGGGGATCAAGACCAAGTCCGGCATCATGCTGGGCCTGGGCGAGCAGGAGGACGAGGTGGCGCAGACGCTGCGCGATCTGGTCGCGCACGGCTGCGAGCTGCTCACCATCGGCCAGTACCTGCGGCCGAGCGCGAATCACCTGCCGGTGATCGAGTACGTGCACCCGGACCGATTCCGGGCGTGGGGCGAGCAGGCGAAGGCGCTGGGTTTCGAGAACGTCGCGAGCGGCCCGCTCGTGCGCTCGTCGTTCCACGCGGACGAGCTGGCAGGAAGCATCCGCCCGGGCGAGAGCAGCAGGGCAGCCGGCGCCTGATCGCAGCGTGCGCCCGAGCCCGACCGGAAGGTCGGGCTTTCTTGTTTCCGGGACGCGCTCAGAAGCTCTGATGGAGACGATGGGTTCGGGCGTGCGTGCGTGCTTTGGGGCGATCGAAAATCAAAGCCCTGATCGAGATGATGGGTTCGGGCGTGCGTGCTTCGGGGCGGTCGGAAGATCAGAGGCCCTGATAGAGATGACGGCCCGGGGCGTGTGCGCTTCGGGGCGATCGATGCGGGCCGCTCCGAATTTCTTTGCGGTGCGCGCGAAGATTGTCGTTGACATCAACGCACGACGCGGACGTGCGAAGAGGCGGAGGGTTCTGCCGCGAGCATGGGCGCGCGCTGGATTCCGCTGTGGCGCACGATCGCCGCGGTTCTCGAGATTCTTGTCGTGATCCCTCGCGTTTCGCGTTGAGCGAGGCTCACGGGAGCTCCGAAATCACCGTGATACAACTGATCCGTTCGTAGCGCCCCCCGATCAGCGCGCCCCCGAAGTCAGGGTAGTTGTCGTGCGCGCCTATCATCTGGAGCAGTTGACCGACGCCGATCTCACCCAGGCCCTCCATCAGGTCGTCGGCGCCGAACGCACCGCCACCGCCGCGGTGCTGGCTCACATCGCCGAGTTCGACGCCCGCCGGCTCTACGCGCCCGCCGGTTACGCCTGCATGCGCGACTACTGCGTGGGCCGGCTGCACCTGTCGGAAGGCGCGGCCTATCGGCGCATTACCGTCGCCCGCGCCGGCCGGCTGTTCCCGCTGCTGTTCGATGCCATGGCGGATGGCCGCATTCACTTGAGCGCGGTCGCCGTGCTGAGCCCGCACCTGTCCGAGCGCAATGTCGCCGAGCTGGTGGAGCTCGCGACGCATCGCAGCAAGGCGGAAGTGGAGGAGCTGATCGCGGCCCGGTTTCCGCGGTCGGAGAGCATGGCGCTGGTGTGCAAAGTGGCGCCTTCAACACCGCGTGCACTCTTCCCAGGAAGAGTGGCAGTCACGGCGTCGTCAAGCTCACTCGTCCCAGGACGAGTGAACGAGCCCGCGCCGCGCGTGGCTCCCGTGGCGGCCCAGCGGTTCGTGATCCAGGTGACGGTGAGCCAGCAGACGCACGCGAAGCTCGAGCATCTGCGTGAGCTGTTGAGCCATGCGCTCCCGGGCGGGGAGCTGGCGGAAGTGCTGGACTACGCGCTCTCCACCACCATCACGCAGGTCGAGAAGCGCAAGTTCGGTGCGACGGATCAGCCTCGCGCTCCGTTGCAGAGTGCCAACCCGCGCCACATCCCGGCGCACGTGCGACGGGCGGTGCACGCGCGCGATGGCGGGCGGTGCACGTTCGTCGCGGACGATGGGCATCGGTGCGAGGCGCGACGCCATCTCGAGTTCGACCACATTGAGCCCTTGGCGCGCGGGGCTGCGGCTGGTGCACGCGCGCGTGGCCGCATGCGGTGATCCGGCCGCGGCCTGATGCCGGCGCGGCCACAGATGGCGCGGCACCGGCGCCTCCACCACATGGCGCGCCCGGCACCGCCCGCGCGACTGCAGCCCCTCCGTTCGTGGCGATACGCCGCGAGCGGGTGCTCGGGAGTGCGTCTCGCACATCGCGCATCCGCCAGAATGTCAGTCGCCTCGTCCACGCACGTTCGAGCGAGGTCATCCGCTGGACGCGGCCACTACGCGCGGTTCCGCAGTGGTCTACACTGTGTGTGAACCGTCCCCCTCGGCCACATCCTGCGAGGCGCATCCATGGATCCCATCGCCAGCCTGTTCGACCACGTCCTCGATCTTCCGAATGCTCTCGCCAAACGGCGGCTCGACAGCCTGGTCGGGCTCGACGCGATCAAGGCGCACCTGCTCAAACAGGCGACCGTGCTGCTCAATCCCAACCATCTCGAGGCGTGGAGCGAGCGCCATCACGGCAAGGTGCTGCCGGTGGTGACGCGCGTGCGGCAGCGGCCGCCGCTGGTGATCCTGGCGGGGGACGTCGGCACGGGGAAGACCACGCTGGCCGAGACGTTCGCCGATCCGCTCTCGCGCCGCGACAGCATCCAGGTGCGCGTGATGCGGTTGTCGCTGCGCTCCCGCGGCAAGGGCAGCGCGGGCGAGATGACGGACCGGCTGTCGATGGCGTTCGAGCTGGTGCGAGAGAAGGCGCGCATCATGCCGGCGGTGATCCTGATCATCGACGAGGCCGATGCGCTGGCGCAGTCGCGCGAGCTGGAGGCGATGCACCACGAGGACCGCGCGGGCGTCAACGCGTTGATCCGCGGGATCGATTCGCTGGTGTCGTCGGGACTGCCGGTGCTGACGGTGATGTGCACGAACCGGCTCGAGGCTCTGGATCCGGCCGTGCGCCGGCGCGCGGCCGAGTTGTTCGTGCTCGAGCGGCCGGGCGAGCCGCAGCGCCGCGAGCTGCTGCGCGCGAGCCTGAACGGCGCCGGCATCAGCGACGAACAGATCGCCCAGCTGGCGGCGCTGACCGGGCCGCGCAACGGCGACGGCTACGGCTACACCTACTCCGATCTCACCGACCGGCTGCTGCCATCGGCGGTGCTGGCGGCGTATCCGGATCGGGCGCTGTCGTTCGAGCTGGTGCGCGAGCAGATCGCCACGATCGAGCCCACCAAGCCGTTCGCGAGCGACACCGAGTCCTAGCCCGCGGCGGCACGGGACCGCTTCAACGACGAGGCCCCGGCCGGGTGCGGTCGGGGCCTCGTGGTGCGCCCTGGGCATATGGCGGCGTCAGTTCGGCTCGTTCAGCCAGGTGCGGTAGGCCTCGAAGCTGAAGGGCCGGCCGAGGAAGTTCTCGACCAGCTTCGCGGCGGGCGCGGAGCCACCCGGCGCGAGCACGGTCTGCCGGTAGCGCGCGGCGATCCTCGGGTCGAGCAGGTTGTCGTGGTCGAACCGGGAGAACATGTCCTTGGCGATCACGAGCGACCACATGTACGTGTAGTACACCGCCGAGTAGCCGTCGAGGTGCCCGAACGCGCACTGGAAGTGGGTGCCCGGCACGTGCCCGAACGGCGTGTAGCGGGTCTCCAGATCGGTCGCGATGCTGTCGGTGTTCACGGTCTTCGGATCGCGGTCGTAGTACGACAGCGAGGTACGGGCGTACACCATCTGGCGCCGCGTCCCGAGCCCCTCGCCGAACTTGTTGGCGCGCACCATCTGCTTCACCAGCGCGGCCGGAATCGGCTCGTTGGTCTGGTAGTGACGCGCGAACGTGGCCAGCACCGCGGGATCCTTCATCCATTCCTCGAGCATCTGCGAGGGCGCCTCGACGAAGTCGCGCTCGGTGCGGATGCCGCCCGTGCCGACCCACGCGTGGCGCCCGGCGAACAGCTGATGCAGCAGGTGTCCGAACTCGTGGAAGAACGTCTCCACGTCGTCCTGCTCGCACAGGCCGGGATCGCCGGCGACACCCCCCGGCAGGTTGCAGATCAGCGCCGCCTCGGGAATCTGCCGGCCCGCCACGCCGGTGCGGATCCGGAATTGCGCGGCGTGGTTGTACTTGGCGTGGCGCGGATGCATGTCGAGGTAGAAGCGGCCGATCAACTGGCCGTGGTCGAGCGCCTCGTACGCCTCGACCGACGGATCCCACACCGGCACGTTCACGCGCCGGTAGGTCACGCCGAACATGCGGCTGGTGACGTCGAGCACGCCCTGCTTCACGCGGTCGTACGGGAAATACGGGCGCATCTTCTGGGCGTCGAAGTCGTAGTCGGCCTTGCGCACCCGCTCCGCGTAGTAGCTCGATTCCCACGGCTTCACGTCGGTCGCGCCTGGCACGTCCTGCTGCTTCGCGTGCAGCAGCACCTGGTACTCGCGCTGGGCGCGCGGGCCGGACACGTCCACGATCCTGTCGATGAACTCGGAGGCGTTCCGGGCCGAGCCCACCATCTTGTTCGAGGTCACGTAGTCGGCCCAGTTCGTGTACCCGCACAGGTTCGCGAGCTGCCAGCGCTTGGACAGCATGCTGTCCAGCACCGCCATGTTGTCCGGATACCCGCGATTCGCGTACTGCATCATCATGCGCTTGCGCAGCGCCTCGCTGTTGGCGTACGTCATCACCGGGATGTCGTCCGGGTAGTCGATGGTGAGCGTGATGGCGCCGTCCGGGCCCGGCGTGTGGCGCGCGATGAAATCGGCCGGCAGGCCGTCGAGCTCCGCGGGCGTGGCCCGCACCTTGCGCAGATCGTTGCGGATGTTCTTGGCGAACGACTGGCCGATCAGCGTCAGCTCGTCCGACAGGCGGCGGATGCGCGCGCGCGTGCTGTCGTCCCGGTCCACGCCCGACAGCCGGAAATCGCGCAGCAGCTTGGTCACGTAGTACTGCGTCTCGGCGTCGGCATGCGAGAGGTCGATCGCGACCAGCGCGTCGTACACGCGGCGGTCGAGCGACAGGTTGGTCTCGAACGCGCTCACCTTGCGGTCGGCCTCGTCGGCCGCCGCGCGAAACGCCGAGTCCGGGTGCACCTGCGACATCAGCCCGGCCTGCGCGCTGGCGGCTTCGAGCTCGATGATGGCGTCGTCGTAGGGACGGAGCGTGTTCGCGATGGTGTGCGGGCCGGTCACCGCCGCGAGTCGGCCGATGTCGCGCTCGGCGCGCGCCAGCCGCTCGTCCTCGCGCGCGGTGAAGTCGGCCGCCGAGCGGATGCCGGTGAGGAACGGCGTGGCATCCACGCCCGAATCGCGCGTGACGGCGGGCCCCGGCACGTGCGGCGGACGCTGGTGCGGCGCCGCCGGCGATGTCAGCCGCGGACCGGCCGCCCGGGCCGGCATGGCGAGCGCGAGCGCCGCGACCGGCATGGCGAGCGCGAGCGCCACGACCGGCATGGCGAGCGCGTGCGCCACGACCGGCATGGCGAGCGCGTGCGCCGCGACCCGTGTCGCGGCAGGGCGGATGCGGATCATGGCGAACCTCGCGATGGGAGACGCGACGTCGGTCCGGATGCGTGTGGGACGAATCAGTGCGTCTCCTCCAGCCACGCCTTCCAGGCTTCGAATCCGAACGGCCGCCCGAGGAAGCGCTGCACCAGCTCCTCGGCCGGCGCCGAGCCGCCCGCCGCCAGCACCGTGTCGCGGTAGCGACGCGCCACGGACGGCTCCATCAGGTGCGCGCGATCGAACTGCCCGAAGAAGTCCTTGGCGATGACGAGCGACCACATGTACGCGTAGTAGCCGGCCGAGTAGCCGTCGAGGTGACCGAACGCGCACGTCATGTGCGTGCCGGGCACGAACGGGAACGGCTGGTAGGCGCGCACGGTGTCCTCGACGATGCGATCGGGCTCCACCTGCGTGGGATCGCGGTCGAAGCACGACAGCGACACGCGCGCGAACACCATCTGGCGGCGCACGCCCAGGCCCTTGCCGAACTCGTGCGCGCGCACCATCTGGCGCACCAGCGCCTCGGGCAGCGGCTCGCCGGTCTCGACGTGGCACGCGAAACTGGCCAGCGTGGGATGGTCCTGCGTCCACTCCTCGAGCAGCTGGGATGGCACCTCGATGAAGTCCTGCTCGGTGCGGATGCCGCCGATCCCGGTCCAGCGCTGGCGGCCGGAGAACAGAGTGTGCAGCAGGTGGCCGAACTCGTGGAAGAACGTGCGCACGTCGGCGTATTCCATCAGCCCCGGATCGCCGGGCACGCCGCCCGGGAAGTTGCACACCAGGCACGCCTCGGGGAGCTGCCGGCCGGCGACCCCGGTGCGGATGTCGAACTGGGCGGCGTGGTTGTACTTGTCCGCGCGCGGGTGCATGTCGAGGTAGAAGCGGCCGAGCCGCTCGTCGCCCTCCAGCACCTCGAAGCACTGCACCGACGGATGCCACACCGGGGCGTCGGCCACGCGCTGGAACCGCACGCCGAACAGCCGCCCGCACACGTCGAGCACGCCCTGCTGCACGCGCGCGAACGGCAGGTAGGGGCGCAGCGCCTGCGCGTCGAAGCCGTAGTCGGAGCGGCGCAGCTGCTCCGACCAGTACACCGACTCCCAGGCGTTCACGCCGGTCGCGTCCGGCACGTCGCGGCGCTTGCGCTCGAGCAGCTGCGCGAACTCGGCCGTGGCGCGCGGCCCCGAGGCCTCGACGATGCGGTCCACGAACTCCGAGGCCGAGCGCGCCGAGCGCGCCATCTTGTCGGCCGTGACGTAGTCGGCCCAGCTCGCGAACCCGAGCAGCGTCGCCAGCGCGTGGCGCGTGGCGATCATGCGGCGCAGCACGTCCACGTTGACCGGGAACGCGCGGTTGTTGAATTCGAGATACATGCGGTGCCGCAGCGCCTCGCTGCGGGCGTATGCGAACACCGGCATGGCATCGGGATAGTCGGTGGTGAGCGTCACCGTGCCGTCGGCCGCCGGCGTCAGCCGCGCCACGACGTCGGGCGGCAGTCCCTCCAGCTCCTCGGGCGTGGCGGTCACGGTGCGGCGGTCGGAGCGGATGTTGCGCGAGAACTCCTGGCTGATCGCGACCAGCGCCTCGTTCAACTGCCGCACGCGCTCGCGCGTGGCGTCGTCCTGGTCCACGCCCGCCAGGCGGAAGTCGCGCAGCGTGCGCGTGACATAGTGGCGCGTGGCCGGATCGGCGCCCGACAGGTCGAGCGCGGCCAGCGCGTCGTACACGCCGCGATCGAGCGACAGCTCGGTGAAGAACGCCGCCGTCACCCGCGACAGCGCCTCGCCCGCATCGCGCAGCGCCGCGTCCGGATGCACGTTCTCGATCAGCCCCGCCTGCGACGACACCGCCTCGGCCTCGAGGAACGCGTCGTCGTAGGGCTGGAGCGTGTTCTCGATCGTGCGCGGTCCCGTCACGCGCCCGATCTGTCCGATCAGGGCGCGGGCACGCTCCAGGCGCGCGGTCATCGTGCGCGTGAACGTGTCCGCGTCGGGCCGATCGCTCCAGAACGGCGCGTCGGCGCGGTCGGCGGTCGCCTCGGGCCCGCGGCTCAAGGCTGCGGCGTCCCTTCGTTGTCGAGCCAGCGCCGATAGGCCTCGAAGCTCACCGGCCGGCCGAGGAAGCTCTCGACCAGCTGCCTGGCCGGCGCCGAGCCCCCCGGCGCCAGCACGGCGTCGCGGTAGCGCGTCGCCACCTTTGGGTCGAGCAGGTCGTTCTTGTCGAACTGCGCGAACAGGTCCTTGGCGATCACCTCGGACCACATATACGTGTAGTAGCCGGCGCCGTAGCCGTTCAGGTGATCGAACCCGCACTGGAAGTGCGTGCCAGGCACGAACGGATAGAACGTGTAGCGGTCGTTCAGCTCCTTGCACAGCGTGTCCTGATCGAAGCTGCCCGGCGGCAGGTTGAACACCTCGAGCGAGTAGTCGGCCAGCACCATCTGCCGCCGCACGTCGAGCCCCTGCCCGAATTCGTGCGCGCGCTTCATCTTTCGCACCAGCTCGGCCGGGATCACCTGGTTCGTCTGGTAGTGGCGCGCGAACGTCTGCAGCACCTGCGGCTCCATCATGAACTCTTCCAGCATCTGCGAGGGGGCCTCGACGAAATCCTGCTCGGTGCGGATGCCGCCGATCCCGACCCAGCGGTGGTGCCCCGAGAACTGCGCGTGCAGCAGGTGTCCGAACTCGTGGAAGAACGTGTTCACGTCCTCGAAGTCGCACAGCCCGGGGTCGCCCTTCGTGCCGCCCGGCAGGTTGCACACCAGGCACTCCTCGGGGATCTGGCGCCCCTCGACGCCGGTGCGGATGTCGAACTCGGCCGCGTGCCCGTACTTGTTCTTGCGCGGGTGCATGTCGAGGTAGAAGCGGCCGACGAGCCGGCCGTTCTCGTGCACCTCGTAGGCCTCGACCGACGGCTCCCACACCGGCACGTTCACGCGCTTGAACGTGACGCCGAACATGCGGCTGGCGATGCCGAGGATGCCGGTCTTGACGCGGTCGTAGGGCAGGTAGGGGCGCATCTGCTGGGCGTCGAAGTCGTACGAGGCGCGCCGCACCCGCTCGGGCCAGTAGAAGCGATCCCACCAGTCGACGTGATCGGCGCCCGGCACGTCCTGCCGCTTGCGTGCCAGCACCATGGCGTAGTCCTTCTGCGCGCGATCGGTGGACACGGCCACGATCTTCTGGATGAACGCCTCGGCCGAATCCGCCGACCCGATCATCTTGTCGGCGGTGAAGTACTGGGCGAAGGTCGGGAACCCGACCAGGTGCGCGAGCCGGTCGCGCTGCACGGCCAGGCTGTCGAGCACCGTCACGTTGGCGGGCCAGCCGCGCAGGTTGCTCTCCATGTACATCTTCTTGCGCAGCGACTCGCTGCTCGCGTACGTCAGCACCGGGAACAGGTCCGGGTACTCGATCGTGAGCGTGACCCGGCCGTGGGCGTCGGGCTTGTGCGCCGCGACGAAGTCCGCCGGCAGCCCGGCCAGTTGGGCGGCATCCACCTGGAAGCTGCGCGAGCCTTCGCGGATGTTGCGATCCCACGCCTGGCCGGTCAGCACCAGCACGTCGTTCAGCGCGCGGATCCGCTCGCGCGTGGTGGAGTCGCGATCCACGCCCGCCAGGTGGAAGTCGCGCAGCGTGCGCGTGACGTAGTACCGGGTCTCCGCGTCCGCGTGCGACAGTTCGAGCGCGGCCAGCGCGTCGTACACGCGGCGGTTGAGCGACAGCTCGGTGCCGAACGCCGACGCCTTCTGCTCCGCCTTCTCGGCTGCCGCGCGCAGCTTGGGATCCGGGCTCACGTTGGTCATCAGCCCGGTCTGGTTGCCGACGGCGTCGAGCTCGATCAGGCAGTCGTCGTATGGACGCAGCGTGTTCTCGAACGTGCGCGGGCCCTTGACCGCGAGCATCCTGGCAACGTCCTTCTTCGCGCGCGCCAGGCGCTGGTCCTGCAGCGCGGCGAACTGCGTCGCGTTCGGCCGGGCGGCCCAGAACGGCGCGTCGCCCGGACGCGTGGCGGCCGCG
>DASSIN010000078.1:0-17148 GCA_035691845.1 Candidatus Eiseniibacteriota bacterium | reverse complement strand
CACTCGCCCGCATCGAGGCAGCGCGCGGCCGCCAGCTCGAGCCGGCACTTCATCACCGCGTGCCAGGCCGGGAGCCGCGCCCCTTCGCCCGCCGCCTCCGCGGCCAGCGGCTCGTACGCCAGCAGCAGCTCGAACGCGCGGTTCTCGATCAGCAGCGCGCGCTCCTCCCGGCTCACCGCGCGCCCGTCGCGCGCCGGCACGCGCTCGGCCCACGCGGGGTCGCCCGCCAGCGTCACCGCGTGGCGCTCGAGCTCGAGCGTGCCCGGGCGCGCCGGAAGCGCCGCCAGATCCGCGGGCGTCAGGAACGCGACCTCGATCCCGGACGCCAGATCGCCCAGGTCGAGCGCCGGCGCGTGGTCGCGCATCCGCCGTTGCGCGCGGGCCTGCACCGCCCGATCGGGCACGACCACGTAGAGATCGAGATCGGAGAGCGGAACGCGCACCCCGCCCGACGTGCGCCACACCGCGTGGCCGGCGGCGTGACTGCCGCCCAGCAGCACCGCGCGCGAGCGGCCGTCGGTCCACGCCGCGATCGCCGCCGCCACGCGGCGCAAGGCGGCGGAGCGGTCGTTCGAATCCGCCACGAGGCTGTCCCCGGGCAGGCCTGGCTCAGCGGAGGACGAAGGCGACACGGGGAGCGGGGTATGGGTCAGATGCGGCGGTAGATGAACTCCGGAATCTCGAGCCGGCGGCGATTGAGCACGGTCCCGAGCGGCCGGGCGCCGGTCTTGCGCAGCAGGTCGACCGTGCGCGCCAGCACCGGCCGCTTCGTGCGCCCGGCGTGCACCACGATCACCGTGCCGTCGGCGATGGCGGCGAGCGTGGCGGCGTCCGGCGATTCCAGCACCGGCGGGCCGTCGAACAGCACCCAGTCGTAGGCGGGGCCGAGCGCGGCCACGACGTCGCGCGCCACGCCGGGGGCGATCATCGCGCTGTCGCGGTGCTCGGCCGCGAGCGGGAGCACGTCCACGCTCTCGCCGCCGCCCGCCGCGCCGGCCGCGATCGGGTGCGCGAGGCTGCCGTCGGGTCCGTGCGCGCGGTCGAACGCCGGGCGGCGGGCGTGCGCGTCCACGATCAGCACGCGCAGGCGGCGATCCTGCGCCACCGTGAACGCGAACTGCGATGCGATCGCCGTGGTGCCCTCGCCGCCCTGCGAGCTGACGAACATGATGACGCGCGGCACGTGGTCGAGCAGCGCGGCCTCGAGGCTCACGCGCAGCGTGGTCATCTCGCGCAGCACGTCCTCGGGCAGCGGCGCCATGGCGTGCACGCGCACCACCGACTGGCGCAGCCGCGCCGTACGATCGGGTTCCAGCGCGCGCGCGGGCGAGACGCGCTGCGGCGGCAACGGGGGCACCGGTGTGGGCACGGGACGAGCGGCCTCGGGGGCGGGCCGGCCCTGCACTTTGCGGAGCGCGTCGAAGATGCGGGTCATGCGGGCAGGTCTCCGGTCATCCGGCGCGGCGCCGGCGCCGTTCGTTCACGGCCGCCAGCACGGGCAGGTCCAGGGCCTCCTCGGCCTGGCCCGCGGTGCGCACGGTCAGGTCGAGGCCATCGAGGAAGAAGGCGAGTCCGATGCCGACCACGAGGCTGAACGCCGGCGCGAGCCCGAGCCGCACGTAGTCGCGCGTGTTGCGCGGCACCGGCGCTCCGGCGGGCGACAGCAGGATCACGGTCGCGGGCTTCGATGTGTACTCGGTGGTCTTGGCGTCGTTCACGCGCTTGACGAGGTCGTCGTAGCGCAGCTTGATCGAGGCCAGCTCGCGGTCGATGGCGGCGATCACGCGCGCCTGGGACGGCATCTGCTGGAGCCCGGATTGGATCGCGGCGACGTCATGCGCGATCGCTCCGCGGCGGGCGGCCAGCGCGTCGATGTGCGACTGGGTGAGCGCGAACCGCGCCTTCACCTCCTTCGCCAGCAGCTCCTTCAGCGACGCCAGCGTGGCCTCGGCGTTCTGCACCTCGGGCGACTGGTCGGTGTAGCGCTCCTTCAGCTCGGCCACGTGGGCCTGCTGGTCCACGATGTGCCGCTTGAGCTCGGTGAGCGCGGCTTCGTTGGTGTAGGTCTCGTTGGGGTTGAAGCCCAGCGTGGGCAGGTCCACGTCGGCGTGGGTCTGCAGCGCCTGCAGCTCGCGCAGCTGGGTGCGCGATTCGGTGAGCTGCGCGTCCAGATCGCTCAACCGCTGCTGGTCGAGGCCCAGGTTGCCGATCTGCTCCCGCTGCTGATCCTCGAGATCGACCGCGCCGGTGCGCGTGATGAAGGCCCGCTTCTCGTCCTCGAGCCGGTTCATCTGGCCCTCGAGCTGCGACAGCTCGCGGTCGAAGAACTGCTTCGGATACTGCACCGTGGGATCGGTCTCGCGGTACTCCACGTACGCGCGCACGACGGCGTCGGCCACCACCTGCGCCGTGCGCGGCACCAGGTCGGTGTAGGCGATGCCCACCACGTTGCTCTTGCCCATCACCTCGGCGTCCACGCGCGAGCCGTCGATCGCGATGTTCTCGCCGGGATGCTCGGTGGCGATGATCTGGCGGGCGCGCTGCAGCACGGCGTAGCTCTTGACGATCTCGAGCTCGCTGCCGAGCCCTTCCTCCCACGCGTCGTACACCTGCCGAGTCGGCGACAGCGCGCTCTCGCGCTCGCCGCGCTTGACCAGCACGCGGCCGGTGGAGCTGTAGATCAAGGGCGTGCTCAACGCCAGCACCATCACCGTCGCGGTGGTGACGACGAACAGGCCGATGATGATCGCCTTGCGACGGAACAGCACGGACATGAATTCGCGCGCGGTGGCGCGATTCAGGGAGGACGGCGGAGGGAGCGGAGTGGTGGGCGGCATGGCGGTTACCTCGATGCGGTGCGCACGATGAACACGCGGTCCAGATTGAACAGCTCCCACCCCAGCATGGCCGTGTTGATGATCTGGCCCGGCTCCTCGAACACCTGCCGGACGAACACGTCGATGTTGCCGATGGTGGAGCGCGGCACGTACACGATGTCGAAACGCTGCAGCGGCACATCGCCGGCGCCGCGCAGCAGCCGGTCCACGCGCACGCGGCGCACCGCGACCGTGGAGGCGCCGTTGCGGTGGAAGATCAGCACGCTGTTGCGCGCGGCGTCGTCGGACAGCCCGCCGGCGTCGGATAGCGCCTGCAGCAGGGTGCTGAACGGTCCGGCCGGATAGGAGCCCGGTTTCTCGACGCGCCCGAGCACGTGCACCTGATTGCCGGCCATCTCCGTCACCTCGATCGCGATGCGCGGCTGGCGCAGCTCGGCCGACAGCTGCTGCTCGAGCGTCTGCTTGAGCTCGGCCGGCGTGCGGCCGGCGGCGATCACGTCGCCGATCGGGTAGACCGAGATGCGCCCGTCGGGGCGCACGCGCATCTCGCGCACGACGTCGGTGCCTGCCGTGCCCGGGCCGAAATTGAGGTGCAGCAGGTCGCCCGGCACGATGCGGTACTCGGGCACCTGGCTCCAGTCCACGCCGATCGAATCCGGCGGCACGAACGCGGCGCGGGCCGTGGACGCGGCCAGCATCGCGAACGCGACGGCGACGAGCAGCGGGGCGATGCGCTTCACGGGCACTCCTGTGGAGGCGGGATGACGGTCGCCCGCACGAGCGGGGCGGAGTCGAGGGACCGTCGGATGCCGATTCGGAATCGAACGGCTACAGCCGGACGCGTTGTTCCCGGGTGGGAATCGGCCCACTCGGATCGGGAGTCGGGGGATTCTGGCGCACCTGCCGGCTCCGAACGGTAACAAAAAGCGTCTCGGCCAACCTCCGCCAACGAAGGGGGAAAGCACCGCAAGTCGCGGCGCGAAAGAGGCTTGAAGTATAGGGACCGGCTTCGAGCGCTGTCAATGAAAAGCCGGGCCCGGACCATGACCTCGAGGTCACGCAATCGCCATGCCCGGGTCCGCTTCGGGCCACCCTCGGCAAAGGTGCCGGCTGGGCCCGATTACGTACATCCCCCCACTTCCCCGCGCCGCAGGGTCAATGGCCCCCGATCGCGTCCAGCACGGCCGCCGCGAGCAGCGGCACCAGGATCTCGTGATGGCCGGTGATGGCGAATCCCCGGGCGCCGGGGGCCCTGGTGGGGCGCTCGACCACGTTCACGCGCGGCCGGTAGTGCTGGATCTGGTCCATGTTGACGGTGGTGAGGCCGGACAGGTCGGCGCCGAGGTTGCGCGCCACCGCCAGCGCCTTCAGGAACACCTCGGGCAGCACCACGGCCGAGCCCAGGTTCAGCACCACCGCATCGCGCGCCTCGGCCAGCGTGGCGGCGAGGATGCGGAAGTCGCGCAGGCTCGCTTCGCCGAGCGCCGCCCCGCTGCACCGCGGATGGTGGTGGATCGTGTCGGTGCCGAGCGCCACGTGCACCGTGGCCGGAATGCCCCGCTCCCACGCCGCGGCGAGCAGGCTCACGTCGCGGTGCGGGGCGCGCGCCTCGACCAGCGCCCGGCCCCAGCACTCGCCCAGCCCCTCCTGCCGCTTCGCCCCCTCGATCGCGACCGAGTTCATGAAGTCGCCGGTCTCGTCCACCATGCCGAACGTGCCGGCGTGCAGGTGCGCCTCGACGTCCTCGGAGGTGCGGCCCTCGCGCGCGATCTCGACGTCGTGCAGCGCGGCGGCGCCGTTCAGCACCAGGTGCGTCACCACGCCGCGGCGGACGAGCGCGATCAGGCACGGCGTGACGCCGACCTTGACCACGTGCCCGCCGCACATCGCCACCACCGGCCGCCCGCCCGCGTGCGCCCGGGCGATGCGCGCCACCACCTCGCGCAGCGCGCGCGCCGCCAGCTGGTCGGGCAGCGCGTCCAGCACCGCGCGCGCCGCCGCCGGATCGAGCGGTCGCGCGAAGTCCTCGACGCGCACGCGCGTCGGGCGATCGGCCACGCGGCCCACCGACAGCCGCGCGAGGTCCGCTTCGGGGAACCGGCTCATGTGCCGCCGCGCCGCCACTCGGTCAGCACCACGCTGATCGACCCCACGCTCACCTTGCTCCTCATCAGCACCGGCATCCGGCGCTCGTCGTCGGTGAGCCAGATCACGAGCCGGCCGTTGTTGCGGAAGATGCCGCCCGCCTTGAGCTCGGGCTCGATCACCACGCACGAGAACTTGCCGGCCGGCACACTCACCTTGTCGCGCCCCAGCACCTTCACGCGCAGCGGCTGGCTCTTCTTGCTGTTGTGGTAGTCGAAGATCACGCTACCGCCGATCGGCAGCGCCTGGAAGCGCGTGTAGTAGAACGACGACAGCGCGTCCTGCACCTGCGGCGGGATCGACACCACCGTGCCGTCGCCGTAGCGCGCCTCGTGGCGCGCGTGGTCGAATGTGATGTCGTTGTGCGTGCGCCGGCCACCCTCGCGGCGGTCCTCGGTGTAGCGGCACGAGAACTGCCCGCGCCGGTCCCACGTCGACTCGATCACGTTGCGGACCTTGTAGAACTTGGAGAAGAACGCGTTCGACTCGGCGCGGGCGCGGAAGCCGATCACGTTGCGGCCCTGCCACTCGCGCGCGGGCAGCACCTCGAGCCAGGCGTTGCCCGCGTGGATCATGCCGTACTGGACCGTGAACTTGAGCGATTCGCCGGGCAGGAACGGGTGCGCAACCGCCGGCAGCACCTCGTGGCCCGGCCCCTCCACGATCAGCGGCTCGGGCAGCGCGTCGGAGGAATCCGGAGGCTGGGGCGAGGCGCCCAGCGTGGCCAGCGCGAGCGCGGCGAACGCGAGCGCGCGCGCCGCGCGGAGCGCCCGGACGGACGCCCGGTGTGCGGCTGGATGGATCGCGGGAGTCGCCCTAGAATGGGGGCGGTTCGTCATGCGTCCTGCTGATGACGCTCACCCGAATCCGGTTTCCGCGCCGGCGCCATCGAGGAAGAATGTCCGCCACCCCATCGGCTGTCAAACCCGCGCTCGAGCCCTCCGATCGGCTGAAGAACGTGGCCCCCTACGCCCTCGCGCGCGTGTTCGCCGACCGCGACGAGAAAATCCGCCAGGGCGTGGACGTGATCGACGTGGGCGTCGGCAACCCCGACATGCGCCCGCCGGAGCGGGCGATCCAGGCGCTGGAGGCGGCGCTCGAGGACACCGGCCGGCAGAACCATCGCTATCCCTCGTTCAACGGCCTGCCCGAATTCCGCGCCGGCATCGCCGCGTGGTACGCGCAGCGCTTCGGGGTGACGGTCGATCCGGAGACCGAGGCGCTGGCGCTCGTCGGCTCGAAGGAGGGGATCGCCAAGTTCCTGCTCGCCCACGTCAATCCGGGCGACACCGTGCTGATGTGCACGCCGTGCTACCCCGCCTACCTCGGCGCCGCCGCGATCGCGCAGGCGCGCGTGGTCGAGGTGCCGCTGCTGCCGCGGCTCGGATTCCTGCCCGACCTGGGCGCGATTTCGCCCGAGGACGCGCGGCGCGCGAAGATCATCTGCGTCAACTTCCCGAACAACCCGACCGGCGGGGTCGAGACGCCGGAGTTCTATCGCGAACTGCTGGCGTGGGCGCGCCGGAACGAGATCTTCGTGGTGTCGGACATCGCATACTGCGACATCTCGCTCGACCCCTCCTATCGCGCGCAGTCGTTCCTGGAGTACGACCGCGACAAGGAGCGCACGCTCGAGTTCCACTCGTTCTCGAAGAGCTATTCCATGCAGGGCTGGCGCATCGGGTTCTGCGCCGGCAACCGCCAGGCCGTGGCCAACGTGCTGAAGGCCAAGTCGAACATGGATTTCGGCGTGTTCATGGCGGTGCAGCGCGCCGCGCTCGCCGTGCTGACCGGCCCGCAGGACTACCCGGCGCAGGTGTCCGCCACCTACCGCGAGCGCCGCGACGCGTTCCTGGCCGCGATCGCCCCGCTCGGCTACCCGGTCAAGCCGCCGCGCGCCACGCTGTACGTGTGGTTGCCGATTCCGCCCCGGTTCGCGAACTCGATGGAGTTCACGCGCGAGCTGCTGGAGAAGACCGGCGTCGTGGTCTCGCCCGGCTCCGGCTTCGGCACCGCCGGCGAGGGCTACGTGCGCGTGGCGCTGTGCGACACCGCCGAGCGCCTGCGCGAGGCAGGCGATCGGATGGCGAAGGCGGGATTGAGCCACGCGCCATGAGAGTACGGGTCTGGCGTGGTCCGCTCGAATCCGATCCAGGCGCCGACGACAGCCGATAAGCGTTCGGCAGGTCAACGAATCGTTCTGCCAACTCGCGCTAGCGCGAGTTGGCGTGACAGCTCACTGACACTCGGGGCCGCCGGCGACTTCAATTCGCGGGCTTGGCAGGGCCTTGCGGCTTGGCCGCAGCGGCATCGCCGACGGAGCCGAGCGTGTTGGTCGGATCCTCGAGCTTGGTCCCTTTGCGGCGCGAGCTGCGCAGCGCGTGGCGGCTGAACGTCGGCTCGGCGGTCGCGGTGCCGCTCGCGTGGTCGATCGGCCAGTCGGCCTCGGTCAGCGGGCCGCCGCTGGCCGGACCGATCGCGGTCAGCACGAACCGCTCGGGCCGCAGGAACTCGCGCGCCGCCTCCACCACCTGGTCGCGCGTCACCGCCAGCACGCGCGCCACCTGGTCCTCGCGCGTGGTGTAGCCGCCGCGGTAGATCTCCTCGTGGGCGATGTGCGACATGCGTGACGACACGCTCTCCTGCGCCATCAGGATCGTGCCCTTGAGCTGGGAGCGGGCCGATGCGACCTCGTCCTCGGTGGGCCCGTTCTCGACCAGCGCCTCCAGCTCCTCGCGCACCCGCTGCAGCGCTTCGCGTCCACGCTCGGGCGCCACCCCGAGCTGGACGGACAGCAGCCCGGCGTCGCGGTGGAAGTCGGCGGCCGAGAACACCGAATAGGCGAGCCCCGCCTCTTCGCGCACGCTCTGGAACAGCCGCGAGCTCATGCCGGCGCCGAGCAGCGTGTTCAGCACCACCAGCGGGTAACGCCGCGGGTCGCCGAAGCCCACCCCGCGCGTGCCGAGCGCGAGATAGAGCTGCTGCAGGTCGGCACGCGCCTCGTGGAACAGCGACGGCGCGAACGGGGGCGGGGGCTCGGACAGCGCCATCGGCTCGCCGTCGCACGGCTTCAGGTGCTCGTCGACGAGCGCCACGAGCTGCGCATGATCGAGCCCGCCGCTGGCCGCCACCACCAGCGCCTCGCCGCGGTAGCGGCGGCTGAAGAAGCCGCGCAGGCTCTCGGAGCTGATGCGATCCACGGTCTCCACCGTGCCCAGGATCGGGCGGCCGAGCGCGTGGCCGCCCCACACCTGCTCGGACAGCAGGTCGTTGATCTTGTCCTCGGGGTTGTCCTCGCACGAGAAGATCTCCTCGCGCACCACCGATTTCTCGCGATCCACCTCGTGCGGCGCCAGCAGCGGGCGGCTGGCGATGTCGGCCAGCACGTCGATCGCATCGGGCAGGTGCTCGGCCAGCGCGCGCGCGTAGTAGCACACCTCCTCGCGCGCCGTGAACGCGTCCAGGTGACCGCCCAGCGATTCCAGGCTGGCGGCGATGGCGCGCGCGTCGCGGCGCTCGGTGCCCTTGAACACCATGTGCTCGAGGAAGTGCGAGATGCCGAGCAGCTCGGCGGGCTCGTCGCGCGAGCCGCACCGCACCCACACGCCGGCCGCGACGGAGCGGCGGTCCGGCATCGTCTCGCTCACCACGGTCACCCCGGAGGGGAGCACCGTCTTCTGGAAGCCGTCGGCCGTCATGCCCCGGCCCTCCTGCAAACGTCGGGCCCAAAACGGTCGGTGGCAGGTTTCCCTGCCACCGGTCTGCCTGATCTTCCCGTTCCGGCCGCGGTCACGCCGGACTTCCGGCCGGCCGCGTTGCGAATCGCCGGCGTCAGCGCCGCCCGCGATCGCGGTCGCGGCCGCCGCGGTCACGACCGCGGTCGTAGTCGCGACCCCCGCCGCCTCCTCCGCCGCCCGCGGCCGCGCCTTCCGGCTCGGGCAGCAGCGCCTTGCGCGACAGCCGGATCTTGCCGTCGCGGTCGACACCCACCACCTTGACCATCACCAGGTCGCCCACGTTCAGCACGTCCTCGGTGCGGGCCACGCGATGGTGGTCGATCTCCGAGATGTGCAGCAACCCGTCGCGGCCCGGCACGATCTCGACGAACGCCCCGAACGTGACCACGCTGCGCACCCGGCCCTGGTACACACGGCCGACCTCGGGGTCCTCGGTGATGTTGCGGATCATCTCCTCGGCCTTGCGGCCGCCTTCGCGATTGACCGCCGCGATCCGCACCTCTCCCGTGTCCTCGATGTCGATCTGGGCGCCGGTCTCCTCGGTGATCTTCTTGATGATCTTGCCGCCCGGCCCGATGACCTCGCGGATCTTGTCGGGATGGATGTGCATGATGAAGATGCGCGGCGCGAACGGCGACATCTCCTGCCGCGGCGTCGGCAGCGCCTGCGCCATGATGTCGAGGATCGTCATGCGGCCGGCGCGCGCGCGCTCCAGCGCGTCGCGCATCACGTCGAACGAGATCCCGCCGATCTTGGTGTCCATCTGGAACGCGGTGACGCCCTCGCGCGTGCCCGTGACCTTGAAGTCCATGTCGCCGAGATGGTCCTCGACGCCCAGGATGTCGGTGAGCACGGCGACCTTGTCGCCTTCCTTGATCAGCCCCATCGCGATGCCGGCCACCGGCGCCTTGATCGGCACGCCGGCGTCCATCAGCGCCATCGCGCTGCCGCACACGGTGGCCATCGACGAGCTGCCGTTGGACTCGAGGATGTCGGACACCAGCCGGATCGTGTAGGGGAACGCGGTGTCGGCCGGGATCACCGGCTCGACCGCGCGCTCCGCCAGCGCGCCGTGCCCGATCTCGCGCCGTCCGGGCCCGCGGATCGGCCGCACCTCGCCCACCGAGAACGGCGGGAAGTTGTAGTGCAGCATGTAGCTCTTCCAGCTCTGGCCTTCGAGCTCCTCGATGCGCTGCTCGTCGCTCTTGGTGCCGAGCGTGCACACTGCCAGCGCCTGCGTCTCGCCGCGCGTGAACAGGCAGCTGCCGTGCGTGCGCGGCAGCACGCCGACCTCGACCGTCACCTTGCGGATGTCGTTGACGCCGCGGCCGTCGGCGCGCACGCCCTCGTGCAGCACCATGGCGCGCAGCTCGTCGCGCTCGAGCTCGTGCAGGATCTTGCCGATGAAGCCTTCCTGCTCGGGGAAGCTGTCCTTCAGGCCCGCCACCGCCTCGAGCGTGATGCGGTCCACCTCCTCCTGGCGCTGCTCCTTGCCGGGAATGCGGATCGCCTGGCGCAGCCGGTCGCGGTAGGTGCGCTCCAGCTCGTGGCGCAGCGCCGAGGTGTCGGGCGGCTGCGTCAGCGGCCGCTTGGGCTTGCCCGAGCGGCCGATCAGCTCGCGCTGCGCGGCCACGATCTGGCGGATGTGGTCCATCGCGAACTCCAGCGCCGCGATCAGGTCGGACTCGGCCACCTCGCGCGAGCCGCCCTCCACCATGATGATGTTGTCCGCCGTGCCGGCGACGATGATGTCCATGTCGCTCTCGTCGAGCTGGGCGAACGTCGGATTGACGACCAGCTGCCCGTCCACCCGGCCCACGCGCACCCCGCCGATCGGCTCGGGGAACGGAATGTCCGACAGGCTCATGGCCGCCGACGCGCCCACCAGCGCCAGCACGTCCGCGTCGTTCTCCTGATCCGAGGACACGACCGTGGCCATGATCTGCGTCTCGTACGGGAACGCCTTCGAGAACAGCGGCCGGATCGGCCGGTCGATGAGGCGCGACGACAGCACTTCCTTCTCGGTGGGACGGCCCTCGCGCTTGAAGAACCCGCCCGGAATGCGGCCCGCGGCGTAGGTGCGCTCGCGGTAGTCCACGGTGAGCGGCACGAAATCGCGGTTGGGGCTCGCCATCTTGGCCGCGCTCGCGGCCACCAGCACGACCGTGCCGCCCTGCTGCACCACGGCGGAACCGCCGGCGAGCTTCGCCATCTTGCCGGTGCTGATGGTCAGTGTCTGACCGCCGAGCTCCAGCGAAACCTTCTGCTCTGCCATCAATCTTCCCTGTCTCTCGCCTTCCGGCGCCGGCACCCGCCGGCGCCCCTCGGACGCGCGCGAGGGAGGCGCTCCCCGCGCACGTCGGTGCGGGGACGTTCCCCGCCTGGGCGAGCCGCGCGTTGCGGCCTTCGCCCGGTGGCCCGCTAGCGGCGCAGGCCCAGTTCCTTCACCACCTTGCGATAGCGGTCCACCTTCGTCGCCTTGAGGTAGTCGAGCAGGCGGCGGCGCTGACCGACCATGCGCAGCAATCCGCGGCGCGAGGCGTGGTCACGCTTGTGAACCTTGAAGTGCTCGGTCAGGTAGTGAATCTTCTCGGTGAGGAGCGCGATCTGGACCTCGGGGGATCCGGAGTCGCCCTCGTGCTGCTTGAATTTGCCGATGATCCCCTGCTTCTGCTCCTTGGAGAGCGTCACAGCGGTGACCTCCGTCCTTCTAGGCGGGAGTCAAAGCCCAGCCATCGGGTGCAAGCTCCCGGATGGCCGAGCGGCGGGAAATACGTTCGTCGCCCGAGTGGTCGAATGGGAGGTCCAACCCCCGGAGAGCGACGGGCTAACTTAACATCCTGCAGCGCTTAGGGCAAACCGCGTGCCGATTTGGCGGCCGGGCGGCCGCGCGCGGGACGCGGAATTGCGGTGAATTGCTGAATTCGCTGCAGGATGCCGCGACGCTACACCCGGCCTGGAAGGGTGGCCGCAGGTCCTGGCGGACGTGTTCCGGAAACGAGCAGCGATCGCACGCGCTCCACGTCGTCGGCGATCGCCCGGCGCAGCTCGTCCAGGTTGGCGAAGTGCGCCTCCGGCCTCAACCATTCGACCAGCTCCAGGTCGAGCGTGCGGCCCACCAGATCGGCCGAGTAGTCGAGCAGGTGGACCTCGATCGTGGTGGCGCGGCCGCCCACGGTCGGGCGCGTGCCGATGCTCATCGCCCCCGCGCGCCGCGCCGCCTCGCCCTCGATCCGCACCCACGCCGCGTAGATGCCGAGCCGGGGCAGCAGCTTCTCGTCGTGGAGCCGCACGTTGGCGGTGGGCCAGCCCAGCGTGCGGCCGATCGCATCGCCATGCACCACGGCGCCGGCGAGATCGTAGAGCCGGCCGAGGCAGCGCGCCGCCGCCGCGACGTCGCCATGCGCGAGCTGCTCGCGGATGCGGGTGCTGCTCACCGGCGCGCCGTCCAGCGTGACCACCGGCACCGCCTCGACCGTGAACCCCGAGCGCTCGCCGATCGCCGCGAGCCGCGGCACGTTGCCGCTGCGCCCGCGCCCGAGCGCGAACCCCTCGCCCACCACCAGCACGCGCGGCGCGAACGGCTGGACGACGTGGCGCGCCACGAACTCCTCCGGCTCGAGCGCCGCCAGCTCGCGCGTGAACGGCAGCACCTCGAGCACGTCGATCCCCATTGCCTGCAGGCGCGTGCGCTTCTCCGGGATCGGCGTCAGCGGCGCCTGCGGATGGAAGTCCTTCGCCAGCACGAGGTCGGGATGAGGATCGAAGCTGATGACGGCGATCGCATCGCGCCCCGCGCGCCGCCGCGCGCGCTCGAGCAGCGCCTGGTGCCCGAGATGGAGTCCGTCGAACACCCCGATCGCCACCGCCGCGGCGGGTGTGCGGGGCTCGGGTGCGGCGCTCACTCCCCGCCCTCGCGCACCGCCCACGGGAACACGACGTGCGGGCACGCCAGCGCGAGCATGGGGTCGTGCGGATGCGGGCGCAGCTCGCCGAGCGCGAGCGCGTGGCCATCGGGCCCGCGCAGCACGACCGAGCGCGGCCCGGCGCCGACCGGGACCGCGCCGGGCGCGACCGCCGGCTGGCGGCCGAAGCCGAGGTTCTCCGCCGCCATCGCATCCAGGTTCACCGCCGGCAGCACGTCGAGCGCGCGATCGAGCGGGATCCCCGCGTCCGCCAGCACCTGCTCGCGCGGCAGCTCGTCCAGCAATCGCAGCGGGGGGGCCTGCTCCACGTCGTATGGCTCGCTGCGCAGCCGCCGCAGCGATTCCAGCGCGGCGCCGCATCCCAGCGCCTGGCCCAGGTCGTGGGCCAGCGTGCGCACGTAGGTGCCGGACGAGCAGCGCACGCGGAACGTGGCGCGCGGCAGCTGGAATGCGAGCCACTCCCACGCGGCGACGCGGATCCGGCGCGGCACGCGCGCCACCTCCTCGCCGCGGCGCGCGAGCTTGTACAGCCGCTGGCCGCCGACCTTGAGCGCCGACACCATCGGCGGCACCTGCCGGATGTCGCCAACGAACGCGCGCGACGCCTCGCGCACCTGCGCCTCGTCCACGCGCACGTCGCGCCGCTCGAGCGCCTGACCGCGCAGGTCCTGCGTGTCGGTCACGACGCCGAGCAGCAGCGTGGCGTCGTAGGTCTTGTCGCCGCCCTGCCACACCGCCGAACAGCGCGTGGCGGCGCCGATCGCCACCAGCAGCAGCCCGGTCGCGCCCGGATCCAGCGTGCCCAGGTGCCCGGCGTGCGGCGCCTTCAGCCGCCGGCGCACGCGCTCGACCACGTCGTGCGAGGTCATGCCGAGCGGCTTGTCGATCGGCAGCAGCCCCGACCAGTCGAGCGCCGGCCGGCCCGCCACGATGGCCGGCGAGTCGCTCACGACCCGCCCTCGTCCTCGTCGCCCACCGCCTCGCCGCGCTCGATCTTCTTCAGGATCTCCTCGACGCGCGCGCCGCGCTCGAGCGAGGGATCGTGCACGAACCGGAGCTCCGGCACCTCGCGCAGCCCGAGCCGTGGCGACAGCGCGTGGCGCACGAACCCGGCCGCGCGGTTCAGCGCCGCCAGCGTGTGCGCGTGCGAGGTCTCGGATTCCAGGATCGACACGAACACGCGCGCGAACGACAGGTCGCGCGACACCTCGACGTCGGTCACGCTCACGAGCTGCGGGATGCGCGGGTCACGCAGCTCGCGCTGCAGGATCTCCGCGATCTCGCGCTGCATCAGGTGCGCGACGCGCTCCGGTCGGTTGCTCATTGCAGGGTCTCCTGCCAGTCCAGCAGCTCGGCGCCGGGCGTGGACTCCGCCAGCCGGCGAATGGCCTGCAGCATCTCGTGCACCTGGCCCCCTTCTGCGGACACCACCGCAACGCCCAGCGCCGCACGCTGCCACAACTCCTGATGCTCCACTTCCGCCACCGCCGCCGACGTCCGCGCGCGGATCTTCTCCTTCAACGACCGCACCACCTGCCGCTTGTCCTTGAGCGACCGCGCGGCGGGGATGTGGAGTTCGATCCGGGCGATGCCGACGACCATGGTCAGCGCCGCGGTCCCGGCCCGCGGGCCACCGGGACGGCGACCACGACGGTCATCTCGACCGGGGTGCCTTCACGCACCGCCGGACGGAATCGCCAGGCCGACGGATCGGCGAGCGCGAGGCTGTCGCGCGGCGACGCGGCGCTTTCGACGACGACATGCGTCACGTGGCCGGTTCGGTCGACGGTCACCCTCACCTGCCCTCGCCCGCTCACGTCCGGGCTTCGCATGACCCGGGGCATGAAATCGACCCAGTGCTTCGCGAATCCCGCCCGGGGGTGATGCTGCTGATAGCCGCGAACCTGTTCCTCGTCGGCGGACGCGAGCGTGAGCGCGGTGCCGCCATCGTAACTGCGGGGCTCGAACCGGACCGGGGTGCCATCGAACAGCACCGGCGGCAGGGGCGCCAGGGGAGCATGGATGACGGCGTGGACGCGCGCGCGACTCTGGTCCAGCAACGAGTCGATCACCACGCAGGCGTTGTCGCTGCCCGGCTCGGGCCGTGGAATGGTGTCCCCCGCTCCCGCGAACGCGTACAGCGTGTCCACGGATTCCCGCCTGCCCCAGCTGTCCCAATCCCACCGCACCAGCCGGATCGGGATCCGATGGCCCGCCACGTTCGAAGCCGGAGGGGATGCCAGCCCGCGCGCCATCAGCAGCAGTGCCAGACACGCCGTGATCACATGGCCCATGGTTCACCTTCCCGCCCAGAGGTGTTGCCTGTCCTCGAACGCCGCGCCGGCGGGCGGGATGCAAGGCGGAGAGGCGGCGCGACCCGGACGTTTCGAATGGATGCGTCGAGGATCGTGCCGCCCCCGACAACGCCGCGGGAACTGTGCTGCAGCGCACTCGCGCCAGCGCGAGCGTGTTGCGGCCCACAGCGGCTGCGGATGGTCCTCCCCCGTAGGCGTGAATCGCTCGATGGGCCTTACAACGTGCGCGCCAGCTCCTCGATCGTGAATGCCTCGATCACGTCGCCCACCTTGACGTCGTCGAAGCCGTCGAGCGAGATGCCGCACTCGAACCCGCTCGCCACCTCGCGCACGTCGTCCTTGAAGCGCTTGAGCGCGTCGATGCGGCCGGTCCACACCGTCTGGCCGTCGCGCAGCAGCCGCACCTTGCCGGTGCGCGGGATCGTGCCCGACACCACCATGCAGCCCGCCACCGTGCCGGCCTTCGACAGCTTGAACGTCTGCCGCACCTCGGCCGCGCCCAGCACCACTTCCTTCAGCTCCGGCTTCAGCAGGCCCTCGAGCGCGGACTTCACGTCCTCGACCGCCTTGTAGATGATGTCGTACAGGCGGATCTCCACCTTCTCGCGCTCGGCCAGCTCGCGCGCGCGCACGTCGGGGCGCACGTGGAAGCCGACCACGATCGCGCCCGACGCGGCGGCCAGCAGCACGTCCGACTCGCTGATCTGGCCCACCGCCTGGCGGATGATGCGCACCTGCACCTCGGCGTTGCTCAACTTGGCCAGCGACTCGGCCAGCGCCTCGACCGAGCCGTTCACGTCGCCCTTGATGACCATGCGCAGCTCGGAGATCTCGCCCTGCGCCATGCGGGTGTGGAAGTCGGTGAGCGAGATCGTCTTCGCGGCGCGGAACTCCTGCTCGCGGTGCACGGCCTGGCGCTTGCCGGCCAGCTCGCGCGCTTCGCGCTCGTCGTCGAACGCCGTGAACAGGTCGCCGGCGCCCGGCGTGCCGTTCCAGCCCAGCACCTCGACCGGCGCCGACGGGCCGGCCTCGCGCACCGGCTTGCCGCGCTCGTCGAACATCGCGCGCACGCGGCCCCACTGCTGGCCGGCCACGAACGCATCGCCCACGCGCAGCGTGCCGCTCTCGACCAGCACGCTCGCCACCACGCCGCGGCCCTGCTCCACGCGCGATTCCAGCACCGCGCCCTTGGCGCGGCGATGGGGATCGGCCTTCAGATCGAGCAGCTCGGCCTCGAGCAGGATCATCTCCAGCAGCTTGTCGACGTTGGTGCCCTTCTTGGCCGAGATCTCGACCGCCACGTTCTTGCCGCCGAATTCCTCGACCACCACCGCGTGGTTGGCGAGCTCGGTCTTGATGCGCAGCGGATCGGCGGTGGGCAGATCGATCTTGTTGATCGCCACCACGATCGGCACGCCGGCCGCCTTGGCGTGGTCGATGGCCTCGATGGTCTGCGGCATCACGCGGTCGTCGGCCGCCACCACCAGCACCACGATGTCGGTGACCTGCGCGCCGCGGGCGCGCATCGCGGTGAACGCCTCGTGGCCCGGCGTGTCCAGGAACGTGATGCGCTTGCCGTTCGGCAGCACCACCTCGTACGCGCCGATGTGCTGGGTGATGCCGCCGGACTCGCCGGCGATGACGTTGGTCTTGCGTACGTGGTCGAGCAGCGAGGTCTTGCCGTGGTCCACGTGGCCCATCACCGTGACCACCGGCGCGCGCGGCTCGAGCTTCTCCGGCCCGGCCTCCTCGGGGGCGGCCTCCTCCTCCTCGTACTCCGAGACGAATTCCACGCCCCAGCCGAACTCGTCGGCGATCGCCTCGATCGTGTCGCGGTCCAGGCGCTTGTTGATGGTGGCCATCACGCCCAGTCGCATGCAGGTGGTGATCACCTCCTGCGGCCGCACCTCGAGCAGGTTCGCCAGCTCCGCCACGGTGATGAACTCGGGCGTGCGCAGCACCTTCTCGGCTTCGGTGGCGATCTCGGCGCCGTCCTCGTCGTGACGGCGATGGCGGCGGCGCGCGCCGCCGGTGTCGAGCGTGGCCAGCGTCTTGCGCACGCTCTCGGCCACCAGCTTCTCGTCGAACTGCTTCTTCTTCTTGCGATCGCGTCCGCGGCGGCGCTGGTCGGGCCGGCCGGCGGGCGAGCTGGTGACCGGGCGCGGCGCGGCCGCCGGCGCCGCGGCGC
>DASSIN010000077.1:0-4117 GCA_035691845.1 Candidatus Eiseniibacteriota bacterium | reverse complement strand
GGTCGCGCGCGCGTGACGAAGAAGAAGTAGCGGATGGCGGTGACGGTGCACATTCCCGGCGCCCTGCGCGAGCACACGCAGGGCGCCGACCGCGTGCGGGTGCCGGCCAGGGCCGCCACCGTGCATGACGCGCTCGCCTCGCTGTGGGCCATGCACCCCGGCGTGCGCGATCGCGTGGTGGACGAGCGGGGCGCGGTGCGCCAGCACGTCAACGTGTTCGTGGGCGACGAGTCGATCCGCTGGACGGGCGGACTCGCCACGCCCGTGCGCGACGGCGACGAGCTGTGGATCGTGCCGGCGGTGAGCGGCGGATGACCACCGTCACGCGCGCGCAGGCCAGGCGCCGGATCGAGCAGCTCGCGGGCGAGATCCGCGAGCACGACCGGCGCTATTACGGCCAGGACCAGCCCACCATCTCGGATGCGCAGTACGACAAGCTGTTTCGCGAGCTGGTCGAGCTGGAGCGGCAGTTCCCGGACCTGCGCGCGCCCGACTCCCCCACCCAGCGCGTGGGCGGGGCGCTGCGCGAGGGATTCAAGAAGGTGCGGCACGTGGCGCCGATGCGCTCGCTCGATTCGATCATGGACGAGCAGGGCGTGCGCGAGTTCGACGCGCGCGTGCGCAAGGCGCTCGAGACCGGCGACGTGCGCTACGTGGCCGAGCCCAAGTTCGACGGGCTGTCGGTGGAGCTGGTGTACGAGGACGGCGTGCTCGTGCGCGGCAGCACGCGCGGCGACGGCGAGACCGGCGAGGACATCACCGAGAACCTGCGCACGATCCGCGCCATCCCGCTGCGGCTGGCCGGGACGAAGCCGCCGAAGGGCACGGTGGCGGTGCGCGGCGAGGCGCTGATGCTGCTGGCCGAGTTCGCGGCCACCAACGAGCGGCTGATCGAACAGGGCGACGAGCCGTTCGCGAACCCGCGCAACGCCGCGGCCGGAACGGTGCGGCAGCTGGATCCGGCGGTCACCGCGTCGCGCAAGCTGGACTGGTTCGCGTACGAGATCCTGGAGGGCGGCGACGTCGAGACGCAGCAGGAGATGCTGGCCGAGCTCGGGCGCTGGGGGTTCCACGTCGAGCGCCGCGTGCGCGTGTGCAAGGACATCGACGAGGCGCTCGCGTTCCACGCCGAGCTGGCGGCGCTGCGCGACGCGCTCGACTACGAGATCGACGGCGTGGTGATCAAGGTGGACCGCCGCTCGTGGCAGGAGCTGCTCGGCATGCGCTCGCGCAGCCCGCGCTGGGCGATCGCCTACAAGTTCCCGCCGCGGATCGAGGTCACCCGGGTGCTCGACATCGCCGTGCAGGTCGGGCGCACCGGCAAGCTGACGCCGGTCGCGATCCTGCAGCCGGTGGACGTGTCGGGCGTGACGGTGAGCCGGGCGACGCTGCACAACGAGGACGAGGTGCTCCGCAAGGACGTGCGCGTCGGCGACACCGTGCGCGTGCGGCGCGCGGGCGACGTGATCCCCGAGGTGGTCGAGTCGCTGAAGGAGCACCGCCCGCGCGGCGCCCGGACGTTCGCCATGCCCGACACGTGCCCGGTGTGCGGCGCGCCGGTCGAGAAGATCGGCGCCGCGCACGTGTGCACGAACGGGCTGTCCTGCCCCGCCCAGCTCGAGGCGCACCTCGTTCACTTCGCCTCGCGCGGGGCGATGGACATCGGCGGCCTGGGCGGGCGCACCGTGCAGCAGCTGCTCGAGCACGGGCTGGTCAGGACCGTTGCGGACATCTACGCGCTGACGGCGATCGACCTGTCCATGCTCGAGGGGTTCGCCGAGAAGTCGATCGACAACCTGCTGCAGGCGATCGAGGCCAGCAAGCGCCCGCGGCTCGACCGGTTCCTGTACGGGCTCGGCATCGAGCACGTGGGCGACACCGTGGCGCGGCTGCTGGCGGAGCAGGCGGGCTCGGTCGAGAAGCTGATGGACATGCCCGAGCAGGAGCTGGAGCAGATCCACGGCATCGGCCCCGAGGTGGCGGGGGCGGTGCACGCGTTCTTCGCCAGCGCGCGCAATCGCAAGGTGATGGACAAGCTGAAGCAGGCCGGCGTCAGGCCCCAACACGAGGCGCGCGCGCGCGGCCCGCAGCCGCTCAAGGGCGAGGTGATGGTGTTCACGGGCGGGCTCGAGTCCATGACCCGCCCCGAGGCGCAGAAGCGCGCCGAGGCGCTGGGCGCGCGCATCGCCGGCACCATCAGCAAGCGCGTGACGCTGGTGGTGGCGGGGCCGGGCGCCGGCAGCAAGTTGGACGAGGCGAAGAAGCACAAGGTGACGGTGATCGACGAGGCCGCGTTCCTGAAGAAGATCGGAGGCGCGTGAGCCATGACCAACGCCGGCGTCGCGCGGGTGTTCCACCAGATGGCGGTGATGCTGGAGCTGGAGGGCGCGAATCCGTTCCGGATCCGCGCCTACCGCGAGGCGGCGCGCATCGTGGAGACCATGGCCGAGCCGCTCGCCACCGTGGCCGCGCGCGACAAGGGCCTGGAGCAGATCCCCGGCATCGGCAAGGACCTGGCGCAGAAGATCCGCGACCTGCTCGTGACCGGCCACACCGCCGCGCACGACGAGCTGCGCGCGAAATACCCCGACGACCTGGTGGCGCTCACCGACCTGCAGGGGCTCGGCGCCCGGCGCGTGAAGATGCTGGTCGACTCGCTCGGCATCCGCGACCGCGGCGGGCTCGAGGCCGCGGCGCGCGCGGGGAAACTGCGCGACCTGCCGGGGTTCGGGCTCAAGACCGAGCAGAAGATCCTGCAATCGATCGCCAACGTGGCGCAGTGGTCGGGGCGCGTGCAGCTGTCGCAGGCGTGGGCGCTGGCCGAGACGCTGACCACCGAGCTGCGCAAGCTGCCGGGCGTGAAGGCGGTGGAGGCGGCGGGCTCGCTGCGCCGCCGGCGCGACACGGTCGGCGATCTCGATCTGGTGGCGTGCGGCGGTGACTGCGACGCGCTGATGGACCGCTTCACCGGCCTGGGCCAGGTGGTGGAGGTGATCGGCCGCGGCGGCACCAAGTGCTCGGTGCGAATCGACATGGGCCTGCAGGTGGACCTGCGTCACGTGCCGGAGGACAGCTTCGGCGCGGCGCTGCTCTACTTCACCGGCAGCAAGGCGCACAACATCGAGCTGCGCCGCATCGCGCTCGACCAGGGCATGAGCCTGAACGAATACGCGCTCACCCGCGGCGAGGAGGTGGTGGCGAGCCGCACCGAGCAGGACATCTACCGCGCGCTCGGGCTCGACTGGGTGCCGCCCGAGCTGCGCGAGGGGCTGGGCGAGGTGGCGCTGGCGCGCGAGCACCGGCTGCCGAGGCTGATCGAGCTCGCCGACATCCGCGGCGATCTCCACATGCACACCGATCGCACCGACGGCAAGGCCACGCTGGCCGAGATGGTGCGCGCGTGCCGCGACCGCGGTTACGCGTACTGCGCGATCACCGATCACTCCCAGGCGCTCACGTTCGCGGGCGGCTTCGACGAGGCGCGCGTGCGCCGCTCGGTTGACGAGATCGCGGCGGTGCGCCGCGAGGTGCCGGGCATCGAGGTGCTGCACGGGCTCGAGGTGGACATCCTGCCCGATGGCTCGCTCGATCTGGCCGACGACGCGCTGGCGCTGCTCGACTGGGTCAACGTGTCGCTGCACCGCGCGTTGGACCAGCCGCCGGCGGAGATGACGGCGCGCGTGTTGAAGGCGTTGGAGCATCCGGCGGTGAACGCGATGGCGCACCCCACCACGCGCCGCATCGGGCAGCGGCCGGGCGTGGCGGTGGATTGGGACCAGGTGTTCGCCAAGGCGGCCGAGCGCGGCATCGCGATGGAGATCAACGCCCAGCCCGATCGCGTGGACCTGCCCGACGCCCAGGCGCGGCGCGCGGCCGAGCTGGGCGTCCGGATCGTGGTGGACACCGACGCGCACGCGGTGAAGGAGCTGGACGACCTGCCGTGGGGCATGTTCGCCGCCCGCCGCGCCGGCCTCACGAAGCAGGACGTGGTGAACGCGTGGGAGCTGCCGGAGCTGCGCGCGTTCATCCGGCGCGCGCCGCCCCGCCAGCCGGCGGAACCGCACCAGGCCGCGGAGCCGCCGCGCGCGACCGCGTCGCCCGCGGCGCAGAAGCCGCC
>DASSIN010000076.1:0-21923 GCA_035691845.1 Candidatus Eiseniibacteriota bacterium | reverse complement strand
GGCGGCGACCGCGGGCGTGCGCGGCGCGGCCGCGCGCGTGGTGGCGGCGCAGGCGGCGCGCGATCAGGCGGCGCTGCAGGAGTCGTACGCGCAGATCTTGGCGCCGGCGGCGGGGGTGGTGAGCCGCAAGTCGGTCGAGGTGGGCGAATACGTGCAGCCGGGGCAGCCGCTGATGAGCGTGGTGCCGCTCGAGAACGTGTGGGTGGTGGCCAACTTGAAGGAGACCGAGCTGCGCGGCGTGCGGCAGGGCCAGCCGGTGGACATCGACGTGGACACCTACCCGGGCGTGCACTTCCGCGGCACCGTCGAGAGCGTGAGCCCGGCGACCGGCGCGCGGTTCTCGCTGCTGCCGCCCGACAACGCCACCGGCAACTTCACCAAGGTCGTGCAGCGCGTCCCGGTGCGCATCCGCGTGGACAGCCGGCAGGATCCGGTGCGTCCGCTGCGGCCGGGCATGAGCGTGCGCGTTCACATCCACACCCGCTAGCCGCCGCGAGAGGCGTTCATGAGCGTGCTCGCCCTGCCGCGCGCGCGGGTGATCGATCCGTACGCGCACCGCTACATCATCGCCATCACGGTGGCGCTGGCGTCGACCCTGGAGATCCTCGACACCAGCATCGTCAACGTGGCGATCCCGCACATGATGTCGAGCCTCGGCGCCACGCTGGACCAGATCGCGTGGGTGTCGACGGGCTACATCGTCGCCAACGTCATCATCCTGCCGATCACCGGATGGCTGGCGGCGCGGATCGGCCGGCGGCGCTACTTCGCCGGCTCGATCGCGCTGTTCACGATCGCGTCGTTCGGGTGCGGCAACAGCCACTCGCTGGGCGTGCTGGTGGCATGGCGCATCGTGCAGGGGCTGGGTGGCGGCGCGCTGCTGTCCACATCGCAGGCGATCCTGTACGAGGTGTTCCCGCCGGCCGAGTACGGCACCGCGATGGCGATCTTCGGGCTCGGCGTGATGGTCGGCCCGACGCTCGGGCCGACGCTGGGTGGCACCATCACCGACGCGCTGTCGTGGCCATGGATCTTCTACATCAACATCCCGCTCGGGATCATGACGTTCTTCGGCACGCTGGCGTTCATCCACGACTCCAGACGGGCCCGCACGGCGGGGCCGGTGGACTACCCCGGCCTGCTGCTGCTGATCGTGGGCGTGGGCGCGCTGCAGATGATGCTCGAGCGCGGCGAGCGGCAGGAGTGGTTCGCGTCGCGCGAGATCGTGATCCTCGCGATCTTGAGCGCGGTCGGGATCATCGGGCTGCTGTGGCGCGAGATCACCGCCGAGCACCCGATCATCGACCTGCGCGTGCTCAAGAACCGGCAGTTCACGATGGGGATGATCTTCGCCGGCGCGCTCGGGCTCGGGCTGTACGCCACCATCTTCGTGCTGCCGGTGTACCTGCAGAACCTGCAGGGGTTCACCGCGCACGAGACCGGCATGGTGATCCTGCCCGGCGCGCTGGCCAGTGCGGCGGTGATGGTGGTGCTGGGGCGAACGGCGGGGAAGTTCGACCCGCGGCTGTCGGTGACGGTGGGGGCGGGGCTGTATTTCGTCGCCATGTGGATGATGTCGCACTTCACCACGCAGTCGGGCATGCCCGACTACTTCTGGCCGCTGATCCTGCGCGGTGCGGGGCTCGGCATGGTGTTCGTGCCGATGACGAACCTGGCGCTGGCGCAACTGCGCATGGACCAGATCCCGCAGGCCACCGGGCTCTACAACCTGATGCGGCAGATGGGCGGCTCGTTCGGCATCGCGATCGCGGCCACGCTGCTCACGCGCTTCGTCGCGTGGAACCGTGCGGCGCTGGCCGAGCACGTGTCGCTGTACGACCGGGTCACGCGCGAGCGGCTGCAGGCGCTGAGCGCGCATTTCGCCGCCGGCGGCGCCCCGCTGGCCGAGGCGCAGGCGCGCGCGCTGGCGGTCGTCAACCTGCAGGTGAACCGGCAGGCGATGATGCTGTCGTTCGAGCGGCTGTTCCTGATGTTCGCGGTGGTGATGTTGCTGGCGCTGCCGGTGCTGCTGCTGATGCGGCCCGGTACGATCCGGCGCGGCGGTGGCGCCGGCGCCCACTGATCGGGCCGCGCGCCGGGCCGGACGCGGCGACCGGCCGGCGCGCGTGTCCACCGCACCCGCCGGACACCGCGTGATCCCGCGCCGATGAGGCTCCGGATGTTCCGCCGCCGGCGCGTGGACGACGATCCGCTGCGCCCGTTCCGGCTCACGCCGCTCGTGGCGCTGCGCATGCTGGCGCGCGCCGGCGCGCGACGCTGCCCGAACTGCGGCGGGCGGCCGCTGTTCGCACGCTGGCTCGTGATGCGCGAGCGCTGCCCGGTGTGCCGGTTGAGGCTCGAGCGCGGCGAGCGCGATTACTTCCTGGGATCGCTCACGGTGAACCTGGTGGCGTCGGAAACGCTATGGGCGCTCGCGCTCGTGCTGGCGCTGGCGCTCGGCGCCGGACGGCTGCCGCTGTGGGAGCTGGAGGCGGGCGGGGTGGTGCTGGCCGTGGCCGTGCCGGTGCTGTTGTGGCCCGTCACCAAGATGGTGTGGCTGGCCGTGGATCTCATGTTCCGGCCCGTCCGCCCGGACGAGCTGCTGCTCTGACCGCGGCGCTCCGCGCGCCGGAGCGCGAGCATGTGCTCCGGCAGGCTCGCCGGCCCCGGATGGACCGGCGCCTGCTGCCCAGATTTTCACCACGCGTGCTCCGTTCGGACCATTCGGAAATATCCTGCAGACCGGCCGGGATGGTACAATCGCCCCTCACCCGATCTTCCCCCGCCGTTCGGGCGCTGCCCGCGTATGCCCGCCGGGAGACCGCCATGCGTCGCATCCCGCTCGTCATCGCCATCCTGGCGCTCGCCGCAGGCGTGTCCGTGCTGCCGCGGCATCTGCTGTCGCGCCCCGCCACCAGTGGCGACTACGTCCACTTCGAAAGCGCGCACGTGCATCCCGCGGTGATGACGCCCTCGGGCAAGCGCCTGCTGGTCGTGAACACGCCGGACGCGCAGCTCACGGTGTTCGATCTCACCGGCATCGGCCCCGGCGTGCAGAAGGTGGCCGCGATTCCGGTCGGCCTCGAGCCGGTGTCGGTGGCGTGCCTCGACGATTCCACCGCCTGGGTGGTGAACCAGCTCTCCGACGACATCAGCGTCGTCAATCTCAACACGCTGCACGTGCGCGCCACGCTGCGCGTGGGGGACGAGCCCTCGGACGTGGTGTTCGCCGGCACGCCGACGCGCGCGTTCGTCACCGTGACGGGCGAGGATCTGATCAAGGTGTACACGCCCTGGATCCTCACCGGACCCGCCGCGGTGATCCGTTCGCCCGCCCATCGCCCGCGCGCGCTGGCCAGGAACGCCGCCGGCACGTTCGTGTACGTGGCGATGTTCGAAGGCGGCAACCGCACCACCGTGGTGCCGGCCAATCGCTTCGGCCCGGGCGAGTTCCCGTCCGATCCCGACTTCCCGCGCAATCCGGCGCTGCCGCCCAACCCGCCCAAGGTCGGGCTGATGGTGCAGAACCAGTTGGGCACGTGGTCCGACATGTACGGCAACGCGTGGAACAGCAAGATCCATTTCACCATGCCCGACGTCGACCTGGCCGAGATCAACACCACGAGCTTCACCGTGTCGCGCACGTTCGCCGGGCTCGGCGCCGCCAACTTCGGGGTGGCGGTCAACCCCTCGAACGGCACGATCGGCGTCACCAGCACGGCCGGCGAGACGCGTCAGTTCCTGCGCTACGAGCCGCGCCTGATCGGCTATCTGGCGGAGACGCAGGTCAGCTTCATCACCGCGGCCGGCGTCATCGCCCTGCGCAAGCTCGATCCGCACATCGACTACACCACCGTGCCCGGCACGCAGGCGGAGGCCGACTCGGCGATCGGAATCCCGACCGGGATCGTGTTCGCGGCCGACGGCTCACGCGCGTACGTGACCTCGCTCGCCACCAACAAGATCGGCGTGCTCAATCCGGTGGGTGGCACGTTCAGCACCCTCAAGGCGCGCGTGAAGGCGGTCGAGGGCCCCACCGGCATCGTGGTGGACGACGCGCGCCACAAGCTGTACGTGATCGGGCACGCGCACAACGAGATCCAGACGCTGTCCACGCTCGATTTCTCCGAGCTGGCGCGGCAGCCGATCGGGTTCGATCCCACGCCCGACGCGGTGGTGCACGGGCGGCAGATGTTCTACGGCGGGTTCACCTCGACGCACGGCGACCAGTCGTGCGCCACGTGCCACGTCTTCGGCGACACCGACCATCTGGCGTGGGATCTCGGCGACCCCACCGCCGGCTACGTGCCGCCGCCCAATCCCAATCCCAACGGGCTGCACGGCTTCGACCCCGAGAAGGGGCCGATGATCACGCAGACGCTGCGCGGCATCAGCGGCACCGAACCGTTCCACTGGCGCGGCGACCGCGCGGACATCTTCGCGTTCAATCCTGCGTTCACGACGCTGATGGGCCGCACCGATCCGTTGCCCGACAGCCAGATGACCGCGCTCGCCGACTTCGTCGCCGCGCTCACGCTGCCGCCCAATCCGAACCAGAACCTCGACCGCACGTTCCCCGACGCGGCCCCCGGCAGCCCGAGCGCCGCGCGCGGCAAGACGTTCTTCGAGAGCACGGTGTTCGATTCGCTCGGCCACAAGTGCGTGGACTGCCACAGCGGCCCGGCGGGCACCAGCCGGCAGATCATGTCGAGCGCGGTGGTGCACACCACGCAGGACTTCAAGGTGCCGCAGCTGCGCACCACGTACACCAAGATGGGCTACAAGGATTCGACCGGCGTCGCCAACGAGGTGGGCTTCGGGTTCGGCAACGACGGCACGGTGCACAGCCTGGACGAGCTGTTCACGGCCGACTCCCTGCACCGCATCGTCACCTCGGCGGCGGACCGCGCCGACGTCGAGGCGTACCTGCTGGCGTTCGACACCGGCACGCCGCCCGCGGTCGGCTTCCAGGTGACGTTCGACGGCACCAACAACAGCGACGCGACCACGCTCGCCGAGCTCGACACGCTGAAGGGCCAGCAGGACGCTGGCAACATCCAGGTGATCGCCAAGGGCCGGCTCGCCGGCCAGGATCGCGGCTGGCTGTACGTCGGCGGCGACCAGTGGCAGCCGGACAAGCAGGCGGGCGCCAACGTCACCACCGCGGACCTGATCGCCACCGCCGGGCTCGGCACCGAGCTGACGTTCACCGGCGTCCCGTCCGGCTCCGGCCACCGCATGGCGCAGGACCAGGATCGCGACGGCTACTGGGACGGCGACGAGCTGGACGCCGGCAGCGACCCCGGCAGCGCGGTGTCCACGCCGCTCAACGCCGGCGTGCCGCCGGGCACGAACGTGCGCGCCGGCATCCAGTCGGTGCGCCCCAATCCGTTCCGCGGCGCGACCGAGATCGCGTTCGTGCTCGCCCGTCGCGGCGCGGTGGACGCCGCCATCTACGACGTGCTCGGCCGCGAGGTGCGGACCCTCGCGCGCCACATGGTGCTGGACGCCGGCCCGCGCAGCCTGGCGTGGGACGGCCGCCGCACCGACGGCGCCCAGGCCGGCGCCGGCGTCTACTTCGTGCGCCTGCGCACGGGGGACGGCGCCTGGACCCGCGCGATGGTGCGCATCCGCTAGTTCCCTGGCGGCCGCGTCCCCCGGCGCCCGCGATGGGATGCGGCCCCTTGCCGCTCGCGCCGCCCGCGATCGCATCGGTCGATCGCGGGCGGTCGCGCGAGATGCGGCGTGCCGCCGCAGCGCCTATGCTGGCGGGGTGAGCACCGAGACCGATCCCGGGGTCCATCCGCCGCTGGTCGAGGGCGGGAGCTGTTTCGAGCTGCTGTCCGAGCGGCTCGAGGCCAGCCCCGGCGTGCACGCGGTGGAGGCGGACTTCGACGCCCACACGCTCACCGTGCGCTACGAGCCGTCGCTGGTGTCGCCCGAGGCGCTGGCGCCGCTGGCGCAGGAGATGAGCGCGCTCGTGTCGCAGCGCGTGAGCGGCTGCGCGCGGCGCAGCGGCCCGCTGGCGTGCGAGGCGTGCGCCGAGCGTCTGGGCGCGGCCGCGGCGATGGCGCCGTTCGAGCTGTCGGCCAGCCCCTCGCGCATCGCGCTCACGCGCCGCGACGCGCCCGACGGGCTCGCGCTGGTGAGGCCGCTGGGCCAGCCGCGACCGTGGGCCGAGGACGACGGCTCCCCGCAGGAGGTGCGCGGGCGCGTGATGGCCACGCTCGCCGGGCTGTGCCTGGCGGGCGTGATCGCCGGGGCGCTGCTGTCGCATGCCAACCTCGCGACCGCCGCCACGGTCACGTGGGGTGTCGCGGCGCTCGCCGGCGGGTGGTTCGCGCTCGGCTCGAGCCTGGCGGCGCTGGCGCGGTTCTCGTTCGACATCAACCTGCTGATGATCGTGGCCGCCGCCGGCGCCGCCTCGATCGGCTACGTGTTCGAAGCCGCGGTGCTGATGTTCCTGTTCTCGCTGAGCAACACGCTCGAGGTGTTCACCATGGGTCGCACGCGCCACGCGCTGCGCGCGCTGCTGCAGCTGCGCCCGGCGCGCGCGCTGGTGCAGCGCGGCGGGCGCGAGGTCGAGGTGGCGGCCGAGGACGTGCGCGTGGGCGAGACCGTGATCGTGCGGCCGGGCGAGGCGATCCCGGTGGACGGCGTGGTGGCCTCGGGCGGCTCGCTCGTGGACCAGTCGAGCCTGACGGGCGAATCGGTGCCGGTCACCCGCCAGCCGGGCGATCCGGTGTTCGCGGGCACGATGGTGCAGGAGGGCGCCATGACGGTGCGCACCACGCGTGCCGCCGGCGACACCACGCTGGCGCGCATCGTGGCGCTGGTGCGCGACGCGCAGCGCCAGAAATCGCGCACCGAGGAGCTGGCGCACTGGGTGGGACGCTACTACACGATCGTGGTGCTGATCGGCGCCGCGCTGATGCTGATCGTGCCGCCGTGGCTGATGCACGCCGCGTTCAAGCCCACGTTCTACCGCGCCATGACGCTGCTGGTGGTGGCCTCGCCGTGCGCACTCGTGATCGCCACGCCGGCCACGATCCTGTCGGCGATCGCCAACGCCGCGCGCCACCGCATCCTGTTCAAGGGCGGCCGCCACATCGAGGCGCTGGGCCGCGTGCAGGCGGTGGCGTTCGACAAGACCGGCACGTTGACGCAGGGCCGCTTCGAGGTCACCGACGTGGAGGGCGTGGACGGCGTCGCGCCCGACGACGCGCTCGGCTGGGCCGCGGCCGCCGAGCTGCGCTCGCAGCATCCGCTGGCGCGCGCGGTGGTGCGTGCGGCCGAGGCGCGCGGGATCGCGGTGACGCCGGCCGACCGGCTGGTGTCGCACCTGGGGCTCGGGCTCGAGGCGATGCGCGGCGACGAGGCGATCGCGGTCGGCAAGCCCGAGTTGTTCGACAAGCTCGGGCTGAAGCCGCCGGCGGCCGCGCTGGAGCAGGCGCGGGCGTGGAGCGCCGACGGCAAGACCACCGTGCTCGTGCACCGCGGCGGCCGCTGGGGCGTGATCGCGGCCGCCGACGACCTGCGCGCCGCCGCGACGGCGACGGTGGCGGCGCTGCGGCAGGAGGGCATCCGGCGCATGGTGCTGCTGTCGGGCGACCATCCCACCACGGTGAACGCGATCGCCCAGCGCTGCGCGCTGGACGAGCACCAGGGCGCGCTGCTGCCGGAGGCCAAGGTCGAGGCGGTGGCCGAGCTCGAGCGCCGCTACGGCGCGGTGGCGATGGTGGGCGACGGCGTCAACGACGCCCCCGCGCTGGCGCGCGCCACGGTCGGGATCGCGATGGGCGGGATCGGCAGCGACGCGGCCATGGAGAGCGCCGACGTGGTGCTGATGAGCGACGACCTGGCCGCGCTGCCCTACGCGTTCGCGCTGGCGCGCAACGCGCGCCGCGTGGTGGCGCAGAACGTCACCATCGCCTCGGGCGTGATGCTGCTGCTCGTGACCTGGGTGTTCCTCGGCGCCCACACGCCGTTCGGCGCGCTCAAGCTCCCGGTCGCCGTCTCCGGCCACGAAGGCAGCACCGTGGTCGTGATCCTGAACGGCCTGCGCCTGCTCGGGATGCGCAAGGCGTAGCGAGCGCCTGCAGGTCCAGTCGGGCGCGTGCGTCGCGTGTTCATGCCCGCTTCAACGTACGCGCGAGATTCCGCTCGCACGTTCGAGCCTGCCAATCTGTCTCAAACCATTGGCTACCTTCCGGCTGCTCCCTCTGGACCGTAGCTTCGAGCTTTGAAGTTGTCGCTTAATCGCGGTTAGCGACAGAGCCGCCATGGCGCGCGGATGGACGCGCTGGCAGCCCGGTCGATCCGCACTCCCCCGGCGAGCAGGAGCTCGCAGGTTTCGGGGGGCTCGTTCGATGCGACGCATCTCTTGGTTGTCGGTCCTGGCGGTGACGTTGCTGCCAGTGGCAGCCCACGCGCTTCAGCTCCGCTGGAGCACCGGCGGAACCGACACGAGCTTGTCAGCAAATACGCGTGCCGTGCTGGTGGTGGAAGCTGATTCCTCCGGCACCGCGTTGCCTTCGGTATGGACCCTCGAATGGGTCTCCGACTCCTCCGGAGTTCGGGCCGTGGCCCAGGATTCGATCCTCGCCTGCCTGGGCGACACCGCCAGGGTGGACACGATCCAGGGCCCAATGACCGCCGCGGATAGTGCGGCCAACCTCACGACCGCCCATTTCTGCTCAGCTGGCAGTCCCCCCGCGTCGGTCGCCTATTATCTCCTCGACCTGACCGCCGGCAGTAGAGGGAAGCTCAAGGTGGTCGCCCTGAGCGCGGACAGCTCTGTGATCGGGTCGAATGAGGTGACTTACAACGGTGGCGTGGACGGGGACTACCAGCCGGTGATCTTGAGCGCCACGAGCGCGCACCACCATGGGAACCTGACCGTCACCGTCCAGGGGGCGGGATTGCACGCCGTCCAAGGACTCAGCGTGCAGGCCACGGATGGTTCATGGACGTTCCCGCTGAACCTCGTCAGCGGCTCGGACACGGCGGTCGTCGCCCAAGGCGCGCTCGCCGCTCCGCTTCCCCTCTGCTCTGTAGAGGCCACGATCGCGGGCAGCAGGGTTGCGACGGCCTCGCTCGCCGCCGACAGCTTCCCGCCGTTGGAGCCAGAGGGCGGCGGCTCCTATTTCACGGCTTCGCTCGATACGGCAGGGATGCTGGCGAAGGACTTCGCGTTTGTGGATGCGGGTGACCAGTGGCACATCTTCTACACGCGCGAGTACCAGACGGGTTACACTGGCTACGAGAACCAGCGCCTCATCGGTCACGCCATCTCGACTGACCGCAACCTCAACACGTGGACGGTCATAACGACCCTTTGCGACACCTGCTCGGTCCACGCGCGAGGCGGCCGCGTATGGGACAATCTCCACGTCTGGGCGCCCTCCGTAATTCGAAAGCCAGGCGACATCACCTACTACATGTTTTACACCGGAGTCCAGCTAGACACGGTCAGCCTCTCGCCCAGCCTGACAACTTCTCAGATCCAGCGTTTAGGCGTAGCGACCTCGACAGACTTGATCCACTGGACGCAGGACCCCTCGCCACTCTATTGGAACAAGAAGGTGTCCTGGACGTATCAGGATTCCAGTTCCGGAATTACCCAAGCCGACACCAGCGGATTCTATTCGGACGCATGGCAGTTTCGGGACCCATTCGTGATGGCTGACCCTGAGAGCCTTGGCCAGTACCTCCTGTACTTTGCGACGATCGACTCATGCGCTCTGATAGCCGGTAGTAGCGGTTGCGCCAGCCAGGCAGTGATCGGGGTAGCACGAACGCCTGCCGTGGACCCGGGCAATCTGCGGAGTTGGGCCGACGCAGGACCGCTGCTTCGAACATCACAGTCGCACATGGCGGCTTCTCGCGATGAGTCGCCGGTTGTGCTCTTCAGGAGCGGGAAGTATTGGCTGCTGTATACCGCGACTCACCAGTACGGTGACCAGTTAGCGTTCTTGCTGGGACCCCATCCGGCCTCCCCCGACACCGGGCAGTGGTCTGCCCCAGACTCCCTCAAGTCGATCACGTGTGACGAGCATCCTTTCCCAAGCACATTGAATCAGTGGCATGCGCCGGAGACGCTATGGTTCAATAGCCAAGAGTATCTGATGGCCTACTCCGACGACCTCTTCCAAGGAGGACGCATTCAATTTGCGCAAATCAAGCCGCCTGACTCGACGTGCCCGACCGACAGCTTCCAACTCGTGGCGCCCGACATGCTCGTAGGGGTGGGCAGAAAGTCAACACGCGCGATGGCGCCATTGGGCTTGACCCTCGTTGAGCCGAGTCCTGTGCATTCGATCGCGCGGCTGCGTCTTGCGCTCGCAGAACCCGCTGTAGTCCACGTCGCCGTCTACGATATCCTCGGCCGTCACGTGCGGACCCTGCTGAACGGTCCTGTCGCTGCCGGCTCGCGGATCCTGCGTTGGGATGCGCGCGGCGAACACGGAGCGGAAGTGGGCAGTGGCATGTACTTCGTTCGGGCAACCTGCTCTGCCGGACGGCAGGTGATGAGAATTCCGTTGATTCGGTGAACGATCCATGCGCCATACTGGGAGTCAGCGTAAAGCGCGATCAGGCCATCGACGACTGGGATGGCTGCCCCTGGTGTTGGCCCCGAGCATTATCGTCCTCGGGACAGTGTTTGGTGCAGTTGCCCATGCGCAGACTATCGACCCCGATCTCTGGGGTGTGGACAACACTGTACGGGCCCTCGCCCGCTCAGGAAGCACCCTTTACGTAGGTGGCGCGTTCCGCGCGGCGGGGCCCGCGACGGGCGGCCTGGTGGCCGTGCTCAAGGACTCGTCCACGCGAGCACCATTTCCCAAGGTCACGGGCTACGTCTATTCGATGGCCGGTGATGGCCACGGCGGCTGGTTTCTCTCGGGCAACTTCACTGCTGTTGGCGGGGTGCCCCGCTACTGCCTTGCGCATGTGCTTTCGGACGGCAGCGTGACGGAATGGAATCCTAATCCGAACAAGACGCCTTATGGGACGGGCGGAATACTAGTGTCGGGCAGCACGGTCTATGTTGGAGGCGGATTCGCCACGATCGGGGGGAAATCGCGCCTGTATATCGCGGCAATCGACGCGGTGACCGGAGAGGTGCTCGATTGGAATGCGCACGCGAACGGGATCGCCAACCCCCTCGCCATACACGGCCGAACCATCTATGTTGGCGGTGGCTTCAGCCAGATAGGTGGCCTGAGCCGCAACAACATTGCCGCCCTTGACGTCAAGACTGGCGACGCCATGGCGTGGAACCCAGATGCAGACGGGTGGGTGTCAGGCGTTGCACTATGGGGAAGACGTGTGTACGCCTGTGGTGTGTTCCGTCATATCGGGGGACAGAGAAGAGTCGCTCTGGCGGAGCTCGATCCGGAGACGGGGCTGGCAACGGACTGGAATCCAGATGTCGGGCCGGCTGGCAACAGCAACCTTGTCACCATGAGCGTGCGGGGGGACGTGCTCTACGTCGGGGGCTACTGCAAGAGCGTCTCCGGAATGCCCCGTCAGAGCGTTGCGGCGTTCAGGTTGACTACGGGCCGGCTGGATGACTGGGACCCGGAGCCAGGATTCGCCCCGAACAATGTTCCAATCGTGTTCACGCTCGCGTCGGATGGCAAGTCGATCTATGTGGGCGGGCAATTCGACCAGATTGGTGGCAGAACGCGCCACTATGCTGCTGAGCTGGGTATGCGGACGGGTTCCGCGACCGATTGGAACCCCGACCCCAACCGGATCGTGTATGCCCTGGGCGCCTGCGACAGCCTCATCTATATGGGTGGCGAGTTCAAGACTGTGGGGGCACACAGGATTCACAACATCGCGGCACTTGATCTGGCGACAGGGCAGGCGAAGGACTGGAACGCGAACATGGATGGGGTCGAGGTGACCTCATTGGCCGTGTACGGCGGAAGAGTCTACGTCGGGGGTGCGTTCCGGAACGCAGGCGGCCAGCCTCGCAGCATGCTGGCGGCGCTCGACACCTTGACCGGTGCAGCGACGGACTGGAACCCGGGCGCGGACGATCTCGTGAACACCCTCTTCGTGCGTGGGGACACGGTCTACGTCGGCGGGAACTTCAACCACGTCGGCGGACAAGCCCGCAACTACCTGGCGGCGCTGGACGCGACCACCGGGGCTGCGCTGGCGTGGAATCCATCGCCCAACGACTACGTCGAGACCCTGCATGGAATCGGGAACACGATCTACGCAGGGGGCTGGTTCACGCGCATGGGCGGGGACTACCATTACTCGGCGGCAGCTGTGGACGCGACGACGGGGGCCGTACTGCCGTGGCGAGCGAATGCCAAATGGGTGGTGAGCGCGCTCACGTCGATCGGGAACACCGTCTACATGGGCGGTCCGTTCGAGCAGGTGAACGACCAGCCGCGCAACGGCCTGGCAGCAGTCGATGGCACCACCGGCGCGCTGCTGCCATGGAATCCGGATCCGAGCGGGCCACGTGAAGACGCCTACTACACATCCATCAACGCATTGGCGGCGCACGGGAACGTCGTGTTCGTGGGCGGAGACTTCACGCGGATCGGCGGGCAAGCGCATGCGAGCCTCGCCGCGGTGGACGCGCTGACTGGCGCGGCACTGGATTGGGATCCCGCCCCTGACCAGTCGGTATGGACGCTCGACGCCAGCTCAGATCGACTGTTCGCCGGTGGCTTCTTCCAGGCGGCGGAGTTGACGCCCCATTTGGCGCTGATGAGCGTTTCGTACCCGGCGCTCGCCGTCGCACAGCGCGCGGCGCTCAATGCCGCCTCGGCGATCTCGGATGTCGTGACGCTGGGGCCGGCGGCACCCAATCCGATGGGATCGAATGGAACGCTCCACTTCAGTCTTCCGAGGGCGGTTCCGGTCAGCCTGTTCGTCTACGACCTGCAGGGTCGGCGCGTTGCCGCGCTCATCAGCCACGAAATGCAGGCTCCCGGCGAGCACGCCGTGCCCATTCGTACCGAGGGGTGGCACGAGGGAGCCTACTTTCTACGGCTCGAGGCCGGGGGCATCACGCGCACGGAGAAGCTCATCGTGCTGAAGTGAGCCCGTGCTTGTCTCCCGGGTCGCTGGGTGGCCGATGGTCTACGCCGCGTGCTCGGCGGCGACGCGCCAGTAGGCGGAGCCGTCGGGCTCGCGGGCGAGCAGGTGGAGGTCGCACAGCTCGCGGCGCAGCATCGCCCAGTCGCCGAACGTGTGCAGCTCGTTCAGGCGGGCGTTCACTTCCTTCTCGGTGTAGCGGCGACCGGGCTCGAACGCCCCGGCCATGCGGCGCAGCAGCGCGAGCTGCTTGGCGCGCTTGACCGGCCACTGGCGCACGCGGCCCAGCTCGTCCAGGAACGGGCCCAGCCGGGCGGTGTCGTTCATGCCACGACGTTACCGCATGGCTGCCGCGCCCGCATCCGCGGCGGAGTGGCCGCGGCGCGGCGGCGCGCGATTCGGCCGGGGACGCGGACTGCCGGCGGACGCGGTCGGCGCCGGCAGCGCGGTGACGCGCACGTGCGCGTACCACACCTCGCACTCGCCGATGCCGCCGGTGTAGGCGGCGAGCGCGATGTGGCCGCGTTCGGCGCCCTTGTGGCGGTCGGTGGCATCCACCACCAGCCGGTCGTCCACCAGCACCCGGAACTCCTGGCCGCGCGCCTCGACGCGCAGGTGATGCCATTTCCCGTTCGGCACGTTGACGGGCGCGTGGGCCACGGGCCACTCGCGGTGCATGACGCGCACGTCGTCGTAGCCCGTGCCGCGCAGATCCACGCCCACGCCCTTCTTCTTCCCGGCGCGCAGCACCACGCCCTTGTCCACGCCGCGCGTCTGCAGCAGGTCCACGTCCAGCGCGATGTCGGTCCACGCGTCGTCGCCGGCCTCGATCAGCGAATGCTTCTGGCGCTTGTCGGGCAGGCTGCCGCGCAGCATGCCGTGCACCACGCGCCACACGCCGTCCTGATCGGGGCGCCAGCGCGCGAGCGAGCTGTCGGTGAAGTCGTCGTGGAACAGGATGCGTCCGGTGACCGGCCGCGCGGGCGGGGGATAGATCTGGGCCCACGCGGCGGCGGGCGCGAGCGCGGCGATCAGCGCCGCGCACAGGATCGGTCGCACGCGGCCAGCATGCGGCCCGCATGTCGCGCGCGCAACCACGGATGCGTCCGTCTGCATCACGCCCCACGCCGCGCGGCGGTGGCGGCCCCCCGGGGCCGCTGCTAGACTTCGCGCCCCTATGGCGAGGCACGCACACTCGATCGAGATCATCGGCGTCCCGGTGGACCTGGGCGCCGGGCGCCGCGGCGTGGACATGGGCCCCTCGGCGATCCGGATCGCCGACCTGGAACCGCGCCTAGAGAGCCTCGGCCACCACGTGCGCGATTGCGGCGACCTGGACGTGATGATTCCCGAGACGCAGGAGGTCGGGCACGGCAAGCTGCGCTACAAGCAGCCGATCCTGGCCGCGTGCCAGTCGCTGTGCGACAGCGTCGGGCAGAGCCTGGGGCGCGGCATGCTGCCGCTGGTGCTGGGCGGCGACCACAGCATCGCGATCGGTTCGATCGCGGGCTCGAGCGGCCACTACGCCAGACGCGGCGAGGCGCTGGGGCTGATCTGGTTCGACGCCCACGGCGACGCCAACACGCCCGAGACCACGCCGTCCGGCAACATCCACGGCATGTCGCTGGCGGTGTCGCTCGGGCGCGGCGATCCGGACCTGGTGCAGCTCGCGGGCCGCGCCCCCAAGGTGCATCCGCGCAACGCGGTGCTGATCGGCGTGCGCGACCTCGATCCCGGCGAGCGCGACACGCTGAAGCAGAGCGGCGTCACGGTGTACACGATGCGCGACCTGGACGAGCGCGGCATGCGCGACGTCGTGGACGAGGCGATCGGGCTCGCCAGCGACGGCACCGCGGGCGTCCATTTGTCGTTCGACCTCGACGTGGTGGATCCCGAGGACGCGCCCGGCACCGGCACGCCGGTGTGGGGCGGCATCACCTACCGCGAGGCGCACCTGGCGATGGAGATGCTGTCGGATCGCGCCGAGATCGTGGCGATCGACCTGGTCGAGGTGAACCCGGTGCTCGACACCCAGAACATGACCGGCATCCTGGCCGCCGAGCTGGCGCAGAGCGCGCTCGGCAAGCGGATCATGTGAACGCGACCCGGCTGCCGCGTGCGGCGGGCGTGCTGCTGGCGCTGCTGCTCGGCGTCGCGCCGGCGTGCGCGCGCTCGCACCACCACCACGCGCCCGCGATCGAGTCGGCCGCCCCGCGCCAGGCCGCGGGCGGCTACGGCGCCCAGGTCGGGTTCCGCAGCGAGCAGCGGCTGCACGAGCACTTCCGCAAGCACGGCCGCGACGTGGGCGCCGCCAGCCCGTCGGACTACCTCGCGCGCGCGCAGGCGCTGCGCGACGCGGCGGCGGGCGGCGAGGTGCTCGAGCAGCGTCGCGCCGACGGCGTGATCACGCGCTTCGACCGCCGCACGGGCTGCTTCGTCGCGTTCGACGACGACGGCACGATCCGCACGTTCTTCCGCCCCAACCAGGGCGAGACCTATTTCCGCCGGCAGGCCGGGCGGGGAGACACACCATGACCGGTGATCCGATTCGCGATCTGCTCGAACGGCGCGGCTGCTCCGCGCACGTGATCGAGAGCGGCCTCCCGGGGCTGGTCGAGCAATGGGAGCACGCCGTCGACGACGTCGAGGAGATCTACCCGCTCGGGCTCGACGACTACCTGAACGACATGGACAACCGGCAGCTGCTGGACGAGGCGCTCGAGGTCGCGTCCGACGCCGAGCGCCGCGCGGTGGTCGGGCGCGTGAAGCGCGCCGACGACCGCATGCGCGAGCTGATCGAGCCCGCCGGCCGCTGCCTGTGGGGCGCCGACCTGGCCGAGCAGCACGACTGGACCCCGCAGCACAACTGGTGGTACTTCATGCAGCCGCGCGATCCGGGGCCCGAGCTGCGCGAGGATCTCGAGACGCGCTGACGCCGCAGCCGCGCGTTGCGCGGATCGCCGTCCACGCGCCGGAGGCCGCATGCCGCGCCGCACCGCTCCCGCCCTCGCCGTCGCTCCCGCGTTGGCGCTCCCGCTGCTCGCCGTCACCCTGTCCGCCGCGTCCGCCGCCACGCCGCCACGCGCCGCCGACGATTCCGCCACCGTGCGCCGCGCGATCGATGCCGGCAACGCCGGCTACATCGCCGGCTGGACCAAGCCGGATGCCAAGCTGTTCGCTTCGAACTTCGCGCTGGACGGCGCGATCCTGACCCAGACCGGTCGCATCATCTACGGCCGCGACGCGATCGCGCGGCGCATGACGGACGTGTTCAAGCTCGAGCGCATGTCGGAGGGCAGGATCGCCACCACCCACGTGTTCATCCTGGGCGACGTCGCGTACGAGACCGGCCGCTGGTGGTTCACGTTCGTCACGGACGGCAAGGCCGAACCCGATTCCGGCCGGTTCGTCGAGGTGTGGAAGCGCCAGCGCCCCGGCGTGTGGAAGATGTGGCGCGACATCGGGATCCCGAAGGACTGACGCCGCCAATCGCGCCGCGCTCCTCGCCGAGCGGGTGTGCGCCGCGCCGCCTCACTTCACCCAGCGATCGAACCACGCCAGCATACGCAGGTCCTGATCGGCGCGGTGGCGCGGTTCGCGCAGGCCGTGGCCCTCGCGCGGGTAGTGGACGAACGCGCTCGGCACGTGCAGCGCCTGCAGCGCGGTGTACAGCTCCTGTCCCTGCGGATACGGCACGCGCGGATCGTTGTCGCCGATGATGATCAAGGTCGGCGTCTTCACGTTCGCGACGTAGGTGATGGGCGAGGAGCGGCGCCAGTTCTCGGGCGTCGCCCACGGCGGGCCCTCGAAGTCGAACGCGCGGTAGCGGTGGATGTCGCTCTGGCCGTAGTGCGCGGCCAGGTCCACCGCGCCCGCGATCACGCACGCCGCGTCGAAGCGCTGCGTCTGCGTGATCGCCCACGCGCTCAAGTAGCCGCCGTACGAGCCCCCGTACACGCCCAGCCGGTGCGGATCGGCGAGCCCCTGCTTCACCAGGAAGTCCACGCCCGTGTCCACGTCGCGCCAGTCCTGGAATCCCCAGTCGCTCCGCTTGCGCAGCATGAACGCGGTGCCGTAGCCGCCGCTCGAGCGGAAGTTGGGCATGAACACCTGATAGCCGTGGGCCGCGAACCACTGCGCCAGCGGCTGGAACGACAGCGCGTAGCGCTCGCCGTATGGCCCGCCGTGCAGCAGCACCAGCGTCTTGAGCGCGGCGCGCGCGGGGGCCCCGTGCGGGCGCAGCAACAGGCCTTCGACGGTCACTTGGTCGCTGCTGGTCCAGCGCACGGCGCGCGTGGTGCCGAGGGCGAGGCCGTGCTCGGCGGCGTTGACGGCGGTGGCCTCGCGCCCGGGCTGCCACGCATGGTCCGCCGTCCACACCTCGGGCGGTGATTCGGGCTGCGACTGCACCCACGCGGCGCGACCGGTGGATGCGATCGCGAGCGCGCCGGCATCGGCGCGGCGATCGACGCCCAGCGTGACGCCGCCGCCACGGCGCGGCACCGCGGCGAGCACGGTGGTGACGCCGTGCGCGGCGTGGAAGTAGAGCGTGTCGGAATCGGGGCTCCACGCCGGCTGTTGCGCGTCCTCGTCGAAGCCCGAGGTCAGGTCGACGGCGGCGCCGCCCGAGGCGGGCGCCACCCACAGGTCGCTCTTGCCGATCCACGCGTTGCGATCGCGGCCGCCGGCCCACGCGAGCCAGCGGCTGTCGGGCGACCACGCGAACGCGCTGCCGATCACGCCCAGCTTGTGCGGCGCGCCGCCCTGGACCGGCGCCACCGCGATGTCGACCGCGTTCTCGTCGTCGGGCTTGCCGGTCGGGCTCGCGAGCCAGGCGAGCTGGTGCGAGTCGGGCGACCAGCGCACGTACCACACGTGGTCGCGGCCGGTTTCCAGCCGGCGCGCGCGGCCGGTGGCGATGTCGGTCACCCACAATTGCGGCACCTGCAGCCGCTCGTCCTCGACCGTCTCGTCCCACTTCTTCTTGCGCTGCTCGCGCACGGTGCGGGACAGCGTGTCGAGCTTGACCCACGCCAGCCAGCGCCCGTCCGGAGACCAGCGCACCTCGCCCACCGCTTCGTCGTAGCTGCCGAACGGCCACGGATCGCCGCCCTCGAGCGACAGCATCCAGATCGCCGGCTTGGCGTCGTCGCCCGGGCCGCGCGTGGCCACGAACGCCAGCGTGTCGCCCGAGGGCGAGAACGTGGGCGAGAAGTCGTTCTTGGGATGGCGCGTGAGGCGGCGCGCGCCGCGCTCGTCCATCACCCACAGGTCGGCGTTGTTGATGTCCTCGCCGGTGTCGGGCGAGGTGACGGTGAACGCCAGCCGGCGCCCGTCGCGCGACCAGGTGAGCTCGGAGATGCTGCTCTGGGCCAGCACGTGGTCGAGCGTGATCGCCCGCGCGGGCGCGGTGGCGAGCAGTGCGACGGCCAGCAGTGCGGTCGGGGACATGCGGGGACTCCGGGGTGGATGCGTGCGCGACGACGTCGCGCCGGCGTGACATCCCGGCCCCGGGCGCGGGAGCCCGCCCGGGCCGGATGCGTCAGCGCGCCGCGGTTTCGGCCGACCGGACCACGATGCGCGTGGCGACCGGATGGCCGTCCTCGTCGTGGTACCACACCGTGACGCGCGCGTTCTTCGCGACGTCGCCGGTCGTGGTCAGCGGCTCGTGCTTGACGAACACCATCGTCTTCGCACGGCGTCCGCTGCGCTCCACCGTGATGCTGCCGTGGTCGAGCGCGGTCACCACACCGGTGAACTGGTGCGTGCCCGCCGACGCACGGCTGGCCGGGGACGCCGGCGACTTGGCCGCGTGCGCCGGCAGCGCCACCGCGAACAGCAGCGCGGCCGCCAGCGCCAGGATCATGCGACCCTGCCTCATGCTCTCACCTCCCTCCCGAGTGGCGGGGGCAGGGCGGGTGGATGCTCGCCGCAGCGGCGGCGCGCGTCAAGAGCTTTGCGCGCTGTGGACGCGGGCGTCGCATGCGACCACGGCGTGGACGGTCGCGGCATGGGGCCGTGCGCGGGTGTTGGCATGCGTCGCCGCGGCCGGCGCGATCGCGCCGGCGATGCGCGTCAGCGCGGCGGGCGGCGCACGCCCAGTCTCTTCATCTTCGATTCCAGCGTGGTCGGCTTGATGCCGAGCAGCGCTGCGGCGCCGCGCGGGCCGCTGATGCGGCCGCGCGTGCGCACCAGCGCGCGCTCGATCGCGGCGCGCTGGATGTCGGCGAACGTGCGGCCCTCGGCGACGGTGGCGGCCAGTTCGGCGTTGCGCGCGGCGAGCCGGTTGCGCTCCGCGGCCAGCTGCCGGAACGCGCGCGTGGCGCCGAGCGCCGCGGCGCCGAGCCCGATCGTGGCGGCGAGCCGCGCGCGCACCGGCGGATCGAGCGGCGCGCGCGCGAACACCGCGGCCACGCCGATGCAGCGTCCGGCGTGCTCCAGCGGAAACGCCGCGAACCCGGTCACGCGATGGAGCGCGAGCCACGCGGGATCGGCAACGCCCAGGCCGGCGAGGTCGTCGCTCGCGACCAGCGGCTCGCGCGTGGACACCACCCGGCCCACCAGCCGGCCGCCGATCGGGAACCGGCGAAACGGCCCGTCCAGCCGCTGCGTCAGCCCCTCGCTCGCGACCAGGTGCAGGCAGGTGGTGCGCTCGGGGCACTCGTCGCGCCACACGCACGCCGGGCACAGGTCGCCGCGGCCCACCAGCCACACGCGGGCGAGCACGCCGTCGCAGCTCGCGAGGCAGCCGCGCGCCAGCGTGGCGAGCGTGGGGGAGAGCGCATCGAGCAAACGGTCGGACGTGGCGTTCACGGGCGGACCTCCTTGTCGCTTCGAGCGAGGGTCGCGCGGCGGGCGCCCTCCCGGCGCCACGCGCTCCGCGCGCTGCGGCGCCAAACTAACGTGCGACATGTCGTGAAGTCACGACATTTCGTGATCACGTGATTTCGGGCGGCCCACCGCGATCTCCGCAACGCGCCAGAGCCGCGCGCACGCCGCCGTTCAGCCGCGGACGTTTGCGGTCGAAAACCTCCGAATGCTACCCGAGGCTTCATCGCCGGCCGGCAATTCCGACCGGTGGAGGTTCCCAGGCCCGGTCGGCGCGCTCGCCGCGGCCGTCATCGCCGTGCCGGCGTGGTCGGGCGTGCTGGCGCTGGACGAGCGCTGGGCCGTGCTCGCGGCGCCGCTGCTCGGCGTGATCGTGGCGCGCGGGTTCGCGCTCGCCGTCGGTCGCATCGACGCGCGCGCGCTGACACCGGTCGCCGGCATGACCGTGGCCGCGGTGCTGGCCGGCGAGTCGCTGGTGGCGGAATTCATCGCCCGCGAGAACACCCAGGACGAATTGCGCGTGCTGGTGCGCTCGTTCCGCGACCTGCCGTGCTGGGGCGCTCTGGCGCTGGTGGCCGCGCTGGCCGGCGCGTGGTGGGCGGTGCGGGCCATGGCGCCGCGTGTGGCGCCCGACGGCTCGCGTGCGGTGCGCACCGTGCTGGCCCGCGCCGCCGCGCGCCCGCGCTGAACCGATCGCATCGCGCACGCGCCGGGACGGCGGAAAGCCGCCGCGCGGGATCTCATGTCGGGGGCGCCGCGGGCCCAAGCTGACGCCGCGTCATGCTTCGTTCAACCCAACTCGCGCTAGCGCGAGTTGGCGTGACAACTCCCGAACGCATAGGAGCCTCGCGCGCGCCAAGGCGCACGACGCGCGCGTGACGCCGCGCCGCTATTCCACGCGCACGCGCGCCAGCACCAGCGTTTCGGTGCGCAGCAGGATCTCGAGCGGGGCGGCGGCGGCGCGCAGCACCTCGCGCTCGCGCGCCGGGCGGAACGCCAGGTAGGTCTCGCCGTCGCTCGCGCGCCACTGCCGGAGCGCGGAGCCGACCGGCGCCGCGTATGCGATGTTGCGGCGCAGGTACCAGCGCAGCGTGGGCGGCTCGGGGTCGAGCACCACCAGCGGCGAGGCGGGTGGCGACACCAGGTTCATCGCCTGCGCCACGCCGCGCGCGCTCAACACGCCCTCGAGCTGCGGCAGCAGGTGGAACGTGGCGATCGGCGCGCCCACGGTGACCGGCAGCGCCACCAGCACCGCGGCCAGCCGCCGACGGCCGAGCAGGCCGGCCAGCAGCGGCAGCCAGGACGTCACGAACATGGTGGTGGCCAGCAGCCGGACGCCGGCTGCGGCCTCGGGCACGCGGCTCGCGATCAGCGCCAGCATCACCGCGCCCGCCGTTCCCGACAGCGCCAGCAGCGGCAGCGCGCGGGCGAGCGGGCGCGCCACGCGCTCGGGCGATTCGAACAGGTGGTCGAGGAACCGGCCGCACAGCAGCGCGCCCGCCGGCAGCGCGGGCAGCACGGCGGTGAGCGGCGGCGACGGATAGACGATCATCGGGATCAGCGCGGCCACGAGCGAGGCCACGAACAGGTGCGCGGCGCCCTCCTCGCGCCACTCGCGCTCCACCGCCCCGGTCGCGATCTCCGGACCGCGCGCGCCGATGCGCAGCAGCCCGCGCGCGCCGCGCCACCACGCCGCGGCGTGCAGTGTGGCCGACGGCAGCACCGCGCTCCACGGGAAGAATCCGGCCACGAAGAACGACAGCGCGACGGCGGGCGCGGCCAGCCACGAGCCGTGCTCCCCGGCGCCGTACGGGAAGGCGGGCACGTGGGCGAGGAACGCCGCGCCGCGCCGCTCCGCGAGCGCGCCGTACCACGGCAGCGCCGCGCCCAGGATCATCGCCCCGCCGGCCACCGGACGCGCCTGCCGCCACACGTCCCACGAGCGCGCCAGCGCGGCGTACAGCGCCAGCCCGCCGAGCGGCCACAGCGCGGGCAGCGGACCCGCCACCACGCATGCGGCGGTGAGC
>DASSIN010000075.1:0-11408 GCA_035691845.1 Candidatus Eiseniibacteriota bacterium | reverse complement strand
CTCTCGGTCTGCTGCACGATCGCCACCAGCAGCAGCGCCGCCACCAGCGGCCCGACGATCGCGCCGGGATCGAACCTCACGCGTGCGCCCCCTTCACCTTGATCACCACCTGCGTGACCCACAGCTCGAAATCGAGCGGCCCGCCCGGCGCGCCCGGCGCGCCCGACAATGCGAACCGATCCACGCTGTACAACCCGGCGCCGGAGCCCAGATCGTCCAGGAACGCCGCCACGTCCGCGAACCGGCCGCGCAGCACGACGTGCGCGCGCACCTGCACGTCGTCGGCCAGCTGCAGCACCGGGATCTGCTCGGTGGACACCACCTGCAGGCCGCGCGCCGACGCGCGCCGCGCCAGCTCGGCCAGCAGCCGCGCCGTGAGCTGGCCCGAGGAACCCTGCTCGTCCGCGGCGGCGGGAGAGAGCGTGTTGTGCGCGAGCAGCTCCTGCAGCCGCGGCGGGAATCCCAGCGCGCCGCCGCCGGAGTCGAGCGCGAGCCCGAGATCCCCCGCCTCGCGCCGCAGCTTCTGCCAGCGCTCGAGCTGCGGATGGAACCACAACCCCTGCGCCAGCAGGAACGCCACGAACACCACCAGCGCGCCCGCCACGGGCCAGTGCCGGCGGATCAGGTCGTCCATCACCGGCACTCCACCACGAATTCGGTGCCCCCGTCCGGGCCGGCCACGCGCGACGAGGTGAGGCGGATGCTGCGATAGCCGGACGAGAACTGCCGGTCCGCCTGCAGCGCCGACACGAGCTGCATCACGCCCGCCACGCGGTCCTCGCCCGGCCGGCCCCTGAGCGTGCCGGTGATGACGAGCCGGTTCTGGCTCGCGGCGTCGGCCTGGTTCTCGGGATTGAGCGCCACCGAGGTGAGCGCCGCGTCCGGCGGCAGCAGCGCCGCGAGTCGCAGCAGCCGCGCGTGCCAGCGGCGCGGATTCTCGAGCGTGCGCTCGATCAGTTCCAGCGACTGGGGCCCGATGCGCAGCGGCTCGACCGCGCTGCCGGTCGCGCGCAGGTGCTGCACCTGCTGCTCGAGCTGCGCCACCTGCCGCGACAGCGCCACGGCGTTGATCGCGAACAGCCCCAGCACCACGCCGGCGACGCCGAAGTACAGCAGCCACACCGCCAGGCTCACCACGCGCCGGCGCATGCGCGCCTGCTCGCGCTGCCAGTCCGCGCGGCGGAAGTTGATGGCGAACACGACCGGGCTCACGCCACCCTCAACGCCAGCCCGTAGGCCTGGGTGAGCTGCGGCGCCGGCGCCTGCCGCCCGCCACCGTTGCCGGCCTCCAGCGGATCGAACACGGTGACCCCGATCCCGAGCATGTCGGCGAGCCGCGTGGCCACGCCCGGCAGCCGCGCCGAGCCGCCCGACAGGTGCAGCAGCAGCGGATCGGGCAGCGGCCCGAGCGTGCGGTAGAACGCCAGCGAGCGGCGCAGCTCGTCCACCAGCGTGCGCTGCAGCGCGCCCTCGACCGCCTGCAGCTCGCGCCCGCTCCAGTCCACCCGCACGCCGGGGCGGTCGGCGCCCACCGCCAGCTTCCACTCCTCGGCCTCGTCGAACGGAATCGATAGGTCCGCGGCGATCGCCTGCGTCAGCGTGCGGCCGCCGAAGTCCAGCCGGCGGGTGAAGAACGGCTCGCCGCGCTGGTACAGGGTCAGGTGCGAGGCGGTGTGGCCAACGTCGAGCAGCAGCGCCGGGTCGCCCGGCTCGCCCGCGTTCACCACCGCGTTCGTGAGCGCGAGCGGCGTGGCGTCCACGATGTCGGCCGCCAGGTCGAGCAGCGCGAGCGGCGCGACGTGGCGGTCGAGGTGCTCCTTGGCGACGGCCGCGAGCAGCACGTCGGTCTTCCGCTCCGACACGTAGCGCCCGAGGATCTGCCAGTCGATCACCATCGACTGCGGATCGAACGGCAGGTGCTTGCGCGCCTCGAACTTGAGCGCGCCGGCCACCTCGGACTCGTCGATCAGCGGCAGCGTGACCTGCTTGACGATCACGTCCGCGCCCGAGATCCCCATCGTGATCCCGCGCACGGTCCGCGGCGTCAGCCCGAGCTGGTGCAGCGCGTCCTGGATCGCCTCGGCCACCGATTCCGCCGACGGATCGGCGTCGGCCACCGGCTCGGCGCGCAGCGGCGCCTCGGCCGCGCGTACCCCGCCGCCCGGGCCGTGAACGGCGATCAGCTTGACGCTGTAGCTCCCCACGTCGAGTCCCATCCATGGGCGGGAACGAAGACCAGCTCTCATGCGGTCGTGAGTTCTCTAGTGCGGGGATTCCGACCAGGTGCCGGCGATGGGTTGCAGCTCGGCGCCCTCGCCCGCGTCGGTGTTGGGGAGCAACCCGAGCTGGTAGAGCGGCTCGAGCACGGGGTCGAGCTGGTTCGGCACGAGCGAGATGGGGTTCGCGAGCGTCATGTTGTAACCGGGCGGTGGCCCCATCAGGAACGCGTCCTTGGCGAATATACTGACGTATCCCATGGCCGTCGAATTCGTGAGCCCGTTGTAGTGCTCGATCTTGACCTTGGCGTCGGTGACGAGGAACACCGACACGCCGGGATCCACGGCGATGCCGCCGAAGAACCAGATGCCCACGTCCGGCTCGTCGTTCACGTCGGTGTTGTGCTGCGCCACGATGATCAGCGTCGCGGTCGGCGTCAGCGCGTGCACGAGCACGTTCGAATAGAAGCGCAGGCCTTTCGGCACGAGCCAGATGGCGGTGCCCCCCACGCTGATCTGTGGCTGCGCGCCGCCACTCTGCAGGAAGCAGGAATAGTTCGGGTCGTTCTGCAGCCCGGCCGGAGTGCTGAAGAACGAATACGGCGACGACGCCACCATCGACCACTGGTGGTTGCTGCCGTTCTGGTCCCCGAACGGTGGCGCCGACGCCGGTGGATGGGCGGCGAAGTAGCTGACGACATCCGGCGTCGGGAGACCGCCGGTCGTGACGGGATGGCCCAACGTCGTCTGCGCACGCGTGGCCCACGACTGGTCGCTGCTGTTCTGCCACACCGCGCCGTCGAGGTAGGTCTGCGTGTTGCGCACGGTGTTGTCCGGGCCACCCGTCACAGGGACGTCGATCGCGCCGGGGCCGGGGTCCGAGATCGACAGCAGGTGGCGGTAGATCTCGGGGCCCTTGACCGGCAGGAACGTGGCCTGCACGCGGTGCGTCGCGACGCCATGCGTGGCCACCACCAGGATCTGCACGGTCTTGGGATGGCTCCAATCGATCGGGGTCAGCGAGTCCTGGGTGCCGTCCGCGTACATCGCGCGCGTGAACACGACGTCCTGCGGGAGGTTGTTCTTCACCGCCGTCAGGCTGCCGTTCGTGGCCTTGGTCATCACCCACTTCGCGCGCTGGATTCCGGCCATGGCGCTCAAGTAGGCCTGGATGTCGTCGCTCTCGTTGCCCATGAACTGGGCTTCGGTGGTGGACAGGCTGAACAGCGACAAGCCGAGGATGGTGAGCGCGAGCACGAACATCACCACGCCCACGATCACGAACCCGCCCTGTTCATCGGGCACGCGCGCGCGCATCAGTGCGTTCCCCCGTGCATGGCGTAGGACACCGTCATCGGGATCTGGCGGCCCTGCGCGCTCTCCAGGATCAGCGTGGGGATCTGCAGCAGCGTGTCGGCCTCCACGCTCACGCTGAACTGCAGCACGTGCGTGGGCACCACCGGGCCCTTGTCCTGGTCGCCGATCCCCTGGTGCACGAGCTCGTCCGGCTGCCACTGGAACCGCCCGATCTCGTTGCCGTTCTGGAACGCCACGAAACCCTGGTGCAGCGGATCGCCGGCGTTCAGCACGTCCACGTGGTCGGCGGCGTGCACCACCGGCGCCATCGCCTGCAGCAGCAGCGTGCCGTCGCGCTGCGCGATCGTCTGGGTCGAGCCGTCCACCCACATGCTCTGCGAGTTGAAGTAGAACGCGATCAGCCCGAGCGTGACGAGCGAGGCCAGCGCCATCACCACGAACAGCTCGATGAGCGTGACCCCGCGTTCGCCCCGCGCGCGCACGAACCGCCTCAGCGCGGGAGCAGCGTGGACAGGGTGACGGTCTGGGCGGGGGTCACGGGCTGGCCCCAGGTGACGGTCACGGTCACCTTCTTCATGTCCACCGTGCCCGGCGCGGTGCCGTTGGCGGGGTCGTCGTAGGCCTCGACCTTCCACGACTCCTCGCACAGCGCCTGACCCGCCACCGGCACCGGGAACGGGCCGTGGGTGCCAAGGTCCAGGTCCGTGTTCCCCGCGCGGCGCAGCGACAGGCGCTCGATCCGGGATTCCGCCTCGCCCAGCGCCAGGCGGGCGATCCGGTAGCGCTCCACCATCGCCCGGGCGGTCGAAAAGCTGTAGGCCAGACCGACAACGGCCAGCACGGCGATCACCGTGCCGGCGATGGCCTCGATCAGCGACAGGCCGGATTCGCCGCGCAGGGGGGACCCGCGACGACGGCGCTCCGGGCCCTGGCTCGCGGTGGGACTCCCTACGGCAGATCCGTCCATTTCACGGTGCCGTTGGTGCGGTCGTAGGTGTAGTCCACGCCCGTGTCCTGCGGGGCCTGGCCCTGCCCTCCCTTGCCCGTCACCTTGACTTCGAAGCCGGTGGCGCCGCTCGGGGTCACGTCCAGCACCCAGTTGGCCTCGGCCTCGGGGATGTCCAGGTCCTTGGAATCCTTGATGTCCTGCAGCGAGCCGTACTGCGTTCCGCCGTTGCGCTGGAAGAAGGCCTGCTCCGCCGTGATGATGGCGCTGGCGATGCCCTTGGCCTCGGCGCGCTGCGCGTCGTGGACGTAGTTCGTGTACAGCGGCACCGCCACCGCGGCCAGGATGGCCACGATCACGATGACCACCATCAGCTCGAGGAGCGTGAAACCCCGTTCGTTGCGACGCATGCCTGGTCCCCCGGTGACTTCCGCGCGCGGGTTCCTAGTGCCCCAGCAGGCCCGAGCGCATCGCCTGGCCGAGACTGAAGATCGGCAGATAGAGTGCCAATAGCATAACTCCGACCAGGCCGCCTAGCACCACGATGGCAATGGGTTCCACGAGGGAGCTCAACCCGTCCACCGCCGCCGAGACGCGCTGCTCGTAAAAATCGGCAGTCCGGCCTAACAGTTCGTCCAACTTGCCGGTCTCCTCGCCGGTGCCGGTCATCTGGACCAGCATCTCCGGGAACACGCCGGCTTCCTCCATGGCCCTCGCGAGCGAGCTGCCCTGCTCGACCCGTTGCCGCACCAGATCGACGCCCTGCTCCAGCACCTTGTTGCCTGGCACCGGCCGGATCACCCGCAGCGCATACAGGATCTGGGTCCCGCTGGACGTCAGGATGCTCAACGTGCGGGCGAACTTGGTGACAGCATACATCCGGATCAGGTTGCCGAAGAGCGGCAGATTGAGGCGCGTGCGGTCCATCCACAGCCGGCCGGCGTCGGTCTGGGCGGCGTTCCAGCCGGCCGCCACCGCGGCCCCGAGCAGCAGCGCCGTGATCAGCAGGTGCTGGGTGACGGCGTTGCTGACCCCGACCAGGATCTGGGTGGGCAGCGGCAGCGGCACCTTGAACCGCGCGTAGATGGCCGAGAACATCGGGATGATCTTGAGCATCATCGCGAACAGCACCAGCACCGAGAACCCGAGCACGAAGATCGGATAGCGCAGCGCCGCCTCGACCTTGAGCCGCAGCGCCTCGGCGCGCTCGAGGTAGGCCGCGGTCTGGTCCAGGATGCGGTCGAGCGTGCCGCTCACCTCGCCCGTGTGCACGAGCGACACGAACACCTCGTCGAACACCCGCGGGTGACGCGCCAGCGCCGACGACAGCGAGTCGCCCTTCTGCACGTCGTCGGCGACCCGGTCGAGGATCATGGCCAGCTTGCGGTCGTGGTGGTCGCGCTGGATCGAGCGCAGCGAGCGCACCAGCGGCAGCCCGGCGCCGATCAGCGTCGCGAGCTGGCGCGCGAACAACGCCACCGAGCCGGGCTTGACCGGCCGCCCTCGCAGCCGCGCGGCGAGATCCACGAGCCGCCGGCGGATCTCGGCCGGCGCCAGCGCGTCGGTCACGCCCGGCGCGCGCGATTCGATCAGCACCGGCACGAGCTGGCTCGACTCCAGCATGCGCAGCACTTCCTCCTCGGAGCCGGCCATCTCGACGCCTTCGTGGGATCGGCCTTCGAGGTCGCGCGCGCGGTAGTAGTAGCTGGGCATGGGGCCGTGATACCTCGGATGGTTCAGGCGTCGTCGGAGAGCGTGGCGGCGCGCACTTCCTCGAGGGTGGTCTGACCTTCGAGCGCCTTGCGGAGCCCGGCTTTGCGCAACGTCAGCAGGCCGTCGGCCACGGCGCGCTGCTTGATCTGATCCTCGTTCATGCCGTCGAGCACGAGCCGCCGCATCGCGCGGTTCATCTCGAGCACCTCGAACACCGCGGTGCGGCCCATGAAGCCCGTGTGCTTGCACGCGAGGCAGCCGCGGCCGTGCCACAGCCGGCGGCCCGCCAGCGTGGCCGCGTCCTCGCCGAACGCCGCCAGCTGCTCGGGGTCGGGACTATACGACTCGCGGCACCGGTCGCACACGCGTCGCACCAGGCGCTGCGCCATGACGAGGTTGACCGCCGAGCCCACCAGGTAGCGGGGGACGCCCATGTCGATCAGGCGCGTGACCGTGCCGGGCGCGTCGTTGGCGTGCACGGTGGACAGCACCAAATGGCCGGTGAGCGCGCTCTTGACGGCGATGTCGGCCGTCTCGGCGTCGCGGATCTCGCCTACCATGATGACGTCCGGATCCTGGCGCAGGATCGAGCGCAGCGCGCGGGCGAACGTCATGCCCACCTTCTGATTGGCGTGCACCTGGTTCACGGTCTCGATGTGGTACTCGATCGGGTCCTCGACCGTGATCAGGTTCTTGTGCACGGTCTTGATCTCGTTCAAGGCCGAGTACAGCGTCGTCGTCTTGCCGCTACCGGTCGGACCCGACACCAGGATCATCCCGTACGGCATGTGCAGCGTGCGGCGGAAGTTCTCGAGCGCGACGCCGTCCAGCCCGAGGCTCGAGATCTCGCGCGCGAACGCCTTCTTGTCGAACAGCCGCAGCACCACCTTCTCGCCGAACGCGGTCGGCAGCGTGGAGACGCGGATGTCCACCTCGCGGTCCGGCAGGTGCACGGTGAGCCGGCCGTCCTGCGGCAGCAGCCGCACCGCGATGTCGAGGTCGGCCAGCACCTTGATGCGCGACACGATCGCCATCTGCAGGTGCTTGGGCGGCTTCATCACCTCGTGCAGCACCCCGTCGATGCGGTAGCGCACGGTGATCCGGTCGCGCAGCGGCTCCACGTGGATGTCGCTGGCGCGCGCGTCGATCGCCTCGGCCACCATCAGGTTGACGAGCCGCACCACCGGCGCGTCCTCCACCTGCTGGCGCAGCGTGGCGAGGTCCACCTCCTCGTCCGAGCTACCGGCCGACAGATCGAGCGTGTCGAGGATCTCGCCCAGGTTCTCGCTGGTGCGGATCTCCTGGTAGAAGTTGTCGATCGCCTCGCGTACGTCGCCGGGCCGCGCCACCGACACGCGCAGCGTGCAGCCGGTGAGCGCGCGCAGGTGGTCGAGCGACACCACGTCGAGCGGATCGCCGACCGCCACCTCGAGCGTGTCGCCCGTGCGCCTGAGCGCCAGCATGCCGGCCTGGCGCGCGAGGTGCTCGGGCACGAGCTCGACCGCCTTGGGATCGGCCTCGGCCAGCTGCTCGGCCTCGGACACCGGCAGCGCGAACTGCTCGGCCAGCAGCTTGGTGACGTCGCGCTCCTGGATCAGCCCCAGCCGCACCAGCGTCTGGCCCAGCCGCTCGCGCGGGTCCTGGCGCGCCTTGAGCGCCTGCGCCAGCTGCTCGGGCGTGATCCAGCCGCGCTCGATCAGCAGCTCGCCGAACCGGCGCGTGGACAGCCGGTAGGAGACGCTCATCGCGCGCTCCGCGCCGGCGCCTCGGGCACGCTCGCCACGCGGAAGTGGCGGCGCTGGACCGTGGAGCGCTTCTCGGGATCGTCGAAGAACGGGTGCGCGGTCTCGTACGACACCACCCCGCGGTCCACGAGGTCGCCGAGCGCGTCGTCGAGCGACACGCAGTCGTCGCGCATGCCGGTGGCGATCGCGTTCGGGATCTGGTGGATCTTGTCCTCGCGGATCAGGTTCTGGATCGCCGGCGTCACGAACATCACCTCGCGCGCCGCCACGCGGACGGCGCCGTCGGCGCGCCGCAGCAGCACCTGCGAGATCACGGCGCGCAGCGTGAGCGCGAGCTGGGCCCGGATCTGCGACTGCTGGTGCGGCGGGAACGCGTCGATGATGCGCGTCACGGTCTGCGCCGCGGACGGCGTCGCCATCGTCGAGATCACCAGGTTGCCGGTCTCGGCCGCGGTGAGCGCGATCGCCATGCTGGCCAGGTCGCGCATCTCGCCGACGAAGATCACGTGCGGCATCTGCCGCAGCGCGCCGCGCAGGCCGCGCGCGTAGCTGCGCGTGTCCACACCGACCTCGCGCTGCTCGAACACCGCGTGCTTCGGCTGGAACACGAACTCGATCGGATCCTCGACCGTCACGACGTGGCGGCGCGGTCCGAGCTGGTTCAGCTGCTCGAGCAGGGCGGCGATGGTGGTGGACTTGCCGGCGCCGGTCGGCCCGGTGATCAGCACCAGCCCGCGCGCCAGCGACAGCAGCCGCGACACCACGAACGGCGGCAGCCCGATCTGCTCCGGCAGCGGGATCGTCCACGGCACGATGCGGATCGCCGCGCCCCACGCTCCGCGCTGCACGAACAGGTTGACGCGGAAATGGGCCAGCCCTTCCAGGGTGAAGCGCGTGTCGAGTTCGAGATCGCGCTCGAATTTCGCGATCTGCTCTGGCGTCAGGAACCCCTCGGCGAACGCGCGCGTGTCGTCCGGCCCGAGCGGCGGAAAGCCCGGCAGCGCCTCCAGCGCCCCCGCGCGCGTCACGAGCGGCGGGTGGCCGGCCGTGGCGATCAGGTCCGAGGCGCCGAGCTGCACGGCGCGCCCGAGCAGGGAGTCACGATCGAGAGGCGGGCTCATCGCGGGACCGCCACGTAGCCGCCGATGTCCGGCATGCGTTGTCCTGGGCGGCGGGGGAGGGTGGTGGGATGCGTAAGGTGTGAGGATAGGGCGCGCGCTCGCGCACTGTCAACGATTCGTGGCCCGGCGCGGCACCTCGCGCGCCGCGCCCGGCGCCGCGGCCACAACGCTCGTGCAGCGTGCAATCCGGCGGGCGTTCCGCGCGTTGCAGCCCAACGCGCGCGGGCGTGCAGATCCCACGCCCGGATCGTGCACGCGACCCGCGTGGCGCAGGCGTGGTGCCCCCCGCGCGCGCGTCCATCGCGCAGTCCCGCGCCGCACTGCGCGCGCGACGCCGACGCCGTCGGCCGGCGCGCGCTGCGGGGCACGCTTCGTGCAGCGACGCGCGCGCCTCGCGGCCGCTCCCCGCCGCCCGAGCGAGGCAGGTCGTCTCCGGGAGTCCAGCATCTCGCGACACAGCGCCCGCGCCCCGTCCCCCGGCGCGACTCGGGCCGAGGAGAGTCCATGCTCCACCGCCTCGTCTTCGTGCTGCTCACCCTGATCGTGGTGCCCGCCATGGCCCTGGCACAGAACAACAGCTCGAACTCCGTGACCCTGACCTGGACGGCGCCCGGCGACGACAGCCTGTCCGGCACCGCCTCGCAGTACGACATCCGCATGTCCACGAGCGCCATCACCTCGAGCAACTTCGGCACCGCGACCCGCATCACCGCCGGCGTTCCGGCGCCCGCGGCCGCCGGCACGTCGCAGAGCTTCCTCGTCACCGGCCTGCAGCCCTCGACCACCTACTGGTTCGCGATCAAGACCGCGGACGAGGTGCCGAACTGGTCCCTGATCTCCAACGTCGTTTCGAAGACGACCACCGCCCTCCCCGACGTGATCGCGCCCGCCGCCATCCGGAACCTGGCGGTCGGCTTCCTGTGGCTGAACTGGAGCACGGCGTTGGTCCGTCCGGCCGGCGCCGCCGCACGATGAACCGCCGCCCGCACCCGCGCCGGCACCGCGTCACCGCCGCGCACGGCTCGCGCCCGGGCTGGCGGCGCTGGTTCCCGGCGCTCGTCGGCCTCGCGCTGCTGCTGCTCGCCCCCGCGCTCACGCACGCGCAGACCGCCAACCCCGACAGCGTGTCGCTGTCGTGGACCGCGCCCGGCGACGACAGCCTGACCGGCAGCGCGACCCGCTACGACCTGCGCTACGCCACGAGCCCGATCACGACCGACAACTGGTCAACGGCCACGATCGTGACCAGCGTGCCCGCGCCCCTGCCGGCCGGATCGTCGCAGACCACGACCGTGCACGGCCTCACCTACGGCACCGCCTACTACTTCGCGATCCGCAGCGTGGACGACGCGGGCAACTGGTCCGGCCTCTCGAACGTGGTGATGTGGGACTGGCAGCTCGACCTGTCGCCGCCCACGGTGCCCGCCGGGCTGCACGCGGGGCGCTCCGGGAAGACCATCGACCTGACGTGGTCGCCGGATCCCGACGCCGATCTGCTGGGCTACTCGGTATACCGTGCCACAACATCGGGCGGGCCGTTCACCAAGGTGAGCGGCGCCGTGTTCCCGGGCACGAGCTGGAGCGACCTGAACGTGCCGACCAACGTGAAGGCGGTGTGGTACGCGGTGACCGCCACCGACGTGAGCGGCAACGAGAGCGCGCGCAGCACGGCCCTGCAGGTGACGTTGAAGGGCAGCGCCGCGCTGGCGCTCGGTCCCGTGTATCCGAATCCCAGCTCGGGCGCCGGCGAGGTGAGCATCCCGCTGGACGTGCCCGACAGCATGACCGACGCGACGCTCGTGATCGTGGATGCCACCGGTCGCCGCGTGCGCACGCTGCAGCTGCACGGGCTGGTCGCGGGCCCCGTCAACGCGACGTGGGACGGCCGCAGCGAGAACGGCCGTGTCACGCCCCCGGGCGTGTACCGGGCGATGGTGCTGTCCGTCTCCGGCCGGACGAGCGTCCGGCTGGTGCGGCTGTAGCCGTCCCGGTTCGGGACGAGGCCGCGCCCTCCGCCGCTCCGGCGGGGGGCGCCCTCGTCTGCAGCCGGCGGGCCCCCGGCGCAGGGGGCCCGGCGGCTCAAGCGAAGCCCCCGGACGGCCGAAAACGGTGTGGGCCATACGGCGCCCGCCGCGCGGCCCCGGCCGGGGAACTTCCATGCGATTGCGAGTCTGCGCGGTGCTCGGCGTCGCCGCCTTGGCGGCCGCGGGGTGCGCCGCGCCGGAGACAGGGATGATCCGAGGCACCGTGCGCATGCCGGCCAACCTCACGGCCCGTGACGTGGTCGTGAGCGTTCAGCCCATGCCGGCATCGCTCGCGCGTGCCCCGGTGGCCTCCGCCTCCGTGGCAT
>DASSIN010000074.1:0-4396 GCA_035691845.1 Candidatus Eiseniibacteriota bacterium | reverse complement strand
AGCTCGCGCGCGAGCTGCCGGGCGCGCTCGTGCGCTGGCCGACGAACGCGTTCCGGCAGCTGCTCGGGCTGTTCATCCTGTGGCCGTGGCCGCTGCTGGCGCTGTCGGTGTGGGGGCTCGTCCGGCGGCGCGGAGTCGAGAGCGTGCCGCTGCTGCTGCTGTTCGTGCTGCCACTGTTCGGGCTCACGCTGCAGCCGCGGTTCGCGCTGTCGGCGCTGCCCGCGCTCGGCATCGCCGCGGTGGCCGTGTTCGCGCGCCCGGCGCCGCGCTGGGCGCGCGCGCTGGCGCTGGTGCTGGCCGCGTTCGGCACGGCCGCGTGCGCGTGGGCCAACTTCGACATCTTCCGCGTGCCGTTCGACGGCGTGCTCGACGACGCCGAGCGCGCCGGTCACTGGCTCGCCGGCGCGTCGCGTCCGAACGAGCCCGTGATCGATCGCAAGCCGTTCGTGGCGTTCTACGCCGACCGGCCGTTCGTGGCGCTGCCCGACGTGCCGTACGACTCGATCGTGGGCGGCGCGGTGCGCGCGCGCGCCGGCTGGCTGGTGGTGGAGCAGGCGCTGGCCGAGAGCATGCGCCGCCAGCTATTGCCGCTGCTGTACGACGACGCGTTCCGCGCGCGCGAGACGCGCCTCGAGCTGCGCTACGTCGGCGGCCGCACCGTGGGCTACCGCATCGGCATCTTCCGCGTCCTGCAGCCCGGCGAACCTCGCAGCCGCCGCCCCATCACGCTGGACGTGGGCGAGGCCGCGCCGACGCCCTAGCTACGCGGGATCGAGCGCGGCCCACGCGCGTGAGATGCCGAAGCGGGCCACCAGCTCCTCGGCCCGGGCGCGATCTGCGGCGGCGGCCTCGGTGTCGCCCAGCGTGTCGAGGGCGCGGGCGCGCAGCCCCAGCGTGCGGGCGAGGTCGGGGAACGACGAGAGCGCTTCGAGTCGCGTCGCCGCATCTGCGGTGCGCGCGCGGAATTCGTCCGCGCGACCGGCGGCCAGCGCGACGTGGCCCAGCGCGCGCTCGGCCAGCGCGCCCGACCCGTCGGCCCCGGCCCGCGCCGCCAGCGCCACCGCATCGCTCGCCCGCGTCTCGGCCTCGGCGAGCTGTCCGAGCGCCAGGTGCGCTTCGGCGCGCAGCGGCATGAAGCTCATCCGGTTGACGGCGGCGTCGGTGCCCGCCACCAGCGCCTCGCACTCCGCCGCCAGCTTCAGCACCTCCTGCCATTCGCCGCGCACGGCGTGCCAGATGGCGCGCACGCGGCGCGCCTCGATGCGCATGAACAGCAGGCCGACGGCCTCCGAACGCGCCAGCGCGTCCGCGCTCTGCGCCTCGGCGTCGGGACTCCCACGCATCACCATCTCCCACGTCACTACCGAGCTGGCGAGCGCCGCGATGCGCTTCTCGCCCACCTGATCGGCGCGCGTGACGCACTCGCCCAGCAGCGCCTCGGCCTCGTCGAACCGCGCCATCCCCGCCAGCGCCCAGCCCTGGACGAACGCGCCCCACGAGGCGCGGTCGTTGGAGTGCATGGCGCGCGCGATCTCGTAATCGCGCCGCCCGTGTGCGAGTGCTTCCTCCCAGCGGCCGCACCCGATCGCGTTCTCGCCCATGAACTCGTGCCCGATGGCGATCAGGGCGGGGTCGTGGATGCGCTCCCCGAGCGCGATGCAGCGCCGCGACATCGCGTCGCTCTCCTCGTAGCGAGCCAGGTGCTGGTATGCGCCGGCGGTGAACGACATCACGCGCTCGAGCAGCGCGGGGTCGCCGGCCGGCTCGGCGATGGCGAGCGCTTGGGTCAGCTCCTCGACCGCCTGCGCGTGGTGGCCCTGGTAGTGCGCGTAGCGCGCGCGCGTGGTGAGCGCCGACGCGTACTGCGCGGGCTGGCGCTCGCGATCGAGCAGTCGCAGCGCCTGCTCCAGGTGCGGCAGTCCGCGCGGATCGCCGATCCGCACCCACACGTCCGCGATGCGGTTGTGGAGCGCGGCGCGGCGCGCGTCGTCGGCGGCCGGCTCCAGCGCTCGCTCGTAGTGCGTCACCGCGTCGGCCAGATCGCCGCGCACGTCGTGCACGAGACCGGTGCGCTCCTCGACGTCCGACAGCGCCGCCTCGTCCTCCAGCGCCTCGGCGCACTCGCGCGCGCGCGTCAGGTACGCGAGCGCCTCGTCGTGCGCGAACACGCTGCCGGCCTGCTCGGCGGCGGCGCGCGCGAACTCCAGCCCGCGCGCCAGATCGCCGCTCTCGAGGAAGTGGTGGGCGAGGTCCTGCACGTGCCCGGCCACGTCCTTGGCGTGCAGGCGCTCCAGCGCCTCGCCGATCCGCTGGTGCAGCCGGCGGCGGCGCACGGGGTTCAGCTCCTCGTACAGCACCTCGCGGATCTTGTCGTGCGTGAACACGAACCGCTCGCGGCCCTCGTCGCGCACCAGCTGCGCGCGCGCGGCCTCGTCCAGCGCGTCGAGACACGCGTCCTCGCTCGCGGTGGAGCTGGCCGCCAGCTCGGCGAACGCGAAGCTCTTGCCCAGCGCCGCGCACGTGTGCAGCACGTCCAGGCACGCCGGCGTCAGCCGGTCGAGGCGCCGGCCGATCGCCGACTTCACGCTCTGCGGGATCGTCAGCTCGGCCACGTCGCGCCGCTCCCACGATCCGGCCTCGCGGTAGATCTGGCCCTGTTCGATCAGCGCCTTCACCACCTCTTCGACGAAGAACGGGTTGCCCTCGGTCTCGCGGTGCACCGCGGCCGCGAACTCGGGCGACACCGTCTCCTGCGAGAACAACGTGGCGAGCAGCGCGGCGGTGGCGTCGCGGTCGAGCCGCCCGAGCGCGAGCCGCGTGGCGAGCCGCTCGCGGTTCCACTCGACCAGGGCGGCCGCCAGCGGGTGCGCGCGGTCCAGCTCGATCTCGCGGTAGGTGGCGAGCACCAGCAGCCGCTCCTCGCGCAGCTGGCGCAACGCGTAGTGCAGCATCGCCAGCGTGCCCTGATCGGCCCAGTGCAGGTCGTCCACGAACACCACCACGCCGCCCGGCTCGCGCGCCAGCGCCTGCAGGAACCGCGTCAGCGAATCGAACAGCCGCAGCCGCTCCTCGTGCGGCGCCAGCGCCGGCGCGGGGGCGAACGGCCCGAGCCGGGCCGCGATCTCGGGCGCCAGCCGCGCCAGCTCGGCGGCGGTGTCGCCCAGCCGCGCGGCGAGCGACTCGTCGGGCGCGGCGCGCACCCACGCGCGCAGCGCCTCGACGAACGGCAGGTAGGGCGTGGTGGCCTCGTACTCGTAGCAGCCGCCGCGCAGCACGCTCGCGCCCGACAGCTGCGCGTACACCAGCAGCTCGTGCGCGAGCCGGGTCTTGCCGGCGCCCGGCTCGCCCGACACCAGCGCCAGGTGCGCGTGGCCGTGCTGCGCCAGCCGGAACAGGCTGCGCAGCTGGTCCAGCTCGGCGCCGCGTCCCACCAGCCGCCCGCGCACGAGCTGCTCCAGCAGCACCACCGGTGCGCTCGTCTCCTCCGCGGCCGCCTCGGCCGAGGGAACGAGCGAGATCGTGGCCAGCGCGCGGTCCAGCGCGGCCGCGTCCGCGAAGCGCTGCGCCGGATCCTTGGCCAGCAGCCGCAGGATCACGCCCTCGAGCGCGGCCGGCAGCCCCGGCCGGAACGTGCGCGGGGGCGTCACCGGCGCGTACAGGTGCTGCGAGATCACCGCCAGCGCGTCGCCTTCGAACGGCACGCGCCCCGCCACCTGCTCGTACAGCACCACGCCCAGCGCGTACAGGTCGGCGCGGCCGTCGAGCGCGCTCCCCAGCGCCTGCTCGGGCGCCAGGTAGGCCGCCGTGCCGAGGATGGCGCCGTCGCTCGTCAGGCGCGTGCCCTGCGCGGCGTGGGCGATGCCGAGGTCGGCCAGCTTGGCCAGCGTGTGCTCGCCGTCCTGCACCAGCATGATGTTCTCGGGCTTGACGTCGCGGTGCACGATGCCGCGGCCGTGCGCGTGCGCCAGCGCCTGCGCCAGCTGGCGCGCCACGTCGAGCAGCGTGGGCAGCGGCAGCGGGCCGGCGGCGCGCAGCGTGCCGCCCGGCACCAGCTCCATCACCACGAATGGCCGGCCCTCGTCCTCGCCCACGTCGTGAACGGCCACGATGCTGGGATGGTTGAGCCCCGCCGCGACGCGCGCCTCGTGCAGCAGCCGCTCGCGCGCGGCCGTGTCCAGGCCCAGGCGCTGCGGATCGCCCAGCAGCTTGACCGCCACCGCGCGGTCGAGCCGGCGGTCGTGCGCGAGCCACACGCTGCCCGAGGCGCCGCGCCCCAGCTCGCGCTCGAGCTGGTAGCGCCCGCGCAGCAGGTGTCCGGAGGCGGGGGCGAGCGTCATGCGCGGAGCATAGAGCTTGCGCCATGGCCCGCGCACGCCGCGCGCGGACGTGGCATGCG
>DASSIN010000073.1:0-2588 GCA_035691845.1 Candidatus Eiseniibacteriota bacterium | reverse complement strand
CGCTGACGCCGGCGTCATCGAGCGCGCCGTCGGTGCCGGGAACGCTCGGTTCGCCGATGGTGCACCTCGACGACCACGCCACCTACGTCTACAACGCCCTCGACCGGCGCGATCCGTTCCAGCCGCTCGTGGGCGGGCAGCAGTACGTGGAGGTCGAGGCGCCGCCGGATCTGGGTGGCATCAAAGTGGTCGGGATCGTGTGGGGAAACGAGGATCAGTTCGCGCTGTGTGAGGACGGCCGGGGCAACTCGCTCGTGCTGCGCAAGGGCGACAAGGTGATGAACGGAGTCGTGGAAGGCCTCAAGCGGGATGCGGTCATCGTCAACCTCACCGTGGACGGGCAGTCCCAGACGGTGACGATTCCGCTGACCAGGAAGGGAGATTCGAATGCGAGTCACTAAGCTCCTGGCGGGCCTCGCGCTGGTGACCGGCGCCGGCTACGCCCCGATCGCGGCCACGATTCCGGCGGCGCTGGCCCAGGACGCCATGCATCAGGTGGGCCTGGTGCGCACCGGCTCCGGCACGTTCAGCATCGACGTCGAAGGCGCCGACATCCGCGCGGTGCTGCGCGCCATCGCGGAGTTCAGCGGGCGCAACATCGTCCTCGGCAAGGACGTCGAAGGGCGCGTGAAGGTCACGCTGCACAACGTGGGCTGGGAGGAGGCGCTGCGCACCGTCCTGCGGGCCCAGGGCCTCGACTACGTTGAGGAGGGCGGCATCATCCGCGTCGACTCCGCCTCCAAGCTGCAGGCGGAGGAAGTCGACCGCGAGACCGCGCGCTCCAAGGCGGCCGAGCTGATGCCGCTCGAGACGCGGATCGTGAAGCTCAACTTCGCCAACGCGGGCGAGCTGAACTCGTCGCTGAACGGCAGCCTGACGCGGCGCGGGCAGATCCTGGTCGAGAAGCGCACCAACTCGCTGATCATCTCGGACGTGCCGGAGAACGTGGCGCGCGTGGAGAAGATGGCGCTGTCGCTCGACTCGGTCACGCCGCAGATCGAGATCACCGCCAAGCTCGTGGACGTGGACGAGGCGGCGCTGCGCGACCTGGGCATCCAGTGGAACCTGGGCGAACCGGCGCAGTTCTTCTCGGGCGGCGCGGCCACCACCGCGCACGCGCCGCAGCCGGGCCCCGGCCAGGCGGTGGCGGGCGACCAGAACTCGCCGGCCACCAACCCGACGACGCGGCTGTCGTACGGCATCTTCCGCAGCTGGGGCTCGCTCGAGGCGCAGCTGTCGGCGATGGAGCAGAGCCGCAAGGCCAAGATCATCTCGAACCCGCGCATCACCACGTTCGACAACCGCGAGGCCAAGATCCTCGTGGGCCAGAAGATTCCGCTGATCGTGCAGGACGTCGCCGGCAATCCGGTGTCGCAGCTGCAGACGATCGGCATCCAGCTCAAGGTCACCCCGCACCTGACCGCGGAGAAGAAGATCGTGATGGACCTGCACCCCGAGGTCAGCGATCTGTCCACGCAGAGCACGGTGCAGGGCGGCGTGATCATCAACACCAGCGAGGCCGACACGCGCGTGATGGTGGACGATGGCCAGACCGCCGTGATCGGCGGCCTGATCCGCGCGGACGACGGCACGGTGCGCACCGGCGTGCCGATCCTCAAGGACATCCCGCTGATCGGAAATCTGTTCCGCGACAACAGCGTCGCCCACGAGAACCGCGAGCTGATCATCTTCGTGACGCCGCGGGTCGTGACCGACATGGCGAGTGTGCGGTAGCTCGGTAGCTCCTGGTTCCCTCGAAACGCCGCGCGGGGTCCGACATCCGTCGGGCCCCGCGCATCCGCTTCCGGCGGAGGCCGCGGCGGAACGGAAAGCTGCCGCCGCGGGCACGTTCGCTGCGCCCATCCCTGGGCTCCGCTCACTCTTCCTCGCGGCGCGTGCTCGTCATCCATGGCACGCGCCGCTCCGGGCGGCCTCGCGGCGGCACTTTCCGTCCCGCCGCGGCGCCCCCGCACTCGCGTCGGCACGCGCGGGCATGCTTCACGCGGTGTGAACGGAGCGCGCGCGCGGCTGTGGTAGCTTCGCGCGGATGAGCCCCGATCATCCGCGTCCCGTCGCGCTCGTCGGCCTGATGGGCTCGGGCAAGAGCGCCGTGGCGGCCGAGCTGGGCGAACGGCTGGCCGTGGCGGTCGCCGATCTCGACGCCATGCTCGAAGCCGAGACCGGCAGCACCATCGCCCAGCTGTTCGCGCGCGAGGGCGAGCCCGAATTCCGGCGCCGCGAGCGCGAGCTGTTCGCGCGCGTGCTGGCGGCGGGCGCGGGCGTGATCGCATGCGGCGGCGGGCTGGTGCTGGGGCAGGCCGAGCGTGCGCAGCTCAAGACGCGCTGCCACACGGTGTGGCTCGAGGTGTCGCCCGGGCAGGCGGCCGCGCGCATCGGCGGCGACCCCACCGAGCGACCGCTGCTGAAGGGCGGCCCGATCGTCCCCCGGCTGGCGGCGTTGCTGACCGAGCGCGGGCCGCTGTACGCGGAGGTGGCCGAGCTGCGCGTGCCGACCGACGGGCGCACGGTGGCGCAGGTGGCGGGCGCGGTGCTGGCCGCGCTCGGGCCGGAGGCGATCGCGCGGTGAA
>DASSIN010000072.1:0-2769 GCA_035691845.1 Candidatus Eiseniibacteriota bacterium | reverse complement strand
CCGACCGGGCCGGACTCCACGCGCACGGAGCCGCTGGTGTTGAGCTGGCGCGCGTGGCACCAGGCGTTCGGCGGCGACGCGGCAGTGTTAGGCACGCGGCTCGTCGACCCGTACGCCAACGTCGCCTACCGCATCATCGGCGTCGCGCCGGCCGGCTTCGACTACCCGGCGAACGTCGACTACTGGATACCGATGTGGAGCGGCTGGCAATCCGACGTCTCCGCGTTCGCCGTCGGCCGCCTGCGGCCCGGCGCATCCGTCGCCGACGCAGCCACGGAATATCTGGCCATCGAGCGGCGCCTCGAGCCGCAGCTCGCGCTGGCCGGCGCGCACGCTGCCACCTTCGCCGATACCGTGTTGGGCGACGTCAGGCCGGCGCTGGTGCTCCTCACCAGCGGCGTCGCGCTGCTGCTCGTCATCGCCTGTCTCAACGTCGGCAACCTGATGCTGCTCCGGGCATCCTCGCGCAGCCACGAGCTCGACATCCGGCGCGCCCTCGGCGCCGCCCCGGGCGATGTCATTCGACAGCTGGTGGTCGAAGCCGTGCTCATCGCAGCCGCCGGCGGCGCAGCCGGGCTTGCCGTCGCGGCGTTTCTGCTTGCTGCGTTAGGACGGTTCGCCCCGCCCAACTTGCCGCGCCTCGATGAGATCCAGCTCGCGCCCACGCCGATCCTGGTCGCCGCCATCGTGTCCGCGATCGCGGTGCTCCTGTTCGGCGTCGCGCCCGCGCTCCTGGCCGCGCGCGGTACCGCGGCGTCCCTGCGCGCCGATGCGCGCTCCGGCCGCGAAACGCGCCGCCGCCGCGTGGCCCGGCAGACGCTGGTCGCGTTCCAACTCGCGCTCGCCACGGTCATGTTAGGCGGCGCCGCATTGCTCGCGCGCAGTCTCGAGCGGCTCGAGCGCCAGGACACCGGCTTCGTGAGCGCGCACCTGTCGATATTGGACTACGCGTTCAACGGCGCCAGGTTCGGCGACATGACACGGTTCACCGCCGAGGGCGACGCCGTCGTGCGCCGCGTTCGCGAGATTCCGGGAGTCACCGCCGCGACGCCGATCATCGCACCGCCCATGCTCGGCAACGGCATCTGGCAAGTCCGGTTTCAGACCGACGATCCGTCGATGACCGACACCGCGCGGTTCCCCGTTATTCCGACCGAGATGGGCGGGGCCGAATACTTCAAGACGTTCGGAGTGCACATCGACCGCGGCCGCTCGTTCGCCGAGGATGATCGAGCCACGTCGGCGCTCGTCGCCATCGTGAACGAGTCCGCCGCCCGCACGTTGTGGCCCGGGCAGAATCCGATCGGCAGACGCCTCCGCGTTCCCGGCAAGGGCGGCATCGTCGGCGCGGACGGGTGGCGCACGGTGGTCGGCGTCGCCCACGACACGCACCTGCGCACGCTGCGCGAGGCGTCGCCGATGGTGTACCTGCCATCGTTGCAATCGTACTGGCAAGGTTACGTCGCGATCCGCAGCAGCGTTCCGTTAGGCTCGCTGCTCCCGGCGCTGCGCACCGCCGTACGTGACGTGGACCCCTCGCTCGCGCTCAATGCTCCGCGCACGATGGATGAGATTCTCGACCGGCCGCTCGCCCAGCCGCGCGTCGACACGCTCCTCATGTCCGGCTTCAGCCTGGTCGCCCTGCTGCTGGCGGCCATCGGCCTCTTCGGCGTGATGGCCTCGATGGTCCGCGACCAGACACGCGAGTTGGGCATCCGCATCGCGCTCGGCGCCACGCCCGAGCGCGTGCGACGCGACGTGATCACCCGTGCGGCGATCATCGCCGCGCTCGGACTCGGCGCCGGCCTAACGATAGCGCTCCTCAGCTCGAAACTCATCACCGCACTGCTCTTTCAAGTCTCGGCGAGCGACCCGCTCTCGTTAGGCGTCGCCTGCGCGGTCCTGTGCATCGTGGCCATGGCCGCGGCGTATCTGCCGGCGCACCGGGCCACATCAATCGATCCCGCGCAGGCGCTTCGCTCGGACTGACCGCTCGACGGCCCCTCCCGTGTCCGTTAGGAGAGCGTGCGCGCAAAAAGATCCAACAGCGTGCGCCAGTGGTGTTCCGTCTCCACCGGATCGTGGACCGGGGTGTCGGACGGCACCCAACCGTGGCGCGCGTTGTACGTCTCGACGGTGTGCCGGACGCCGGCCCGAGTGAGCGCGTCATCGAGCCGCTGCTTCTGCGCATCATCGAAGTTCCGATCCTCGATCGCGCCGGCCACGTAGATCCACGCCCGCATTCGCGGCGCGAGCAGATGCGGACTGTCGGGCGCATCCGTCGCCAGGCTCGAGCCGTGATACGACGCGGCAGCGGCGAATCGCTCCGGATACGTACCGGCCGCCGACAACGCCAGCCGCCCACCCATGCAGTAGCCCGTGACCCCGAACGCCGAGCCGCGCACATGCGGCTCGCCCTCCAGGTGCGTCAGGAATGCGTTCGTGTCGCGCATCACGTTCGCGATGCTCGCCGATGGCAGTGCGCGAGTCATCAGATCGTTGCGTTGGGCCGGGTCGGTGAACGCTTTCTTCGCATCGTAACTGGTCGGGCCGATGCGGTAGAAGAGGTCCGGCATCGCGACGTAGTAGCCGGCGGACGCAAGACGCTCCGCCATCTCGAAGAGCGCAGGCCGGATCCCGATGCCATCCATGAACAAGAGCACGCCCGGCCACGGTCCGTCGCCGGCGGGCGTGAACACGTGCGTTGGGCAGGAGCCGTCGTGCGTGATGATCTGTACGGTCGAGTGCGGCATGGTCTCCGGAGTCGTG
>DASSIN010000071.1:0-2755 GCA_035691845.1 Candidatus Eiseniibacteriota bacterium | reverse complement strand
CCCGGCGGCGGGCGGATCGGCGGCCGCGCCCGCGGCGCCCCCGCAGCACTTCGGCATCGAGGCCGGAACGTTCATGACCGAGGATCGCGCCAAGGAGGAGAAGGACAAGCTCACCGCCGCGACCAAGCTGGACGGCAAGGTGGAGACCACCGCCACCGGCGATTTCCGCGTCGTGCTCGGCGATTTCGGCTCGAAGAAGGCGGCGCTCAAGAAGGCGGCCGAGCTGGCGGCCGGCGGTCAGACGCGCGAGGCCAACGTGGTGCCGATCAAGATGTGACGCGCCGGGTCATGTGGACGCGGCCACGCGCCGCCCTCTCCGGGGCGGCGCGTTCGTTTGCCGGCAGGACGGCTGGCCGTCGCGGCCACCCCTCACGTGCGGCGACGCGTGCGCGGGCCCTCGGTGGCGCGCTTCAACGACGGCTTCGCCAGCAGCGGTTCGTGGAACGGCACGCCGAGCTGGTCGAACAGGAACGTGTACATGTCGGCCGACAGCGCGTCGCGCGCCGACAGCGGCGAGCCGATGCCGTGGCCGGTGTTGGAGCTGGTGCGCAGCAGGATCGGCCGTCCCGAGGACGTGGCGGCCTGTAGGCGCGCCGCCATCTTGCGCGAGTTCATCGGATCCACGCGCGGGTCGTTGGCGCCGGTGTAGAACAGCACCGCCGGATAGGCCACGCGGTCCTTCACGTGGTGGTACGGCGAGTACGCGTACAGCGCCCGCAGCTGGGCGGGATTCCGCACCGTTCCGAACTCGGTCACGTTGAAGCCGCCGTTGGGCGACAGCTCCACGCGCAGCATGTCGTAGATCCCCACCCCCGACGCCACCGCGCGGAACAACTCGGGATGCTGCGCGATCATCGCCCCCATCAGCAGCCCGCCGTTGCTGGCGCCGCTGGCCGCGAGGTGCGCCGGGCTCGTGTAGTGGCGCGACACCAGGTACCTCCCGCACGCGGCGAAGTCGTCGAACACGTTCTGCTTGCGCGTGAGGTTGCCGGCGCGGTGCCACGCGTCGCCGAACTCGCCGCCGCCGCGGGTGTTGGCGATCGCGATGATGCCGCCCTGATCGAGCCACATGCGGCGCAGCGCGGAGAATCCGGGTCGCTGGCTGATGCCGTAGCCGCCGTAACCCGTGAGCAGCGTGGGCGCGGTGCCGTCGAGGCGCGTGCCGCGGCGCATGATGATGTTGAGCGGCACGCGCGTGCCGTCGCGCGACACCGCGAACTCGCGCCGCACCTCGACGTCGTCGAAGTGGGCCGGCGAGCGCACCGCGAGCGCGGTCGGCTCGAGCGCGCCCCCCCGCGCCGGGCTCCACGCGCTCCACCGCGACGGCTCGGTGAACGTCTCGTGCTGGATCAGCGCGTCGTCGTCGCGCGTGTGCACGATCGCGCCCACCATGCTCACCTCGGCCACCGGCAGCGCCCCGAGCGGCCGGCCGTCCTGCGCGATCCGCACCACGCGCGACGGTCCGCCCACGATCTCCTCCACCAGCAGTTCGTGCGCGGTCGGCACGAACCACTCGATCGCGGCGTCGCGCGGCTCGGGCATCACCTCGCGCGCGTCCGGCAGGTCGAGGCTCTCGAGCGACACCGACACGATGCGGCCGTTCGGATGCCCGCGGCGCGACAGCATGAACAGCCGGTCGCCCGCCGCGCGCGCGAACACCACGCTGTCCACGAATCCGGTCACGGCATGGAACGCGGATGGACCGGTGGCCTCGCCTCCCGCGGGCGCGACCCAGATGGCGTGCTCGCCGCCGTCGCCGTTCAGCACGTCGGCGAGCACCCAGCGGCCGTCCTCGGACTGCGACAGCTGGATCTCGGCGATCTTCGGGAAGCTGCGACCCACCACGTACGCGTCCTCGCCCGCGGGCGTGCCGAGCCGGTGGAACCACACTTGCTGCCAGAACGGAAGATCGGCCTCGGGGCGCTCGCCGGGCGCGGGATAGCGCGTGTGGTAGAAGCCCGTGCCCTCCTCGTTCCACGCCACGCTGCCGCCGGCGGTTCCGCCCTGCACACGCGGCACCTGGTCGGCGCGCTCGTGTCCGGTGAGCCCGTCGAACACGTGCACCGTGCCCGATTCCGACCCCCCCTTCGAAAGCGACACGGCGACGAGCCTTCCGTCCGGCGTCGGCGTGTAGAAGTCGATCGCCGTCGAGCCCGATGGATCGAGCAGGTTGGGATCCACCACCACGTGCTCGCGCCCGAGTGGGGCGACGGACTCCAGCCGCACGAGCAGCGGCTGCTGCCGGGGCGGCTGGTTCTTCATCGCGAAGATGCCGGCCGCGGTGTGGCGCAGGTCGTAGTACTGCGGGCTCGCGCTGTGCGTGAGCTGCTCGATGCGATGCAGCACCTCGGCGCGCATCGGCAGGCGATCGAGGTACTCGCGCGTGTGCGCGTTCTGCGCCGTGCTCCACGCCTTCACCGCCGGATCGCTCCAGTTCTCGAGCCAGCGGTAGGGGTCGACCACGGCGATGTGGTCGTAGTGATCGGTGACCGGGTGCTGCGGCGTGGGCGGCGGCGGCGGAACGGGCGATGCGGCGTGGGCGCGCGGAGCCAGCACGGCGGCGGCCAGCAACCATGCGAGGCTTCGGGCGCTCGGGCGGATGCGCATGGAACCTCCGAGGTCGGGACGGATGGGACGGCTTGGAGCCTACCGCAGCCGCGCGGCGGACGCAGCGTCGGCGGGGCCCGGCGTCGGCCCGGGCCCCGGGTGGGCGCGGCCGGGGCGGTCGGACGTCAGCCGCGGCGCCGGGCGCGCG
>DASSIN010000070.1:0-3939 GCA_035691845.1 Candidatus Eiseniibacteriota bacterium | reverse complement strand
AGCCGCTCGATGCCGACGACGCGCTGCGCTACGACGCCGCCACCGCGCGCCACCTCGAGCTGTTCGAGCCCGCGCCGGGCGGCGAACCCGCACACACGCTGTGGCATCACCTGAAGCTCACGTGCACCGCGCCCGGCGCGCGGCGGCTGCGGGCGTGGCTCGAGCGCCCGGCGTTCGAGCTGGCCGCGATCCGCGCGCGGCACGACGCGGTCGGGCGCTGGACGGCGGACGCGCAGGCGCGGCTGCTGCTGCGCGAGCGGCTGCAGGGGTGGCCCGATGTCGAACGCCTGGCATCGCGCGTCGCGTCGCGGCGCGTGTCGCCGCGCGAGCTGGCAGCGCTGCGCGACGCGCTCGCACGCATGCCGGCGGTGGCCGCGGCGGCGGCGGCGGGAGCCGCCGGCGTGCTGGACGACACGCTGGCCGGGTTCGAGCTGCTGCGCGCGCGGCTCGCGGCCGCGCTGGTGGACGACCCGCCCGCCGCGGCGCGCGACGGCGGCGTGTTCCGCGCCGGCTTCGACGCGCGGCTGGACGAGCTGCACGCGCTCGCGCGCTCGGGCAAGCGCTGGATCGCGGAGCTCGAGGCCTCGGCGCGCGCGGACACCGGGATCGCGAGCCTCAAGGTGGGCTACAACCGCGTGTTCGGCTACTACCTCGAGGTGACGCGCCCGCACCTGGAAAAGGTGCCACCCGGGTGGGAGCGGCGCCAGACGCTCACCACCGCCGAGCGGTTCGTGACGCCCGAGCTCAAGCGCAAGGAGGGTGAAGTGCTGGGCGCCGAGGATCGGCGGCTGGCGCGCGAGCAGGAGCTGTTCGCCGCGCTGCGCGACGAGGCCGCCCCGTTCGCCCCCGCGCTGCAGCGCGCCGCGCTGGCGCTGGCCGATGTGGACGCGCACGCGGCGCTGGCCGAGGTGGCTTCGCGCCACGGCTGGGTGCGCCCCGAGCTGGACGACTCCGACCGGCTCGAGCTCGAAGGCGCGCGGCACCCGGTGGTCGAGCGGCTGCTGCCGCATGGCGCGTACGTTCCCAACGACTGCCGGCTGGACGCGGCGCGGCGCCAGATCCTGCTCGTCACCGGACCCAACATGGGCGGCAAGAGCACGTGGCTGCGCCAGGTGGCGCTGGCCGTGCTGCTCGCGCAGGCGGGCTCGTTCGTGCCGGCGCGCCGCGCGGTGATCGGGCGCGTGGACCGGCTGTTCACGCGCGTCGGCGCGGGCGACCGGCTGGGGGCGGGACACAGCACGTTCATGGTGGAGATGAGCGAGACCGCCGCCATCCTGCGCGCGGCGACCCCGCGCTCGCTGGTGCTGCTGGACGAGGTGGGCCGCGGCACCTCGACGTGGGACGGGCTGGCGCTGGCGTGGGCGGTGACGGAGTTCCTGCACGCCGCCGACGGCCCGCGGCCGCGTACATTGTTCGCGACGCACTACCACGAGCTCACCGGGCTGTCCGTCACGCTGCCGCGGCTCGCCAACGTGCACGTCACCGTGGACGAGCGCGACGGGCGCGTGGTGTTCCTGCACGGGGTGGCCGAGGGCGCGGCGGACAAGTCGTACGGCATCCACGTGGCGGAGCTGGCGGGCCTGCCACCACGCGTGCTGGCGCGTGCGCGCGAGCTGCTGCGCGAGCTCGAGAGCGAGCGCAGCGTCGAACGCCTGGCTGCGCGCGGCGCTCCGCGACCGGCGGCCCCGCGCCCGCAGCTCGCGCTGTTCGAGCCGGCGCGGCATCCGATCCTGGACGAGCTGCGCGCGCTCGATCTCGAGCGCCTGACGCCGCTCGAGGCGATGAACCGGCTCGCGGACTGGAAGCGGCGCTGCGGCGAGGAGTGAGTCCGCCCGGTCAGCGGCCGGCGGCCACGAGCGCCGGCCGCGTACAGCGATAGATGTCCTCGTCCACGTCCAGCGCGTGGCGCGTGATCGCATCCGCGCCCAGGCTGCGCGCGAAGTCCTCGACCTGCACATCGAACCCGGCGGCGCGCAGCCAGTCGCCGTAGTCGCGCCCGAACACGCGCGCGTGGTCGCGCTGGCCGAACGCACGCTCGCGCGACTCGGGCGTCACGATCGCGGGGTCCTCGTAGGTGGTCGCGCGCGTGGGGTCGATCGGCGACTGCAGCAACGCCCAGGCGCCGGGCGCGAGCACGCGGTACAGCTCGCGCATCGCGCGCCGGGCGTCGCGCACGTGCTCCAGCACGTGCGTGCACAGGATGGCGTCGAACGTGCCGTCACGCAATGGCAGCGCGCCCACGTCGAAGCGCACCATCGCCAGCGGCGAGCCGAGATCGCCACTCACGTAGGTCAGCGTCGGCACCCGCCGGAGCAGGCGCTCGAGCGCGCGCTCGGGCGCCACGGCGAGCAGCCGCGCGGGTGATTCGAGAACGCGTGTTCGCTCGCGCAGGTAGAGCCACAGCAGTCGATGGCGCTCGAACGCGCCGCAGCCCGGACAGCGCGCGTTCCAGCGCGGGGGCCGGCCGGCGACGAGGAAATGCCGGAACCGCCCGCCGCAGCACGGGCATTCGACGGCATCGCCGCGCAGGGTGAACGCCCGCAGGCGCCGCGCGCCAGCGCGCAGCCACGAGGCGCTCCCGCCGCGGCTCACCCCGCGGCTCGCAGCGGGGTCCGTTCCTCGGGCGGGCGATCCGGGGCGCCGCCACGCGCCCTGGCGCCTCCGCATCGGGCGAGGCTCAACCGCTCCTCCGCAGCGTGCGCCCCGTGCCGCGCACGAGCAGCGAGGCGACCGGAATCAGATCGCCGCGCGCGGGAGCGGGGCGGGCGCGCGCCGCGCGCGGCGCATGTGCGTGCGCACCCGCCGCGGCCCGGTCCTCGCCGGCGGCCTTGGCCCGGAACGCCTCCAGCCTGCGCCAGTGGGTCGGGCGGCGGCGGCGGATCCACGCCTCGAACTCCGCCGGCGTGTCGAACCACGCGACGATGTCCGACAGCGGCAGCCGCCGCTCGCACGTGCGCGCGTCGTATTCGCGGCACAGCACCGGATGGCGGCCGTGGATCGAGCAGCGGCCGTGCGCGTCCAGCCGCTCGCACGTCGTGTCCACGTGGACGTACCACGCCTCGGGCCGCTCGACGTACAGGCTGATGCCGCGATGGTGCAGCGCCCAGATCCACTGATCGTACTCGCGCGGGGTGCGCGGCTTGTCGATCTCGATGGTGATGTAGCTGCAGCAGCGCACGCACCCTTCGCACAGCCGCGCGTTGTCATCGGCCGTGAGCGAAGGGTCGGGGGTGTCCATCGCTCTCTTATAGCGGAAGGTCGCGGGTCGTTCCAGCCGCCGGGCATGGGTTCAACGCGGACGCGCGGCCCGCCGCGCCGCCGACGCCAGCGCGCTGTCCGGCGTCGTGCGCGCGAATCGGGCGGCCGCGGCCTCGAGGTGGGCGTCCGGGGCGCCGGCGGCCGCGTCGAGCGCCAGCCACGCCAGCCGCTCCGGTCCGGCGGTGGTGGCGGTGCGATCGAGCACCGCGGCCAGCGTGTCCGCGGCTTCGGGCACGGCGCCGAACGCGTGCGGGGCGTTCCACAGCGCGCGCGCCGCCTCGGCGCGCACCGCCAGCGATGGATCGCCCCGCACCAGCTCGATCAGCCGCGTCCGGAGGACGACGCGCAGCGGATGATCCGCGTAGCGGCTCGGGCGCGTGATCGCCGGGTGCTCGATGTCGGTGACGATCACGTTGAGTCCCATCGCCAGCGCCGCCTGCTCGCGGATGTCCGGGTCGGGATCGCGCGACATCCCGATCACGCGCGCGAGCGAGGCGGGCGACTCGTAGCTCCAGCGCCGGATCGCCCGCACCTTGGCGAGGCGCGTGCGCGGGGGTGCCGCCTCGGGCCTGGGCGGCACCACCGGCCGCGCCACCAGCGGCAGGCTGGCGAGCACCACGGCGAGCGCGAACGCCTGCGCGCGCTGGCGCGCGCCCGACGCCCACGGCAGCGCGGCCAGCG
>DASSIN010000069.1:0-3111 GCA_035691845.1 Candidatus Eiseniibacteriota bacterium | reverse complement strand
CGGTGTCGAGCGCGGCGCCTTCCCACGCCGCCGCGCCGCCGCACGGCGTAGTGGGCGCGGTGCCGGGCAGGAACGGCACCCACATGCCCGGGCACGCGCCCTGGTCGGCCAGCAGTCCCGTCCACGGATCGATCAGGTGCCACTCGAGGCTCGCGTCCGATGCGAACGGCGTGGGCGGATAGGCGTCGGTCAGCGGCTTCACGATCGAAGCCCAGATCGGGAGCGCCACGTGCGCCGCCTGGTCGCCGAGGCTCTTCGGCGTGTCGTAGCCCACCCACACGCCCGCCACGATGTAGGGCGTGTAGCCGACGAACCAGGCGTCGTGGAAATCGTTCGTGGTGCCGGTCTTCCCTGCCACGGGCCGGTCGTAGCCGAACGTGTAGCGCAGCGGCGCCGCCACGCCGTACAGCGCCACGTCCTCGAGCAGCCCCGTCATCAGCGCGGCGATGCCCTCGGGGATCACGTCCTGGCCGGGATGGGTGGTGCCCGCCACGATGCGGCCGTCGCCCGACACCACCGCGCGCAGCGGCGAGGGCGCGCGGTGCATGCCGCCATCGGCGAACACGGCGTATGCGCCGGTCAGGTCGAGCAGCGACACGTCGTTGGTGCCGAGCCCGATGCTCATCACCGGCTTCAGTTTCCCGAGCCCGAACGCGGCGGCGTAGCGCGCCACCGTGGAGGGGCCGATCTGCTCCACCACGTTCGCGGTGGCGACGTTGATCGAGCGCGCCAGCGCCTCGGCGAACGTGACGGTCGGGTGGTAGCTGTCGTTGTCGTTGCGCGGCGCCCACGCCCAGCGCCCGGAGCCGAACGTGCGGCGCTCGTCGGGCACGGTGGAGGCGGGCGTGAAGCTGGCGACCGAGGCTTCGGACAGCGCGGCGGCGTACACGATCGGCTTGATGGCCGAGCCGGTCTGGCGCCGCGCCTGCGTGGCGCGATCGAACTCGCCCGACGCCGGATGACGTCCGCCGACCAGGGCGCGGATCGCGGCCGTGCCGGGCTCGAGCGCCACGAACGCGCCCTGCAGCGGCTCGCGCGAGGCGCCGGGATCGAAGCGCGCGAGCCCGCGCGCGAGCGCCGTTTCGGCCGACGCCTGCCACGGCAGGTCGAGCGTCGTGAACACCGACAGCCCCCAGCTCTCGGCGGCGTGCGGGCCGAGCTCGCGATCGAGCGCATCGCGCACGTGGTCGACGTACGAGGGGAAGCGCTCGAGCGGCGCGGGGCCGCGGCGGATCCGCAGCGGCAGCGCCGCCAGGCTGTCGGCCTGGCCGCGCGTCAGCCGGCGGGTGTCGGCCATGATGCGCAGCACCGCGTCGCGGCGAGCGCGCGCCTCGTCCGGGTGATCGAACGGCTCGAGCGCGTTCGGCGCCGGAATCAGCGCCGCCAGCAGCGCGCCCTGCTCCACGCGCAGCGACTCGACCGGCGCGTCGAAGTACCAGCGCGCCGCCTCGGCGATCCCGCCCACGGCGCCGCCATCGGCCTGGCCCCAGTACACCATGTTCAGGTAGTCCTCGAGGATCGCGCGCTTGCCGAGCAGCAGCTCGAGCGCGAACGCGAGCGGCAGCTCGGCCAGCTTGCGCGCCAGCGTGCGCTCGGAGCCCAGGAACCAGCCGCGCGCGAGCTGCTGCGACAGCGTGCTGCCGCCCTGGCGCACCTGGCCGGCGTGCAGGTTGGCGAACAGCGCGCGCAGCGCGCCGCGCGGATCGACGCCGGGATGGGTGAAGAAGCGGCGGTCCTCGGATGCGACGATCGCGCCCCACACGGCGGGCGGCACGCGATCGAGCGCCACCCACGTGCGCCGCACGCCGCTGCCGCCGAGCACGATCGCGACCGGCGCCGGCTCGAGCCGCGGCGGATGGTCGAGGTCGGGGCGCGCGCTGCCGGGATAGCCGCCCCGCCGGTCCACGCCCGTGACGACGCTGTCGTCGAGCGCCACGTGCACGCGCTCGGGGCCGCCCGCGCCAGCGGGGTCGCGCGCGTCGCGGAACCCGGCGAGCCCGATGTCGAGGCCGCCGCCCGATGCGCGCCAGGTGCCGGGCCCGGGCGTGCCCGCCACCTCGCGATAGCCGCGCGCCTCGAGCTCGGCGATCAGCGCGTCGCGCGGCAGCACGCGGCCGGCGACGAGCGGCACGCCGTCGGAATAGATGTGCGAGGGGAAGCTCCACGACGGCCCGCTCGCGCGTCGGGCGTTCAGCGCCTGCACGCGCACGACGAACGGCACGACCGCGCCGATCACGAGCGCCGCGAGCGCGAGGCACGCGATCAGCAGCCGCCGGTCGCGCGGGGCCAGATGGTGGAACGTGCGCACGAGCTTTGGATGAGCGAGCACGCCGCGCCGGCCCATGCGGCGCGGCCTCGAGGCGCGCGTGCCGGCCACGCCCGGCGCGCGACGCCAGCCGAATTTGGCGCCAACAGCCGGCAGGCCACACAATGCGCGCCATGCCGGATGTGATCGTGGTGGGTGCGGGGCTCGCGGGACTGTCGGCCGCGCGCGAGTTGGCGGGGCTCGGGCTCGCCGTCCGCGTGGTGGAGCGCGAGCAGACCCCCGGCGGCCGCTGCGCCACGCGGCTGCTCGACGGCCAGCCGATGGACCCGGGTTGCGCGTTCCTGCACGGCCGGACGCCCGACTTCATCGCCGTGCTGGAGGCCGTGCCCGGCCGCGCGCTGTGGGGCTGGCCGCGCCGGGGCGATGGCCCGGGCGCGCCGTGCCAGCCCGACGCGCTCGAGCCGCCGCAGAAGCGGGTCGCGTTCGAGCAGGGGCTCGATCGCCTGCCGCGGCATCTGGCCGCCGGGCTCGACGTGCGATTCGGCTGCGAGGTGTCGGCGCTGGCCGAAGTGTCGGGCGGGATCGCGTGTCGGTTGACGGATGGCGGCGAGGACCTGGCCAAGTGCGTGGTGCTGACGGCGCCATTGCCGGAGGCGCGCCGGTTGCTCGGCACGCTGACGCCGCGGCCGGCGGCGCTCGCGCGCGTGACGCCGCTGCTCGACCTGGTGACGACCGAGCCGTGCGCGGTGGCGCTGGCGCGCTATCCGGCCGATGCGCCCGTTCCCGAGTGGGACGTGAGCCTGCCCGAGTGGGGCGCGCTCGCCACGCTGGTGCACGATTCCAGC
>DASSIN010000068.1:0-19774 GCA_035691845.1 Candidatus Eiseniibacteriota bacterium | reverse complement strand
GTACAGACGGGCAATGGCCTCGACCTCGGCGATGGCGGGAGGACGCGCGGCGGGCTGCCAGCGCCGCGGCCGGAGCTCCACGGCGTCCACCACCACCGGCGCCAGCGCCACGCGCGTTCCGGACGGATCGAGCGCGCGCTCGACGGCGATGCGGCGCAGCTGCCGGCCGTGGCGCTCGAGCAGGATGTCGCAGGCGAGGATGCGGCCCGCGGCGGAAGGTGCGGCATCACGACGACAAGCGTAGAGAACGAGCGCGCTCACTTCAACGGGCGTGCGCCACGCGAGCTTGAGCCACGGCGAATGCGTGGAATCCGCAATCCACGCCACCTGGGCGGGCGGGCCGTTCGCCCGGCGGTCCACGGCGGCGCGCACGCCGGCCGTGCGGGGTGCAACGCCGGAGCTCGAGACGTCCGCCGAGGGCGCGAGGTTGGTCCACGCGCCGAGCCCGGTGCTGATGGGCAGCGCGATCGTCGAGTGCCCGGCGTGGCACCCGACGCACCTCGTGCCCGAGCCCAGCCGCGCGAAGTTGGTGCCCGGCACGTGCGCCGGGCCCGAGCCCGCCCGCAGCACGTGGCCGTGCGCGTCCACCAGCTGCTCGAACAGCGGCGTGTCGGCCGGCAGGTCGTCCACGTGCACCGAGCCGTCTGGCCCGACCGGCGTCTCGCGCAGCAGCACCGCCGTGTCCGCGCCCGCGGCATCGGGGCGCGCGAGCGTCGCGAAGAACCGGATGCGCGCGCCCGGTTGGGCGCGCGGCGCATCCGGCATGGCCGCGTCCACCGGGCCGTTGGCGAACACGTTCAGGCAGTCGAACCGGAACGTGTGCACGAAGTCGCGCAGCTGATCGAGCGTGGCGAGCGGGCGGTCCGGCATCGGCCCCGGCGCGCGCGCGCGCAGCACGGGCGGCAATCGCCGCGGCGCGAGCACGGCGGCGTCCAGCAGCGCGAGGCCCGGCAGCGCCAGCACGCGATCGAGCGCACCGCTTCCACGCACGCGCCACAGCGCGAACCGCGTGCCACCCGCCGGATCGTACGAGCACACGAGCCCGCCGCCCGGCAGCGCGCACGGCGCGCACGCGCTGCCCGCGCGTGGCGTGAGCGCGCGCGCGGCGGCGAGCCCGCCGGCGAAGCGCTGGAGCTGCATGCGCCCGGGCGCGCCCAGCAGCGCGGCCGAATCGGGCGCCACGCCGATCAGCGTGCCGTCGGCGAGCACGATCGGCTGGTAGGCGCGCTGCCCGCGGCGCGAGCGCGCGTCGCCCCCGGTCAGCTTCTGCAGATCGCCGTCCGGCGTGACCGACAGCGCGTGCCACAGATCGACCGCGTCGCCGGGGACGGCCGCCGCGGGATCGAGCGTGATGCCGGGCGGGGTATCGCTCGGCTTCCAGCGGTTGAACCACCAGCGCGCGTACACGATCCGCCCGGTGCGGGGATCGACCGACGGCTCCTCGGCCCCGTTGCGCTCGGCGGTGATGCGCTCGAGCGCGGAGCCGTCGGCGCGCACCACGAACAGATTGCTGGCCGCAACGCCGCGCTGCGAAGCCTGCGCGAACCGCGTGCTCGCGAACACGATGCGGCCGTCGGGGAGCCAGCACGGATCGAAGTCGTCGACGCGCGCGCCGGCGGTGTCGCGCGTCACCGGCGCGAGCCCCCCGCCGTCCGCGCGCACGCTCCAGATCCGCCACGGCGCCGCGCGCGAGGCCACGGCCGCGAACGCCACGCGCGCGCCGTCGTACGACACGGCGGGATCGGCCACGTCGAAGAACGGGGCGCGCGCGAGCAGCGGGTGCACGCGCCCGTCGCGCTCGCGCACCAGCAGCCGGCCGCCGGTCGCGAGCGTGCGTCCGGAGGGCCCGAGCCCGGGCACGAGCCCGTGCGGCGCAGGATGGCGCGCGGCGAACACGAGCCGCGGCAGCGGGGGATCGTGTGCATCTCGGGCGCGCGGCCGCGCGGCGGCGAGCGCGAGCAGCGCGAGCGGGACGGCGATGGAACGCAGCGACACGAGACGTGCAACTCCGGGGCGGACGGCGGGGCGCGTGCCGGGCGTGCGGCGCGCGACGGCGGTGGACGGGAGCGCGAGGGGACGGCGGCGAGATTACCGCAGCAGCATCAGCCGCCGCTCGGCCGCGATCCGGCCGTCGACCTCGAGCCTCACCACGTAGAGCCCGGCCGGCAGCCGCCGGCCGTTGTCGCCGGTGCCGTCCCACACCACCGTCTGCGCGCCCGGCGCGGCCGGGAGCGAGCGCACGCGCCGCCCGAACATGTCGAACACGAGCAGCCGCGCGCGGGCGTCCTCCGGCGTGACGTAGCGCAGCGCGGCCTGGCCGCGCGACGGCGTGGGCACCGGCGGATCGAGCGCGATCGAGCCGGACTCGGGCAGCGGGATCGTGTCGTTCGTGGAGGGCGGAACGATGCGGCGGATCGCGCCCGACACGTTGTCCATCGCGTCGTCCGCCTGCTGGCACCACCACAGGCAGCCATCCGGTCCCACCGTCCAATCGCTGGCGTGGAACACGCCGGTCGCCCAGTTGTCCGGATCGCCCTGCCCGGAGTCGGGCGGCGCGATGCTCCAGCCCGAGCTCGAGCGCGTCAGCCGGCGCACGAATCCCTGGTAGTAGTCGCACAGGAACTCGTCGCCTTCGTACGACGCCGGGAACGGGTGGGAGGCGCCGGCCGGGCGGCGATACGGCCCGACGTCGATCACGACCGCCGTCACGGTGGGGCGGAAGTAGCTGTAGATCGGCGGATCGCCCGGCCACTGCTGCGGGCCGCCCAGCTGGGGTTGGCAGTCGTAGGCCTGGAACGGCTCCGGCCCCTCGCGCACCGGCCAGCCGAAGTCGTGGCCGCCCTCGGGCACCTCGTCCACCTCCTCCCAGCGCGCCTCGCCCACGTCGCCCACGAACAGATGGCGCGTGACCGGGTCGATGTGGAACCGGAACGGATTGCGCAGCCCGAACGCCCACACCAGCCGGGCGTTGGAATCGGGGTGGGCGGCGAAGGGATTGCCGGCGGCGGCGATCAACCCCTTGGGCGCCGGCCCGCCCGCCCCGTCGGGGATGCGGCGCACGTCGAGCCGCAGGATCACGCCGTGCAGGCTCACCGTGTCCTGCGCCATGCAGCGCGCCTCGTCCTCGCCGAAGCCCGCGTACAGCATGCCGTCGGGGCCGAATCGCACGGTGCCGCCGTTGTGGTTCGGGTTGTCGTCCGGAACGTCGGCGATCACGTCGTAGCGGCTCGCCACGTCGAGCGCGAGCGGGCCGTGTCCGGTGCGCACGCCGTCCAACGCGTAGCGCGACACGCGCACGAACGGAGTCGAGCCGTCGTTGCCGTGCACGTACACGTATGGCCGCGTCGGCCAGCCGGGATCCACCGCGACGCCGAGCAGCCCGCGCTCGAGCCCGTCGAAGCGGATGTCGTCCACCGTGCCGACCGTGGACACGCTGCCGTCGGCCGGATCCACCAGCTTCATGCGCGCCGTCTTCTGCTCGACCACGAGCAGCCTGCCATCGGGCAGGAACGCGAACCCGGTCGGCAGATCGAGCCCCGAGGCGATGGTCGCGTCGGTGAATCCGGCGGGCAGGCTGGGCGCGGCGAACGCCGGCGCGGCGAGCGGCGTCAGCGGCAGCGTGCACGCCAGCAGTCCGGGCAGCAGCCCGGGCAACGTGGCGCCGCGCGCGCGCGTCACGGCGCCACCACCGTCATGACCGTACGTCCGCGCTGCCCCTCTGAACATGGCGTCACTCCCGTTCGCGCGCCCATCGGCGCGCGGCATCGATCCGCATGCATGCCGCTGGTTGGGATTCGTCGTGCATACGACGGATTCCCCGACGCGGGGCGTGGGACTCGGGCGATTTCGATGGCGCGGTCCGACCCGTCCCGGCCCTCCACCGGGAGCGACGTCGTTTCGCGGTTGTACGAGCCGCGAGGCTGCCATATTGGCGGCCGCACGCGTGCGATCCGCACGAGCATCCCGCCGGACGTGGGGCGGATGCAACGAATTCACGCCGATTCAGGGCCCGAGACTGGTTTCCAAGGCCGCTCGGCGCGTACCATCAAGGTGCGCGAATGCCCGCGCCTCGTGCCTCGAACGCATCGCGGAGCTTCCATCATGTGGCCGTCTCGAACCCGTGTGCTGTTCACCATGCTGGCGGCGATCGTCGCCATGCCCGCCGGGGCGTCGGCGCGGATCGGCGCCGCCGATTGCCCCGGGATGGACGCGAAGATCGCCCCCGTCCCCGGCGAGCCGGGCGCCTACTTCGTCACCACCCGGCGCCACACCACGATCGCGCGGGTGCCGGGGCCCAAGCCGGCAGCCTCGGGCGCGCTCTACACGATCCAGGCGCTCGACATGACGTTCGACTCCGACGGCAACGCCGGCACGGTGCACGACACGCTGGTGGTGCCCGTCGGCAGCACCGTGCGCTGGCAGCTCGTCACCGGCATCCACACGCTGACCAACGGCAAGGACGACAGCGACCCCCAGGCCGGCACGAAATTCAACTACCTGCTGACCGGCGCCTACGATCACTTCGACTCCACCTTCACCGCCCCCACCCAGCTCGACTTCTACTGCGAGTTCCACCTGCCCGACATGACGGGCACGCTGATCGTGCGCAACACCACGGACGCGCCGTCCGGGCCGCTGGCCGGCGCGCTCGGCTTCAGCCGACCGCCCGCGCCCGACCCGAGCGCGGGGCCGGTGCGGTTCGCGCTGTCGGTTCCGGCGCCGACCCGCGTTCGCGTCGAGGTCCTCGACGTCGCCGGCCGCCGCATGGCGGTGATCGCCGACGAGGTCCTGGCCGCGGGCGAGCACCCGATGAGCTGGGACGCGCGCTCGGCCGCGGGCCCCGCGCCCCCCGGCCGCTACCGCGTGCGGTGGGTGACGGGCGATCGCGAGCAGAGCCTCGGCTTCAGCCTCACCCGCTGACCGCGGCCGGCCTGGGCCGCGTCACCCGCGCGACGTCGCGGAGCGGCGCGCGTCGCGATCATCGCGATGTGGCGAACCGCGTTCGCTTCGGGCTAGAATCCGCGTTCCCGTGGGCCCGGCCCCAAGCCCGGACCAACCGCGGAGGACACCCATGCCGCAGCCTGCACCTCGCCGACGCCTCGCCTGGCTCGCGTCGCTCGCCGTCCTGATCGCGGCGGGCGGCACGCTCGGGTTCACGCTCCAGGCGCCCCATGACGCTCACCCCGCCACGCACTCCATGCCGGGCATGCCCGGGATGAGCGATTTCGAGATGCAGGAGCAGATCGCGGCCTGGTACGCGGCGCATCCGGCGCACGGCTCGCAGATCACCACCGACACGCCGTCGGCGACGTTCACGGCTGCTGGTTTCCAGTTCAACGCCGACAACAACGCCGCGACCCAGATCGACACGGTGAAGGTGTTCGCCGGGCAGTGGGTGCAGTGGCAGTGGGTGTCCGGCACCCACACCGTGACCAGCGGCACGAGCAGCGATCCCACGCCCGGCACGTTGTTCAACGTGCCGCTCAACAGCTCGACCACGAGCTTCATGTTCCGGTTCGACGCCACCGGCACCGTGCCGTTCTACTGCGTGTTCCACGACCTGGAGTCGATGCGCGGCGCGGTCACGGTCGCGGCGCCGGCGGACACGTTCCTGGCCACCGGTGTCATCTTCAACGCCGACCACAACACCGCCACCGCCCAGGACACGGTGCACATCCAGCCGGGCCAGGCGGTGATGTTCAAATGGAAGGACGGGATCCACACCACCATCAACGGCACGGGCGCGGCCGACCCCAACGCCGGCACGCTGTGGACCCACAACCTGACCTCGAGCGACAGCGTGTTCACCTTCACCTTCAACAACGCCGGCACGTTCCCGTTCTTCTGCTCGATCCACGAGAGCTTCGGCATGAAGGGCGTGGTGGTGGTGAGCGCGGTGACGGCGGTCGGGCCGACGGCGCGCGGGATCGGGTTCGTCTCCAATCCGGCGCCCAATCCGTCGCAGGCGGGGGTGACGTTCCGGTTCGCGTTGCCGCGCGAGGGCCACGCCCAGGCCGAGGTGATCGACGCCCAGGGCCGGCGCGTGGCGACGCTCGTCGACGAGCGGTTGACGGCCGGCACCTACGCGGCGCGCTGGGACGGGCGCGCGAACGGCGCGCGCGCGGCGGCTGGCATCTACTACGTGCGCCTCGCGCTCCCGGGCTTCACGGGCGCGAAGCGGGTGGCGATCGTGCGGTGACGTGCGCGGCCCGCGGCCGCGTGAGGACCCATGCGCGACGGGCGCCCGGCCAAGGCCGGGCGCCCGTTTCGCTGGCCGCGTCTCGCGCGGCGGCGATCAGCGCTCGGAACCGTTCGGGTAGCGCGCCAGCGCCAGGTCGGCGATGGCGCCGATCACCTCGTGGTACTCGCGCCCGGCGTGGCCGGCCGCCATGCAGAACTCGGCGCTCGGCAGCAGGTAGGGATTGGGGTTCACCTCGAGCACGTGCAGCGTGCCGTCCGCCGCCAGCCGGAAATCGATGCGGCCGTAATCGCGCAGCTCGAGCGCCTGGAACGCCTGCACCGCCGATTCCTGCAGCCGCCGCGTGGTGTCCTCGTCCAGGTCCTTCGGGATGAACGGCCACGTCTTCTGGTACGCCTCGGTCTCCTCCTCCCACTTCACCTCGGCGCCGGCGATCTTCGGCGTCCCCTTCGGCAGCTTGGACAGATCCAGCTCCACCACCGGCAGCGCCTCGGGCTTGTCGTTCCCGAGCACGCCCACGTACAGCTCGCGGCCCTCGATGTACTCCTCGATCAGCGCCGGCGTGTCGAACTCGGCGTGGATGTAGTCGATGCGCTCCATCAGCTCCTTGATCGAGCCGCACACGGCGCCGAAGTGGATGCCGATGCTGCCGTCCTCGCGCGCCGGTTTCACGATCACCGGGAACTCGAGGTCGTGCGCGTGATCGAGCCGCCCGCGCCACACGGTGGCGAAGTACGGCGTGTGGATGCCGTGGAACGCGAAGATCTTCTTGGCCAGCGCCTTGTCCTGCGCCAGGAACAGGCCGTGGGCGCCGGCGCCGGTGAAGCGGCGCCCGAGCAGCTCGAGGAACCCGGCCACGCGCGAATCGTGCGTGTCGTCGCCCCCGAATGATTCCACCAGATTGAAGATCAGGTCCGATTCCGACTGCGCCAGCTCGATCAGACTCTCGGCGCTGCCGTCCAGCCGCAGGAACACCGGATTGTGGCCGAGCTTCTTCAGCGCCTCGTAGACCGCCTGCACGTCCTCGTCGGGACTCTTGCGCTTGGGACGCGCGCCGGGGAGGCGCTCTTCGTCCTCGTCCCAGAAGTAGTCGTACAGCACGCCGATGCGGAGCTTCGCCAAACGCGATTCCTCGCTGTGCCCGGCGGGCCCCGCGCCGGGCCCGCCGTCACTTCTGGATGAACCGCCCGCGCGTCAGGTAGTTCATCGCCAGCGTCGTGCCGACTGCCGTCAGCTCGACCAGATACTCGGCCTCGCGGCCCTCGATCGCGAACAGCCGCAGGTTGCGGCAGCTCGCGATCACGCGATCCAGCAGCGCGCGCACCAGCGGGCGCTTCACGCCCGTCCAGTATGCGATCTTGTCGGTCATCACCTTGCGGTGCTTCTCGACCAGCTCGGTCGCCGGATACACGCCCTTGCGGCGGCGGCCCTGCGGGACGAACAGGTCCACGAGGTCGGTCTCCAGCGCCACGCTGGCGGCGGCGGTGTTCTGCTTGAAATAGCGGCGGTAGAACTGCTCCACCGTCACCTTCATGTCCGCCACCGTGACGTCGAAGTCGCCCGACCGCACCACGGGTTCCTCCCCGCGGAGCCGGCGCGCCACACGATCAACATAACGCAGCTTGTGGATCGCAGGCCACGACTGATACTTGACGCGCCAGTTGGAGCGCGGCGTGAGCCACACGGCGAATGTCTCGGCGAAGTCCTCGTCCGGGTGCTTCTGCGCATACCATCCGGCGATGTGCCGCACGTACTTGCGGCTGAACGGCACCGGCCGATACAGGTCGCGATAGCGGCGATTGAACGGCCCGAACAGCCGCCGCCACTCGGGGGTCGTGTACAGGCGGTAGGCGTAGTTGAACGCGTGCCCCGCCTCGTGGCGCAGGTACATCATGATCTCGCGCTCGTCCTCGAGATCGTTCATCTCGCGCTCGAGCCGCGCCAGCTTGGGGTCCGCGAGGTAGAACGGAATCCCGATCACCGGATGGCCATCGGGACAGCCCCATTCGTCGGAGAGGTAGCACACGGGACGGAAATGGCGCAGCCCCTTGCGCTCGAGCTCGCGATACAGCTGCAGCACGTAGCGCTCGACGGGCGAGCCCTCGAGGCGCAGCCCGAGCTGGCTGATGCGCTTGCCCAGGATCTCGCGCAGCTCGGGAGGCGTGCGCTCGAACTCGGGGCTGGCGATGTCGACGTGCGGGATCTCGCTCACGGGCCCGCGATGCTAGCGGCCGCGGGCCCGCGACGCGAACGGCCCGCTGAGCGCCCGCGCCCGCGCATCTCCGGGCCGCGTTCCCGCCGTCGTCGGCGCCATGGCCGCGTCCGTTCGCAAAGTGCGCGGAGCCGCCTGGCGCGCGGTCAAGGCGTGGCAAAATCCCGGGGTGGCCGACAGGATCCGTGTTATAACACGAACCGCAGCATGCGCCCGCCTCATCCGACGGCGGGTTCTCCCCCACGCGCGGGTACGCCCCCATCCGATCGCGTGTCGCACTCACGCGGCGGCCGAAGGCCGCCTGAAAAGGAGTCGTACGTGAATCGCTTCGCTCCGCTCGCCGCGCTTGCCGCCATCGTGCTGACCGCCGGCTTCGCCGCGGCCGAGCCGACGTCGTTCGTGCTGGACCGCGCGCATTCCGAGGTCGGCTTCAACGTGCGCCACTTCTTCACCCAGGTGCACGGCCGCTTCAACGACTACGATGCCGCGATCACATACGATCCGAAGAACCTGGCCGCGTCCACCGTGTCGGCCACGATCCGCGACAGCAGCATCTTCACCGGCGTGGATCGCCGCGACGCCCACCTGCGCACGCAGGACTTCTTCTGGGCCGACAAGTATCCGACCATCACGTTCAAGAGCACGAAGGTGCTGCCCGGCAAGGACGACAAGCACTTCCAGGTGCAGGGCGACCTCACCATCCGCGACGTCACCAAGCCGGTGACGCTCGACACCGAGTTCCTCGGCATGGGCCCGATCTCGATGAGCGGACACTCGATCGGCACCCAGGCGGGGTTCATCGCCAAGACCACCATCAACCGCAAGGACTGGGGCATCGTGTGGAACCGGGCGCTGGACCAGGGCGGCATGATGCTGGACGACGACGTGGAGCTGGTGCTCAACATCGCGGCGACGACGCCGATGAATCCGACCGCGGCGGCGCAGAAGAAGTAGCCGCGCCTTCCGCACCCAATCGAACGGGCCACCGGAGCAGATCCGGTGGCCCGTTCGCGTTGCCGGCGCCCGCTACTCGCCCGAGCTCTTGGTGACGTTCAGGTTCACGCTGTCGCGCTTGCCCGGCACCGCCAGCGAATCCGGGTGTGCGGCCTCGTACGCCTCGATCTTCGCGCGCAGCGTCTTGGCGTCGTCGTCCTTGCCGAGCTTGACCAGCCACACGAGCTGCTCGCGCGCATCGGCCGGCTTGCCCAGCTCGACGTAGGCCTCGCCCAGGTACTCGCGCGCGGGCGCGAAGTTGGGGTCGAGCGTCAGACAGCGCTGGTAGGCCGCGAGCGACGACGGGTAGTCGTTGAGCTTGCGGGACGCGAATCCGATCAGGTTCCAGGCCTCGACGTAGCCGGTGTCGAGCTGCGCCGCGTCCTTGGCGCGATCGAGCGCGCGGCGGAAACGCTTCTCGGCGTCCTTGGACTTGCCCTCGTCCAGATCCTGCTTGGCCTTGGCGACGTCGTTGTAGGCGTCGCCGTACAGCCGCTCGGCGCGCTGGCGCGCGGACGGCTGGCCGCTCGGGTCGTCGGACTGCGCATTGTCGGCAGGCCGGTTCGGGGGCTCGGACGGCGCGCTGCCGCCACCGAACGACGCGAACGCGGCCGGCGCCGCGAGCATGAACACGAGCGAGACGGCGAACCAGGGACGCATGCGCATACTCACCTCTCCAGGGACCCAATCGACGGCTCGGCTCATTCTGACCAATGGACGAGCCCGGCGCCAGTCAGGATGCGCCCCGCCCCGTGCGGGTGCGGAAGAACTGCCTTCGCCGTTTCGGCGCGTGCCGTCGCGCGCGACGCGAAGACGTTCGGGGCCTCCCGCGGCGCGGTCCAGCGATCCGGGCGCGACCGACATGCGCGTCACACCTCGAACAGCTCGGGCTCCCAGGCCAGTCCCAGCTCGCTCGGCGGCGCCATGTAGCCGAGCATGGCGCTGGACGCCACCACGGCCGGGCTCGCGAGATAGCCCTCGCCGCCCACGCCCATGCGGTTCTGCCAGTTGCGATTGAACGACGTGATCGCGCGCTCGCCCGGCTCGAGCGCATCCGGGCCCTGGCCGAAACACGGCCCGCACCACGACTCGCGGATCTGGCCGCCCACCGACTCGAACACCTGCGCGATCGACTCGCCGTCGAGCCGCGGATCGGGCGTGCGGATCTGCTGCCGCACCCCGCCCGAGCCCGGGAAGATCACGAACTCCTTCGCCGCGCGCGCGAACCCGGCGGCGCGCGCCGCGCGCAGCACCAGCGCCGCCGACAGCAGGTCGTCGTAGCCGCCGTTCGTGCACGAGCCGATCATCGCCTTGTCGAACGCGATGCGCTCGCGCGCCACCTCGCGCGCCTCGAACGCGTTGCCCGGGCTGAACGGCTTGGCGATCATCGGCGCGATCTCCGACAGCTCGAGCGTCTCGTCCAGCTCGTAGTGCGCGTGCGCGCCGGGCGCGATGCGCGGATACGGCAGCTCGCCCATGCCCTTGGCGCGGTACCAGTCGTAGGTGATGTCATCGGCGGCGAAGATGCCGTTCATCGCCTCGCCCTCGGCCATCATGTTGGCGATGGTGTTGCGGAACGCGATCGGCAGCTGGCGGTCGTGGTCCACGAACTCGACCGACATGCCCTGCGACTGCTTCGCGCCCCAGCGGCGCAGCAGCTCGAGCACGATGTCCTTGCCGCTCACCCACGGCTGCAGCGCGCCCGCGAACACCACGCGCCGCTGCTTCGGCACGGTGAAGTACACGTAGCCCGTGGCCCACCCGAACCCGAGCGTGGTCGAGCCCACGCCGATCCCGACCGCGCCGTAGGCGCCGTAGGCCCGGCTGTGCGAGTCGGCGCCGGGGATGAACTGCCCCGGCATCACCAGCCCCTGCTCGGGGAAGTAGAAGTGGAAGATGCCGTCGCCGGGCGTGGCGTAGTACGGCTTCCGGATCCCGTGCCGCGCGGCGAACTCGCGGCCGATCGAGGTCTGGCGCTCGTCCGCCTCGACGCCCGTGAACACGAAGTGATCGTTGGCGACCGCGATCTGGCGCGGGAAGATGGTGTCGCCGCCCGTGATCTGGTCGAAGGTGTGGATCGCGAACGGCGCGGTGCCGTCGGAGGCCGGCAGCAGGTCCGCGTACACGCGCAGCGTGGCGCCCGGCCGCACCTCGGCGTCCTTGTCCACGCGATGCGCCCACACGATCTGCTCGGTGGTGGTGAGCCGGCGCGCCACGTCGGCCGGCGCCCATTCGATGCGGGGCGGCGTCGTGACCGAGCGCGCGAACTCGCGCCGGCCGATCGCGATGATGCCGCCGCTCGAGCGGATCTCGTTCTCCTTGGGCGTGAGCGGCACGGGATCGTAGGCACGGTCCCGGGTCTCGTTGACGAGCTGGCGGGTGACCGGATCGAACCGGAACGTGTCGCCTTCCTGCGCGTCCGCCACGGCCTCGGGGCTCTGCACCACGTGCAGCCCCAGGTTCAGCGCGTTGCGGCGGAAGATGTCGCCCATGTTGGCGCCGCACACGATCACGAGCTCGAGCCCCGCCTCCTCGGCCACGCCCTTCAAGCCCGCCGGGCTCATCTCGCGCGACGAGCCGATCGCGAACCGGTCGCCGGCGACGAGGAACGTCTCGCCGCGGTGGACGCGCGCGCGGAAGTCGGGCATCAGGTGCCGGAACGATCCCGCCTTCCAGCGCTCGTCCAGCGTGTCGAGGCTCTCGGACACGCAATCGGCCGCAGGCGTGATCTGGTCGGTGTCGATGGCGTCGCGCTTCCTTCCGGGCACCTTCGGGTCCCAGAAGATCAGCGCCCTGCCGCGGATCGGCGCGGCCCCGCCGCCGGCCGCCGCGGCCGCATGCCCGTGCGCGAGCTGATCGGCCGTGACGCCCGGCTTCAGCCGCGCAGGATCGAGCGTGTGCATGGGAATGATCTCCGGGGCGCGAGAACGATGCGAAACGCCGATGCTATCGCCCGCCCGGGAGCCGCGGCAAACGTGGGCGGATTGGCGCGCCGGCGTCGGCGTGTGTACGGTCAGCCGGTGCCGCGAACCAGGAGCCGATCATGACCGAATCCATGTATCCCTACGTGACGAAGCTGGAAATCCTGAACCAGCCGCTGGAGCTGATCGACGTGCGCGTGCTGGCGGACGCGGTGCGCGATCGCTGGTTCAATCAGACGCTGTGCCGCGTGAACGACTCGGTCGTGCGTATGGGCGTGGTGCAGGGCGAGTACCACTGGCACGAGCACAAGGACCTGGACGAGTTCTTCTACGTCGTCTCCGGGATGCTGTACGTCGACGTCGAAGGCGAGCGCACGTTCGACCTGGGGCCCGGCCAGGCAGTGGTGGTGCCGAAGGGTGTGCGGCATCGCACCCGTGCGCCGGAGCGGACGGTGATGTTGATGGTCGAGGGCGCGGACATCGTGCCCACGGGAGACTGATCGTGGACGAGACCGCGCTGCGCCCGCCCGCGACCCCGGGGGCCGCCACCGCGCCGGCCAACGCGCGCGCACGCTTCACCGGCCGCTGGGTGATCGTGACCGGCGCCGGCTACGGCATCGGCCGCGCGATCGCGACGGCGTTCGCCGCGGAGGGCGCGCACGTGGCGCTGGCGGCGCGCTCGACGGCGAAGCTGGAGGAGTCGGCCGCGGCGCTGCGCGCGCACGGCGGCGAGGCATTCGTGGTGCCGGCCGACGTGCGCAGGGAGGAGGACGTGGCGCGGCTGGTGCGCGACGTGCACGCGCACGCCGGGCGCATCGACGTGCTGGTCAGCAACTCCGGCATCACCGGCCCGACCGGGCACGTGCACGACACCGCGCTCGCCGACTGGAACGACACGCTCGCCACCAACCTCACGGGCGCGTTCCTGTGCGCGCGCGCGGTGGCGCCGCACATGATCGCGGCCAGGGGCGGCGCGATCGTGCACATCGGCTCGGTCGCGGGCCGGATGGCCTACCCGCTGCGCGCGCCCTACGCGGCATCCAAGTGGGGGCTGATCGGGTTCAGCCACTCGCTGGCGGCCGAGCTCGGGCCGCACGGCATCCGCGTCAACGTGGTGCAGCCGGGATCGACCGCCGGCGAGCGCATGGAGCGCGTGATCGCGACGCGCGCGGCGGCGCAGGGCACCACGCCCGATCAGGCGCGGCAGTTCTTCACCCGGGACGTGCCGCTCGGCCGCATGGTGGGCCCCGAGGAGGTGGCGCGCGCTGTGCTGTTCCTGGCCTCCGACGAGGCCTCGGGCATCACCGGCCAGGTGCTGAACGTGTGCGGCGGATTCCAGATGCGGTGATCGGCGCTGCGCGCGGGTCCCACGTTCCCCAAACGCGCGCTACGCCACCCGGCGGCGCATCGCCACCCGCGCCACCTCGCCCGGCTTGACGCCGTGCGCCTTGCGCCACGCCAGCGACTCGGCCCAGCCCCTCTCGAACCGCGCCGCCGCATCGGAGGGCAGCGCCGCCACGAGCTCGCCCTTCGGGCGCTCGGCCAGCGTGCGCGCCAGCAGATCGCCAACGCCCGCCTCCGGCACGTGGAACACCGGATGCCCGGGGCGCGGATCGAGGCCGGTCGGCTTGGAGGTGGTGAAGCTGCAGCTGCGGCCGTCGCGGTAGCGCGTGACCAGCTCCACCCAGTGGCCGACCTTGGGGTGCTCGTAGACGCACGCGGTGATGGCGTCGCCCGCATGCACCAGCAGCTGCACGAACACGCCCGGCAGCTCGGGGATCGCGAACACGCCGGCGTCCTCGAAGCCCGACGCCTGCAGCGGACCCGCCAGCGCGCGCGCCGCCTCGGCGTCGGCCCACGCCAGGCCGTTGCGCGGCGTCAGGTGAATCTCGTTCGGCTGCTTCGCCAGCGCCTTGTTCCCGATCGCGCCCGCGAACCCGCGCGCCACCAGCGCCACGAACAGCGGACGCAGCACCCACAGCGCGGCGAGCGCCGCCAGCCACCACCACCAAGCCGACATGACGAGCCTCCTTGCCCTGGCGTGCGATCCGCCTCGGTCGCTCCGCGTTATCGGCGCGCGCGGGTTGGCGGTTGAGGCGCTCGAACCATTTCCGACCCGCGGGTCAGTTGCGGTCGCGCCCGCTCGTGGCCGGTTGGCCGCGATCTGCATCTGAAACTCATTCCGCCGCGGACCATGGTGTCCGCGGCCATCGTTTCGGAGCGTGCCATGCCATTGGAGCTGCTGAACTTCCCCGATCCGGCCGAATCCTCCCGCCCCCGGCCGGAGTCCGCGCTCGAGGACGGCGAGCTGCTCGACGCCTACTCGCGCGCCGTGACCTCGGTGGTCGAGCGGGTGTCGCCGGCGGTGGTCAATCTCGAGGTGGCGCACCGCCAGCGGCTGCGCCCCGGCCAGACCCGCGCCGGCGAGCGCCAGGGCACGGGCTCGGGGTTCGTGTTCACGCCCGACGGGTTGATCCTCACCAACAGCCACGTGGTGCACGGCGCCGACCGCATCGAGGCCACGCTCGGCGACGGCCAGCGCTACCGCGCCGACCTGGTGGGCGACGATCCCGACACCGACCTCGCCATCGTGCGCGTGCACGGCGCCGAGGTGAGCCCGGTGCGGCTCGGCGACTCGGCCGCGCTGCGCCCGGGGCAGCTGGTGGTGGCGATCGGCAATCCGCTCGGGTTCCAGGCCACCGTGACGGCCGGCGTGGTGAGCGCCATCGGGCGCTCGCTGCGTTCCCAGTCGGGCCGGCTGATGGACGACATCATCCAGACCGACGCCGCGCTCAATCCCGGCAACTCGGGCGGCCCGCTGGTCGATTCGCGCGGCGAGGTGATCGGCGTCAACACCGCGATGATCCTGGGCGCGCAGAACGTGTGCTTCGCGATCCCGATCAACACCGCGAAGTTCGTGGCCGCGCGGCTGATCCGCGACGGCCGCATCCGGCGCGGCTGGCTCGGGATCGGCGGACAGAACGTGCCGCTGCCGCGGCGGCTCGCGCGCCTGAACGAGCTGCCGAATCCGCGTGGCGTGCTGGTGCTGCAGGTCGAACCGGGCAGCCCCGCGTCGCGCGCCGGCGTGCGCGCGCGCGACGTGATCGTGGCGCTCGACGGCCAGCCGGTGTCGGGCGTGGACGATCTGCACCGGCTGCTCACCGAGACCCGCATCGGCGTGCCCACGCAACTGGTGCTGTTCCGCGAGCTGGCCAAGGTGGAGCTGGAGATCACGCCGCGCGAATCGCCTGGTGACTGAACCGGCGGCCGAGCGGGCATCCGCCACGTTGCTCGGTCGCGGTTGTCCTCGACGCATCCTTCGATGCGTCTGCGGGAACCGCTCCCTCGCGCCTTGCATCTGCCCCACGCTCGGCGGCCTTGTCGTTCAAGAATGGCGCCGACCGTGCCGACAACCTGTGCGCGCGCGATTTGCCGCGCGCGTGGAGGGCGCATGCCAGGGTGGGTGATCCCGGCGATGTTCGCGTTCGTGGTGGTGGACGCGATCGTCGTGATGGCGGTGATGTCGAGGGTCGTGTCCGGCCGGGGCCCGATCGCGACGCTGGCGCAGCATCGTGACGAGCTGGTGTCGGCCACGGCCGAGGTGCTGGCCGGGCTCGTCGGCCCCGATGCCGAACCCGACCTCGCCCGCACCGCCGTGTCCGGGGCGCGGGGGCAGATCGAGGAGCTGCTGAAGGCGCGCGGGATCGAGCCGACCGTGCCGATCGTGCGGCTGCTGGTGAAGGACGCGCTGCAGCAGCTGGGCGCGGGCCCGCGCCAGCTGCAGGCGGCGCTGGCCGGCATCGCCGCCTGATCGTTCGCGCGCAACGCGCGCGATCCACTCAGTGGTGCGGCTGCATCATCTCCATGCCGCGCACCAGCGCGAACACGTGGTCGCGCATCACCGTGTCCTGCACCGCCACGTTCAGCATGCCCTCGAGCAGCGTGCGGTCGCGCGCGGCCTGGAACAGCAGGTCCTGCCGCGCCGAGCCGTTCGCCATCATGCGCGCGATCAGCAGCCGGCGCGCGTTGTCCGAGGCCACGAGCTTGTCGTAGAACGGATCGGCCACCGTGCTGTCCTGGCCGAGCACGCTCACCAGCGCCGCACTCTGCTTGGGGTCCTCGAGCATGCGCTTGGGCCCGCAGCCCGCCAGCGCCAGCAGCGTCACCCCCGCCAGCGCGGCCGTCCGCATCATCCGCCGTTCCGCCATGCGCCCTCCTTCACGCCACCGGCGGCCGGCGCGTGTGCCAGTCGGTCTTCTGCTGGTAGGCGTGGCCGAGGCGCGCGAGCGTGCCCTCGGAGAACGCCGGCCCCATGAACTGCATGGACGTGGGCAGCCCGTTGTCGCCGAACCCGTCCGGCACGCACAGCGCCGGCAGCCCGCAGATGTTGCCGGCCGCGATCAACGGCGGCCCGCCCGCGACCCCGGGGTACGCGTCCTGGAACTTCTTGTCGATCGGCGGCGCCACGCTGGCGCGCCCGGGCGCGGCGAGCACGTCGAAGCGCTCGTACAGCTTCGCCACCGCCGCCTTCATCGGGCGCCTGAGCCGCATCGCCTGCAGGTACTCGACCGCGGGATAGACCAGCGCCGAATAGCCGCCGGTCTTGTCGGCCGGGCACGTCAGGTCGTTGACCTTGCCGGACTCGATCAGCTCGAGGAACGCGGCGGCGCCCTCGGCGCCGACGATCGAGCCGACCACCGGCCCCCACGGGAAATCCGGCCACTCGACGTCGCGCGTCACCTCGATCGCGCCGTCCAGCGCCTTGAGGCCCGCCTCGAAGTTGTCGCGCACCGCGGGCTGCACCTTCTCGACCACGCCCTTCGGAACGCCCACGCGCACCGGCTTGCCGGGCGTGTCCGTCGGGCGCTGCCAGTGGAAGCCGCGCGTGCTGCTGCTCGGATCGTTGGGGTCGTGGCCCGCCATCGCCGCCAGCACGATCGCGCAGTCGTCGGCGGTGCGGCCCATCGGGCCCAGCTTGTCGAGCGTCCACGACAGCGCCATCGCGCCGTGGCGCGACACGAGCCCGTACGTCGGCCTGAAGCCCGTCACGCCGCAGAACGACGCCGGCGTCAGGATCGAGCCCGAGGTCTCGGAGCCGATCGCGAACGGCACCAGCCCCGCGCCCACCGCGGCGCCCGGCCCACTGGACGATCCGCCGCTCCAGTAGGCCGTGTTCCACGGCGTGAGCCCCGGGCCGGTGAACGAGGCGTTGGCTTCGTCGTAGCCCATGCCGCCCGCCAGCTCGACCATCGCGAGCTTGGCGACCAGCACCGCGCCGGCCGCGCGCAGCCGCTGCACCACGGTGGCGTCGAAGTCGATGTGCTGATCGCGATAGGGCTGCGCGCCCCACGTGGTGGGCGCGTCCTTGGTGGCGAGCAGGTCCTTGACGCCGTACGGAATCCCGTGCAGCGGGCCGCGGTCGTGCCCGGCTTTGAGCTCGCGCTCGGCGGTGCGCGCCTCGGTCAGCGCGCTCCCGCGCATCACGGTGACCACCGCGTGGTAGCGCGGTCCCAGCCTGTCCAGCCGATCCAGGCAGCCCTCGGTCAGCTCCACGGGCGAGAGCTTGTGCGCGCGGATCTGCGCCCCCAGCTCGCGCACCGGCAGGAAGAACGTGCGATCGTCGAGCACGCCGCCTCCTACTTCTCGTTCGCCGGCATGTCGCCGGGGCGGAACACGACGTCGGGCTCGTCCGAGTTCGCGAGCTTCGCCTCGCGCAGACGCTTGCCCGCCTGCAGATCGCCGTCGATGTCCTTGGCGATCAGCTCGACCTGCTCCGGCGTGAGCTGGGAATAGCGCCGGCCCAGCATCGCGGCCAGCGCGCGCGCGTCCTCGGATGGCGCTTCGGGCTTGGTGGCCGCCGGCGCCGGCGCGGGCTTGGCCTCGACCGGCTTGGGCGGCGGCGCGGAGGACTGCGCCAGCGCCATCGCCGGGCGCACCGCGGCCGTCAGCCCCGCGAGCCCGAGCGTGTGGAGGAACTGGCGCCGCGGCAGCGGCGAGGAATCGCGCGACATCGGCACCTCCCGTGTGAGTGCGTGTGGGCCGGCGGGAACCTACTGCCGCCGGCGGCCGGGAGGCAATGCCCGCGCCGTCAGGCGCTCAGCGCGCGCGGGCGGCGGCGGCGGCGTGCCACTTCACCAGCAGCTCGTGCTCGCGCGAACGCGGGATGCCGGCCTTCCACGGCGTCGCCCCGTCGCGGCCGCGGGCCCACTCCAGCGTGTCGCGCGCGGTTTCGGACAGCGGCCGGTACGCGAGCCCGGCCCGCCGCGCGCGCGACACGTCCGCCTCGTGGATCGCGCGCAGGGTGGCATTCCCGTCCGGGGCCCACAGCGGCATGTCGGACCACGGCTGCACGCCCTCCTCGAGCAGGAACGCCTCGTCCACCCACGTGAGCCGCGCGTCCGAGCCCGTCACCGAGCGGCAGGCGTCCAGCACCTCGGTGAACCGGAGCGGCCGCTCGGGGCCCGTGGCCTGGAACACGCCGGTGGTGCGCGCCTCGGCCATGCGCAGCATCCACTCGGCCAGGTCGCGCACGTCCACGATCTGCACCGGCAGACCGGGATCGCCCGGGGCCAGCACCTCGCCGCCCTCCGCCACGCGGGTCGCCCAGTAGGTGAAGCGATCCGATTGATCGTGCGGGCCCACGATCAGCCCCGGCCTCACCACCAGCGCGCGTCCCGGCATCCCCTCCTCGGCCGCTCGCTCGCATGCCGCCTTGAGCGGGCCGTACAGCTCGTAGATCACGCCGCGATCGTCGCCCGCCGCGCGCGCGCGATCGAGCTGCTCGTCCGTGATGGGATGCACCGGATGCGACTCGTCGTAGTCCGGCGTGCTGAAATCGGAATAGACCGAGATGCTGGAGACGAACGTGTAATGGGCGCCGCTGCCGCGCAGCACGCCGCACAGCGCCTCGACGTCCCATGGCACGTAGCCCGACGTGTCGATCACCGCATCCCACTCGCGGCCCGCGAGCCGCGCGACGTCGGTGCGGCGATCGCCGCGGATCTGCTCCACGTCGGCGTGGACGTCCGCGTGCGTGCCGCGGTTGAACAGCGTGAGCCGGTCGCCACGCTCGCGCGCGATCTCGACCAGGTGCCGCCCGAGAAACACCGTGCCGCCGATCACGAGAACGCGCATGGCGTCAGTCTGCCCCTGCCGCGCGCGCCGCGTCCAGCGCGCGGCCGACCGCGCGAACGCACGCGGGCGGCATCGCTCCGACGTCGCCCGCCCTCGGCCGCAGCACGCTCACGCGTTGGCGGCGCGCCCCTGGCGCACCTCATCGCGCTCGGCCACGGCGTGGACTTCGTGCCGGTGGCGCAGCCCCAGCAGCCCGAACAACCCGAACAACCCGAACAACCCGAGCAGCCCGGCGTCGCCCGCGTGGCTCGCCCGCGTCGGCGGCGCGGTGCCGGGCGCGCCCGGAGCGCCGGCGCCGTTCTGGTCACCGGTCGC
>DASSIN010000067.1:0-2893 GCA_035691845.1 Candidatus Eiseniibacteriota bacterium | reverse complement strand
TGCTGGCCGCGCTGGTCGAGCGCACCGCGACGCGGCGGGCGTAACGGCGCACGCGCCGCCCGGTGCCCGGTTGCGCGCCGGCCCGGGCATTCGTAACGTGCCCGCCGCGTGCGCTGGCGCGTCCGGAGGCGCCGCGCGCCGCACGAAGGCGCGCCCGCCACGCGCGGGAGGGAGGCTGCACGGGACCGTTCTGGCTCGCCGTCACGGTCGGATTCCTGGTCCAGGCCTACAAGGGCCTGGCCAACTTCGTCGTGCACCGGCGCTGGAACTTCCGCCGGTTCGTCGAGACCGGCGGCATGCCGAGCGCGCACTCGGCCGCGGTATCGGCGTTGTCGATGGCGGTCGGGATGAGGTCGGGATTCAACTCGGTGCTGTTCGCGGTGACCCTGTATTTCAGCCTGATCGTCATGTATGATGCCGCCGGACTGCGCAGGGCCGCGGGCCGGCAGGCCGCGATCCTGAACCGCCTGATGCACGAGCACTTCGTGGAGGCCGAAGCGGACCGTCACCGCCTGATGGAGCTTCTCGGCCACACGCCCCTGCAGGTCCTCGTGGGCGCGATTCTCGGCGTGGCCAGCGCCCTGGTGTGGGACCTTCTGCTGCGATGAGCCTTCTGGAACGCATTCACTCGCCCGCCGACGTCAAGACGCTGTCGCGCGCCGAGCTCGACCAGCTCGCGGTCGAGATGCGCCACGTCATCGTCCAGACCGTGGCCCGGCGCGCCGGCCACCTCGCGCCCAACCTGGGCGTGGTCGAGCTGACGCTGGCGCTGCACCGCGTGTTCGACTCGCCGCGCGACCGCATCATCTGGGACGTCGGCCACCAGAGCTACCCGCACAAGCTGCTGACCGGGCGCCACCCGCAGTTCGACACGCTGCGCACGCTGGGCGGACTGGCCGGCTATCCCAGCCGCGCCGAGAGCCCGCACGATCCATTCGGCACGTGCCACGGCTCGACCTCGATCTCGGCGGCGCTGGGGCTGGCGGTGGCCCGTGATCTGGCGGGCCAGGACCACCACGTGATCGCGGTGATCGGCGACGGCGCGCTGACGGGCGGGATGGCGTTCGAGGCGCTCAACAACGTGGGCGAGCTGCAGAAGCGACTGATCGTGATCCTGAACGACAACGAGATGAGCATCTCGCCCAACCTGGGCGCCATGCACCGCTACCTGACCAAGCTCACCACCAGCCGCATCTACCGCCGATTCGAGGGCGACGTGTTCGAGCTGCTCGGCAAGCTGCCGCGGCTCGGGCGCACCGCGCAGGAGGCGGCGGGGCGCGTGAAGGAGGGGCTCCACAACCTGGTGGTGCCCACCGTGCTGTTCGAGGAGCTGGGGCTCAAGTACTTCGGCCCGATCGACGGCCACGACCTGGACGTGCTGCTGGAGACGCTGTCCGACCTGCGGCGCTTCGACCAGCCGGTGCTGCTGCACGTGGTGACGCGCAAGGGGCGCGGCTACGCGCCGGCCGAGCGCGACGCCACCACCTTCCACGGCGTCGGCGTGTTCGATCCGGAAACGGGCCAGGCCTCCAAGGGCGGCCGCAAGACGTGGACGCACGTGTTCGGCGAGACCGCGCTCGAGATCGCCGAGGCGCTGCCGAACGTGGTCGCGGTCACCGCGGCGATGACCGACAACACCGGGCTGCGCCCGTTCTCGCAGAAGTTCCCGCAGCGGTTCTTCGACGTGGGCATGGCCGAGGAGCACGCTGTGACGTTCTCGGGCGGGCTCGCGGCCGGCGGACTGCTGCCGCTGACGGCGATCTACTCCACGTTCCTGCAGCGCGGCTTCGACCAGCTGATCCACGACGTGGCGCTGCAGGACGTGCACGTGGTGATGGCGGTGGATCGCGCCGGGCTGGTGGGCGAGGACGGCGCGCCGCAGCACGGCGCGTTCGACGTCGGCTACCTGCGCATGATTCCCGGCATCACGCTGATGCAGCCGCGCAGCGGCGAGGAGCTGCGCGACATGCTGTGGACCGCCGCCCACCACCGCGGCCTCGTGGCGGTGCGGTTCCCGCGCGCCGCCGTGCCCGACGACACGCTGCCGCCGCGCCCGCCGCGGCTGCTGCCGATCGGCCAGGCCGAGACGCTGCGCGCCGGCGGCGACGTGGCGCTGATCGCGCTCGGCACCATGGTGCCGCCGGCGCTGGCCGCGGCCGAGCTGCTGGCGGCGCAGGGCGTGTCGGCCACGGTCGTCAACGCCCGGTTCGTGGCGCCGCTCGACGAGCGCACGGTCACTGGGCTCGCGGCCAGCGTGGGCCGACTGGTCACGTTGGAGGAGAACGTGCCGATGGGCGGGTTCGGCAGCGCCGTGAGCGAGTGCCTGGACCGCCACGAGCTGTCGGGCACGCCGCTGCTGCGGATCGCGCTGCCGGAGGCGTTCGTGCCGCACGGCAAGCGCGACGAGCTGCTGCAGCAGATCGGACTCGACGCCCCCGCGATCGCGCGGCGGGTGCTCGAGTGGACGCGGGTCACCCAGCGCCAGTACACATGACGCGCGCGCGCCGTGTCGCCCTCCTCGGCCATCTCGCGCGACCCGAGGTGGGGCGCGCGGCGGCGCGATTGCGCGCGCGGCTGTCGCGCCGCGGCCACGAGGTGGGCGTGGAGCGCGCGCTCGCCGATTCGCTGCGCATTCCGGGCCAGCCGCTGGAGACGCTGGCCGAGCGCTGCGACGTGCTGGTCACGCTGGGCGGCGACGGCACCGTGCTGCAGGGCGGCGTGGCGATGGCGGGACGCCGCGGCGTGCTGCTGGGCGTCAACTTCGGCGGCATGGGATTCCTGGCCGCGGCCGAGGAGGACGAGCTCGACGAGGCGGTGGACGCCACGCTGGCGGGCCGGTGGCCGGTGCGCGCGCGGCGGCTGGCGCGCGCCAGCGTGCGCCGCGCCGAGCGCC
>DASSIN010000066.1:0-74350 GCA_035691845.1 Candidatus Eiseniibacteriota bacterium | reverse complement strand
CCGGGCGCGCGGGGGGACCCCCCACCCGCCGGGCCCCGGCTCCGCTCGTGACCGCTCGCATCCGCTGCCGACCGGTTCCGGTTGCTCACGCCTCGTAGATTAACCGCTCGCGCCGCGCCACGGGGCGCCGGGCGCCGGGCGCACGGACATCACGGCAGCAGCACCACCCGCTGCGTGCGGGTCACGCCCGCACACCGCATGCGCACGAAGTACACGCCGGACGCGAGCCGCCGGCCGTCCCCGGCACGCGCGGTCCAGCTCACCTGGTGCTCGCCGGCCGTGAACGGGCCCGCGGCCAGCGCGCGCACGTCGCGCCCCGCCAGATCGAACAACCGCAGCTCCACGCGCGCCGGCGCCGGCAAGGCGAATCGCGTGACCGCCTCCACGCGCGCCGGGTTGGGCGAGGTCGGACGCAGTTCGGGCTGCGCGGGCAGCGCGGCCCGATCGGCGGCCGCCGCGCCGGCGGCCGCCAGCAGCGACGGGACCGCCGCCGGCCCCAGCACCGCGAACCGGCGCATCATCTCGTTGTCCTCGTGATCGATGATGTGGCAGTGCCACACGTACCCGGGGCCGCCGGGATAGCCGAACGCATCGGTCGCGCCCATGCCCACCCATGGCTCGAACGGATACAGGTTCACGCCCGGCCCGAGCGTGACACCGCGTGCGGCCGCCAGCGCCAGCGCGTCCTGCGGCGCCACGCGCACCACCACGCGCGTCACCTCGCCCGGGTTCATGCGGAACGTGTCCTTCCAGCCGGTTTCGTTGGGATCGGGTGGCGTCGGCCGCCCGTGCAGGAACGGCGTCACGTCCGGATTGCCGCCGAGCTTGAAGCCGGTGACGGCGCCCAGGCTGTCGTAGGGAAGCGGCGGGCCCGAGCCGAATGGGGGCGAGCCGTACGCGCGCAGGTACTGGCGCTCGTTGAACGCCTGCCGGTTCACGAGCTGGAACTGGAACAGGTGCATGTGAATCGGGTGCGAATCCATGGTGAGATTGACGATCTCCCACACCTCGGTGTCCCCGACCCGCAGCGACTCCGTGGTGGGCATGTCCCAACCGGTGTTGTTGACGTACATCCCGAGCGGCCCGTCCGTCCCCGGCTGCTCGTTCAGGGTCAGCGTACGCCGCGGGGTCCCGATCACGGGCCGCTCGATCGGCACGAGCCGGATCGCGCTGGCGGTGGCGGGGTCGAGGCTCGGATCGCTGCCGCCCGTCACCGACGTCCCGACACGGAACTGCATGATCACGCCGCTGGTCTGCGGGTCCGGCGCGTCGCCGCGCGGATACGGTCCCTTGGCGCTGTTCACGAGCGTCAGCGTCTGCCCGGCGAACCCGGAGAAGTCGATCACCACGTCGCAGCGCTCGCCCGGCGCGAACAGCAGCCGCGGCGACTTGGACACGACCGGATCGTTCAGCTTCACCGCCGCGTCCAGCAGCCCCTGGTCGCCGCCCGTCTGCCAGAACGCCGGGCCCGGCCGCCCGGTGGCCTGGTTCATCAACCGCAGCTCGTAGAACCGCGCGTTGGAGCCGTCCAGGAACTCGAAGCGATAGCGCCGCGGCTCCACCCGCAGGTATGGCCACGATCTTCCGTTCACGAGCATGACGTCGCCGAAGAATTCGGGCGTCCAGTAGGGATGCACGTCCGGGTTGTCGCTGTCGCTCGGGAACAGGAGCTGGCCGTTCGTGTCGAACACACGGTCCTGCAGCGCGAGCCCGATCCGGTACGAATGCCCGTACTGGTCCTGCGGCGTGTCGGCCGCTCCGCCGGGCAGCTGGGCCGGCTCGATCGAGGGGTCGAGCAGGATGTAGAACCCGGCCAGGCCGGAGTAGACGTTCAGCCGCGTCATGCCGAGCGCGTGATCGTGATAGAACATCGAGGCGCCCTGCTGGGCGTTGGGATAGGTGTAGGTGTCGGTCACGAAACCCGGCCCGTGGTACGCGAACCCCGGCGTCCACCACGCATCGGGTCCACCGTCGAACGCGGATGGCACCTCGCCGCCGTGCAGATGCACGACCGCCGGCACCGGACCCAGGTAGCGCTCGAAGCTCATGCCCGTGCCGAGCGGATCCGCCCAGTGGATGGTCTGATCCACCGGCACCGTGGCCTGCAGGTACAGCGGCCCGCCCGCCGGGTTGTAGAGATCGTTCACGTACCGCACGTGCGTCGGCACGTTGCGCGTGGCGACGATCGTGGGGCCCGGATAGCTGTGGTTGTAGCCCCACACGTAACTGCCGGCGTCGTACGGCGCCGCGAGTCCGGCGTAGAACGCATCCGGCAGCAGCTTCTGCTGGAATTCGCTCATGGTGACGACGAGCGGCGAGCCCGGCGTCGTCGTCGTGCCGTTCAACACCGAGGGTATCGGCAACGGCTCGACGAACTGCGGAATGCTCTTGGGATCGAGCGGGATCTGTTGCGCGTGGGCGCGCGTCACATTTCCACACGTCAGCGCGAGCGCGAGCGCCGCGAACGTCGCGAGCTGCGGCGCGCGTGCGCCCGCTCGATGCCCGAGCGCGCGTGCAGACGCCCCGTGGGCCCTGGTCGGGCGATGCATGGGATGGCCTCTCGTGGGGGACGGTCCGCGATCCCGGCCCGCGATTCGGGCCGGTGGGATGACACGCTCCGGATCCTGCGCCCCCCAACGGCGGGCGGAAAGTGGCCACAGGGACCGTCGCGACTGGTGCCTTTGGACCATGCCCCGCCCGGCCCGTTCGATTCCGCACGGCCGGGGCCGCCCCGGCGTGCGTCGTGCAAGCCGCGGAATCTCAACGGGTGAGGCGGCGCACGGCGTTGCGCGTTGGAATGGAGCTTGCGAATCCCCCGGGCGGATCAGTTCGCAGCCGAAACCCGCTGGAGGATCTCATGCGCAAGCTGCTCATTCCTGCCGTCATCGCCATCGCGGCGCTGTACGGATGCGGCGGCAAGACGCCCGCGCCGACATCCCCGAGCGCGTCGGTGGGGCAGTTCAGGGTGCTGATGACCGACGCGCCCGCCGCCGTGCAGGCCGTGAACGTGGACGTCGTGTCGGTGCTGGCCCACCATGCCGGCGCGGCCGACAACCTCGGCTGGGACGTGCTGAACGCGACGCCCCAGGCCGTGGACCTGCTCTCGCTCCAGAACGGGGCGTTCCTCGCGCTGGCCAACGGCTCGGTGTCATCGGGCAGCTACGACGGCCTGCGGCTCGTGCTCGGCAACGACAACACGATCACCGTGGACGGCGTGACGAGCCCGCTCACCGTGCCGAGCGGAGCGGAGTCGGGACTCAAGCTGCAGGGCAGCTTCTCGGTGCCCGCGGGCGGCGTGCTGGCGCTGCAGCTCGACTTCGACGCCGGCCAGTCGCTGCAGCAGAACGGAGGCGGCAGCTGGTTCCTGCGTCCCGTGCTGCGCGGGCTCGCCGCGGCCGATGCCGGGGCGATCTCGGGCACGGTGGCGCCGCCGGGCTGGGTCAGCGGCGTGGACGTGCTGCGGAACGGCACGACGATCACGAGCGTGGTGCCGGGCGCGAGCGGCGTGTTCGTGGCGAGCGTGCTGCCGGCCGGGACCTACGACGTGGTGGTGCACGGCGCCGCCGGCGATCGCAGCTTCCCGGGCGTGATCGTCACCGCGGGCTCGACCACGAGCCTCGGCGTGATCGACTTCAGCGCGGGCAGTGGCGACGGGGGCGGAACGCAGATCATCGACTAGCACCCCGCGCACGCAGCGCAGCGGGCGGCGCCGCCGGCATGCAGCCGGCGGCGCCGTTTCGCTCATGTCCGGCGCGTCTTCGTGCGGCGCGCGGCGAACCGCTCGTCGGCGCCGGCCCAGCCGGCGTCGAACGCCGCGCCCGGCCGATCGAGATCGAGCACCAGCGGCGCGTGGTCCGACGGCGTCGGCTTGCCCTTGCGCGCCTCGCGGTCGATCTCGGCCCATACCACGCGTTGCGCGAGCGCGCGGGTGACGAGCAGGTGATCGATGCGCATCCCCATGTTCATGTGGAAGTTTCCGGCGCGGTAGTCCCACCACGTATAGCGGCCCGACTCCTGGTGCCGCAGCCGGTAGGCGTCCACCAGCCCCCACGCATGCAGTGCGGCCAGCGCCTCGCGCTCACGCGGCGACACGTGCGTGCCGCCGTGCGCGAGCTTCGGGTCCCACACGTCCGCGTCGTCCGGCGCCACGTTGAAGTCGCCGCCGATCGCCAGTGGCTCGTCCGGCCGCGCGGCGTCCTCGAGCCAGCGCAGCAGGCGTCGGTACCAGAGGAGCTTGGCCTCGTAGAACGGCGACCCCACCATCCGGCCGTTGGGCGCGTACACGCTCACCACGCGCACGCCGCCGCAGGTGGCTGCCATCATCCGGGCCTCGGCCAGCGGTTCGTCGTCGCCCGCGTCCGCGGTGCGTGCCGGCCGCAGCGTCTCGCCGAAGTGGGTCACCACGTGCTCGAGCCCGCAGCGGCTGGCGATCGCGACGCCGTTCCAGCGCCCCTCGCCATGGTGGGCGAGCGCATAGCCCGCGTGCCGGAACGCCTCGACCGGCGCGTCCGGGTCGGCGAGCTTCGTCTCCTGCATCAGCAGCACGTCGGGCCGGGCGCGCTCGAGCCAGCCCATCACCCGCTCGAGCCGCGCCTTCAGCGAGTTCACGTTCCAGGTCGCGATCCGCACGGGGTCGGAGGGTAGCACCTGGCGCTCGGGCGTCCCGCCGGCCGCCACAATGGCAGTCACGGACGGCCCAGGCGCGGGCTGCCGCCCGCAACGTCCGTGGTACATTCGACCGATGCCGCTCGACTCGGGAACCCTGCTCGGGCCGTACGAGATTCTCGCGCCGCTCGGCGCCGGGGGAATGGGCGAGGTGTACCGCGCGCGCGACACGCGGCTCGGGCGCGAGGTGGCGATCAAGGGCCTGCCGGCGGCGTTCGCGCAGCACCCGGAGCGGCTCGCGCGCTTCGAGCGCGAGGCCCGCCTGCTGGCGTCGCTCAACCATCCCGGCATCGCGATCCTCTACGGGCTCGAGGACGCCGACGGCGCGCCGTTCCTGGTTATGGAGCTGGTCCCAGGCGAGACGCTGGCGCAGCGCCTCGCGCGCGGCCCGCTGCCCCTGCAGGATGCGCTCGAGGTGGGCGCGCAGATGGCGGCCGCGATCTCGGCGGCGCACGAGCGCGACATCGTGCACCGCGATCTGAAGCCCGGGAACGTGATGCTGATGCCCTCGGGTCGCGTCAAGGTGCTGGACTTCGGGCTGGCGAAGGGGGGGATCGAGGCCGCGGGCTCGTCCTCCGACCTGTCGGCCTCGCCGACGATGGCGCTGTCGGCCACCGGCGCCGGCATCATCCTCGGCACCGCCGCCTACATGAGCCCCGAGCAGGCGCGCGGGAAGCAGCTGGATCGGCGCTCCGACGTGTGGGCGTTCGGCTGCATCCTGTTCGAGTGCCTGACCGCCCGCCCGGTGTTCGCCGGGGAGACCGTGTCCGACACCATCGCCAGGATCCTGGAGCGCGAGCCGGACTGGAACGCGCTGCCGCCGACCACGCCGCCGCGGCTGCGCGACGTGCTGCGGCGCTGTCTCACCAAGACCGCCGAGGATCGCCCGCGCGACGTGGGCGACATCGGGCGCGAGCTGCACGCGCTCGAGCTCGAGCTGTCGTCGCCGTCCGGCGTCGTCGCGGCCGCCGCGCCCGCGAAGCCGTCGCTGGCGGTGCTGTACTTCGAGAACATCGGCAACGATCCCGACAGCGACTACTTCTGCTCCGGCATCACCGAGGACATCCTCACCGATCTGTCCAAGATCAAGGGGCTGCGCGTCGCGTCGCGCAATGCCGTCCAGCGCTATCGCGGTCAGCCCGCCGATCTGCCCCGGGTCGCGGCGGAGCTGGGCGTGGGTTCGGTGCTGGAGGGCAGCGTGCGACGCGCCGGCGGGCGCGTGCGCATCACCGCGCAGCTCGTGAACGCCGGCGACGGCTTCCAGCTGTGGGCCGAGCGCTACGACCGCACCATGGACGACGTGTTCGCGGTGCAGGGGGAGATCGCGTCCTCGATCGCCGAAGCCCTGCGCGTGGCGCTGTCGCCGGCCGACGTGGCCAGGATGGCCGAGGATCGCCCGCGCGACGTGCGCGCCTACGACCTGTACCTCAAGGGTCGCGAGCTGTACGGGCAGTACACCGAGGCGTCCTTGAACGAGGCGCTGGATAAGTTCCGCGCGGCGACCCAGGTGGATCCGAGCTACGCGCTGGCGTGGGCGGGGATCGCCGACTGCTACGGACAGCTGTGCCAGTGGAGCCGGGCCACGAGCATCGACGAGCTCACCCGGCTCGGGCTCGAGGCCGCACGCCACGCGCTGTCGCTGAATCCGCGCTTGCCCGAGGGTCACAAGGCGCTGGCGCTCAGCCTGCACTTCATGGGCGACATCGCCGGCACCCGGGCGGCGCTGCTCCGCGCGCTCGAATCCGACGCGCGCTTCTCGCCCGCGTTGCTCAATCTGGTCGTGCTCGAGGTGGAGGACGCCGATCTGGCGGCCGGCGAGCGTTACGCGCGGCGTGCGCTCGACATCGATCCCCTGGACTGCTTCGCGATGTTCTGGGTGATCCTGATCGCGCAGGGCACCCGCCGCGAGGACGAGGCGCTGGCGCTGCTCGATCGCGTGCGCCGCGCGACCGACAACCCGTTCTACGTGACGGGAGTGCACCTGGATCGCGCCTGGCTCGCGCTGCGACGGGGCGACCTTCCCGCCGCCGAGCGCTCGCGCCGCGAAGGCGCGGCCGACCACGCCCGCCCCGACGACCTGCGCGCCATCGACGCGTTGCTGGCCGCGCGCGCCGGGCACGCGGAGGAGGCGCGCCGGATCGTGCACGAGCTGCGCGAGCGGACTGGCATCGGATCGATCGGCCTGCTGATGATGGCCGAGGCCGCGGTGCGGATCGGAGAGCTCGACGTCGCGGTCGAGATCGTGAACGTCCGCCTGCTGTACGCGCTGTCGCCGACGCTCGCGCGCCTGACGCCGGCGCTGCACCCGATCCTGGATCTCGATCGCTTCGCGCCGCGCCGCCGGGACGCCACACTGGTGTGGCCGCTCGAGGCGCCGATGCTCGATCCCTCCGTCCACGCGCTGTTCCGCGAGGTGAAGATCGAATCCGGCCTGCCGGCGGCGAGCGAGCTGCGGCCGATCTCCGGCTGATCGCGCGTGGAGGAGATCTGCAAACCCACCCGGCCCGCACGTCCCCGCGCACGCTCGCCCGCATCGGCGGCGTGCTGTACCTCGTCATCATCGTGCTCGGGCTGTTCGGCGAGGCGGTCGTGCGCGGCAGGCTCGTGGTCCCCGGCGATCCGGCCGGGACCGCGGCCCGGATCCGGGCGATGGAGCCGCTGTGGCGGGTGGGGCTCGCCTCCGAGTTCGTGCTGCTGATCTGCGCCATCGTGCTGCTGATGATCCTGTACGTGCTGCTGCGGCCCGTGAGCCGCGATCTGGCGCTGCTCGCGGTGGTGTTCAACGTGGTCTCGATCGCGGTCGAGGCGGCCACCACGATGCCGCTGGTCGAGGCGCTGTTCCCGCTGGGCCGGGCCGGGTACCTGCAGGCGTTCCCGTCGCCGCAGCTCGACGTCATGACCATGCTGGCGATCCGCTCGCACGATTACGGGTTCGGCGTCGCGCTGATCTTCTTCGGCTGCTTCTGCCTGATCGTCGGGCGCCTGATCTTCAGCTCCGGCTTCCTGCCGAAGGCGATCGGCGTGCTGATGCAGCTCGCCGGCGCCTGCTATCTCACGGACAGCTTCGCCCTGCTGCTGTCGCCGCCGCTCGCCAACCGGCTATATCCCTACATCCTGCTGCCCGCGCTCGTGGGCGAGTCGTCCCTGTGCCTGTGGCTGATCGTCAGGGGCGTGGACGCGCACGGGTGGGAGGCGCGGGCGGCGCGCGGCGCCGTGTGACCCGTGCGGTCACATCTTCATGCGATGCTCGATCCTACGCGGATCCGCAGATCGCCGTTGTTCCGGCCGGCCGGGCGCACTAGGATGCCGCGTCGACTGCGCGGGTCCGCGCAGATGCGCCGGCCTTTTCCCCCTGGAGGTCCCACCAACATGCGTCGCCTGTTGCTGCTGTCCGCCGTGCTGCTGTTCTCCGCGTCCGTCTCCATCCCGTCCGCCCACAGCGCCGTGCCGAAGAAGAAGCACATCCTGTTTCAGTGGACCGAGGGCGACTCGATGGGACAGTGGGTGATGACCAAGCACCTGACCAACCTGCTCGACGACGTCGGCCAGGACAACGTGCAGCTCGAGGTCATCACCTACGGGCCGGCCACGTTCGCCGTCACCACCCGGCCCACGACCAAGTTCGCGGACGACATCGCGAGCCTGACCAAACGCGGCGTGGTGTTCCACGTCTGCCACCACGCGATGGACCTGCTCGGCGTCAAGGAATCCGAACTGCTGCCCACCGTGACGCCGGTCAAGGGCGCGATGTGGTACATCACCACCAAGTACTCGGAGGGCTGGGAGACGCTGCGCCCGTAGCCCGTGTTCGACCGCGGCGCGGCCGAACGCCGCGCCGCGGTTCGAATTCCAGCCCGGTCCCGACTCCCTCGTTTTCCTCGGATGGCCATCTCATTCCCGCGGTTCGCGTCGCTGACGGCCGTGGCGCTGCTCGCCCTGCCGATCGCATCGCTGCTGTGCGCGGCCGGATGCGGACGGCATGCCCCGCCCGCGGACCCGAGCCTGGCGCTGCTCCCCGATTCGGTCGCCGCCCCGCGCGGGTTCGCCGTGCCCGACAGCGCGCGCATCCCGGGCGGGGCGCTCGGCGCCTCGATTCGCCGCGGCCGCGCGCTCGTGCTCGCCACGCGCGACTCGCTCCCCGCCCACGTCTCGAGCCGGCTCGCCTGCACGAACTGCCACCTCGACGCCGGCACGCGGGCCGGGTCCAGCGCGTGGGTGGGCACGTTCGCCACCTTCCCGCAGTACAACGCGCGCGCCGGGCGGGTGATCACGATCGAGGATCGCGTGAACGAGTGCATGCGCCGCAGCCTGAACGGCGTCCCGCTCGATCCCAACGGCCGGGACATGATCGACATCGTCTCGTACATGGCGTTCCTGTCGAGCGGCATGCCACAGGGCCGGCGCGCGCCGTGGCTCGGCTACCGCACGCTGGCGCCGCGCACGGGCGATGCCGGTGCGGGGGCGCGGGTGTTCGCGCAGAACTGCGTGCGCTGCCATGGGACCGCCGGGCAAGGCGGCGTCGGGATCCCGCCCCTATGGGGGCCGGGGTCGTTCGCAATCGGCGCCGGCATGTCGCGGGTCCGCACCGCCGCGGCGTTCATCCGCTGGAACATGCCGCGCGACCGGCCCGGCACGTTGACCGATCAGCAGGCTTACGACGTCGCCGCATTCGTGCTGTCGCACCCGCGGCCCGACACGCCGGGCAAGGAGCACGACTGGCCGAACGGCGACGCGCCCATGGACGCTGCCTATGCGACGCTGGCCGGGCACTCCGCGGGGCCGCATCGCCGGTAGCACCGCAAAAATTCCCGCGCCGATCGCGCCCAGGCGGTGCTAGCCTTGATGCCGGCCCCTCCGCACCCCCCGGCACGCGTCCCCCGTGAGGCCGCACATGACCCCCGACCGCTTTGTCCATGCGCCCCGGGCCCGCCGGCGCGCGGAAATCCTCGCCACCGTCCTGCTCGCGATCACCGGTCTCGCCCTGCCGATGCGGGCCCGGGCCCAGGCGATCGTGGACACCACGTTGTGGGTCACCGACGGGTTCGTGTCGACGATCGCGCGCGACGCGAACACCCTCTACGTCGGGGGCGCGTTCACGCACGTGGGTCCCAACACCGGAGGCGGAGTCTTGCTAGACCCCGCGACGGGCCTGCTGACCGGCCCGCGGCTGCGCATCGATGGCATCGTCAACGCCGTGGTTCCGGACGGCGCGGGAGGCTGGTTCGTGGGCGGGCAATTCGGCCACGTGGGCGGAGTCGCGCACCGCAATCTCGCGCACGTGCTCGGCTCCGGCGCGGTCGCTCCGTGGGACCCGGGTTCCGACGGCGTGGTCCAGACGCTGGCGCTCGCCGGCGCTTCGCTGTTCGTGGGAGGGCAGTTCGACTCGCTCGGCGGCGCCGCGCGGCATTTCCTGGGGGCGGTGGACGCGAGCACCGGCGCGGCGACGGCCTGGAATCCCGGGCTCGACAACACGGTCAACTGCTGCGTGGTGGCGGGGACCAACATCTACGTCGGAGGCTACTTCAACACGGTGGGAGGCGCGACGCACCCCGGGGTCGCCCGCATCGACGCCGCCTCCGGCACGGTGGCCGCCTGGGCCCCGCCGATCTCGCCCGGCATCTTTTCGATCCTCGTGTCGGGCTCGAGCGTGTTCCTCGCCGGCAACTACAGCACGACCACGATGCCGACGCGCTCGTTCCTGACGTCGTTCGATGCCGGAACGGGGGCGCCCCTGCCGTGGGTGCCGGCGCCGAACGCGGCCGTGTATTCGATGGCGCTGGCCAACGGCGCGCTGTACGTCGCGGGCGACTTCGCCACGATCGCTTCCGCCCCGCGCAACGGACTCGCCGCGCTCGACCCCGTGCTCGGCACGGCGATGGGCTGGAATCCGAACCCCGATGGGAAGCCCAATCTGGTGACGGCCAGCGGGTCCACGGTCTACGTCTCGGGTCCGTTCAGCATCATCGGCGGCCAGTATCGCAGCATGATGGCCGCCGTGGACGGCTCGACCGGACTCGCCGCGGCGTGGAACCCGAACCCGATGCTGTTCGCCAAGACGATCGCGGTGAGCGGCGGCGCGATGTTCGTGGGCGGCCAATTCACGAGCGTGAACGTGGTATCGCGCAACAACGCCGCGGCGTTCGATCTGGCCACCGGCGCGGCAACGGCGTTCGATCCGAACGTCACCGGCGGCGTCCCCGGCACGAACGTGACCGCGATCGCGGTGCAGGGCACGCGCGTGTTCCTGGGCGGCACGTTCACGCAGGTGGGCGTCCAGGCGCGTGCCAATCTCGCCGCCGTGGACGCGGCCACCGGCGCGGTGGCCGCGTGGAGCGCCGACACGGACGCCCCGGTGTACGCGTTGTTGTGCGCGGGAGGATGGCTGTACGTGGGCGGCGCCTTCAGCGGCGTGGGGAATCAATTCCACGATGGGATCGCGCGCGTGGACGCGTTTTCGGCCACGGTGAGCACGTGGTCGCCGCCGATTCCACAGGGCCCGGTCACCAGCATGGTGCTTGGCGGCTGGCTCTACGTCTCGGAGTCCATCCAGGGCACGTTGACCCAGAACGGAGCCTTCGCCGCATACGACACCTCCACCGGCAATGCCACGACGTTCACGCAGACGTCGACGTTTCCGGCCACGTGCATGGTCGCCGGACCGAACGGGATCTACATCGGCGGCTTCATGAGCACGGTCGGCGGGCAATCGCGCAACTACTTCGCCGCGCTCAATTACGCCACCGGCGCGGTGCTCGCGTTCGATCCCGGATTCGACGGCGCGGTGCACGGCATGGCGATCGACGGCAACCTGCTCACCGCCGCGGGCAACTTTCAGAACGTCGGCGGACAGCCGCGTTCCGGTCTGGCATCGCTCGACGCGACCACCGGAACGCCCACGGCCTGGGTTCCGCAGTCGGGCGGGGGTGCGGCGGTGGTGTTGGGGCCGGGACGCTGCTACGTCGCGGGGACCCGTACGCTCGGGCCATACCCTGCGCCCAACCTCGGCGCGTGCAGCGCGACGCCTTCGCTCACGATCGGCGATCGCGCGGTGCCCGAGGGCGATGCGGGCACGAGCCCCGCCACGTTCACCGTCACGTTGACCGCGCCCTCCACCAGCACCGTGACCGTGGACTGGAACACCGCCGACGGGGTTGCCACCGTGGCCGACAGCGATTACGTCGCGGCCGGCGGCACGGTCGTGTTCGCGCCGGGCGAGCTGTCGCACACCGTTTCGGTCGCGGTGCGCGGCGACGCGAAGAGCGAGAGCGACGAGACGTTCGCCGTCACGCTGTCGAATCCGTCCGGCGCGTTCCTCGCGCGCGCCGGCGGCACCGGGACGATCCTGGACGACGACCAGTGGAAGACCGTGCGCAGGGACCTGTACGTTACCGATTCGCAGGTGTCCGCGCTGCTGCCGGTCAACGGCACGCTGTACCTGGGCGGATCGTTCTCGCAGATCGGACCGGCCACCGGCAGCGCCGTGCCGTTCGATCCCGTGACCGGGCAGGCCAACTGGCTGCCGCGCGTGGACGGCCGGATCGACGCGATGGCCTCGGATGGCAACGGCGGCTGGTACCTGGGGGGCTTCTTCACGCACGTGAACGGCGTGCCGCGCCGCAATCTCGCGCACGTGTACGCATACCAGTCGCTGGCCCCGTGGAACCCGTGCCCGGACGGCGAGGTGTTCGCGATCGCGATCGAGGGCCAGCGCGTGTTCATCGGCGGCGCGTTCACGAGCGTGGCGGGCGTGCTGCGCAGCAACCTGGCGGCGCTGGACGCCACCTCCGGCGAGCCGCTGGACTGGAACCCGGGCGCGGACGACGCCGTGTTCAGCCTCGCGTTCGGCGGCGGCGGGCTCGTGGCCGGAGGACAGTTCCTGCACGCGGGCGGCGGCGCGCGCACCCGGCTCGCGATCCTCGACACCCAAACCGGCTTCGCACGGCCATGGGCGGCCGAGGCCAACGACTTCGTGTACACGACGAAGATCGACAACGGCAGACTGTACGCGGGCGGCGGGTTCACGGAGATCGCCGGGCAGGCGCGCGGCCACATCGCCGTGATCGATCTCGGATCGGGCGCCGTCACGAGCTGGAATCCCAACGCCGACAACGCCGTGGTCGCGATCGAGCCGGCGGGCTCGACGGTGTACGCCGCAGGCTACTTCTCCAACATCGGTGGCCAGGCGCGCGCGAGCCTGGCGGCGCTCGACGCCGCCAGCGGCGCGGCCACGAGCTGGAACCCGAATCCCACCGGCAATGCCACGTGCCTGCTGTCGCGCGGCGCGACGCTGTACGTCGGCGGAGCGTTCACGGCGATCGGCGGCCAGCCGCGCCACAACCTCGCCGCGCTCGACGTGGCGAGCGGCAACGCGCAGGCGTGGGACCCGAACGTCAACAACACCGTGAACGTGATCGCGGCCGCGGTGACCACCGGCGCCGAGATCTGGGCCGGCGGAGGGTTCACGAGCGCGGGCGGCGTGCCGCGCGCGAGCCTAGCGGCGATCGACGAGGCCTCGGGCACGGTCACCTCCTGGAACCCCGGCACCGACGGCAGCGTGAATGCGCTGGCGACCGATGGCACCAATGTCTTCGCGGGCGGATCGTTCGCCAACGCGGGCGGGCTCGCCCACGCCAACCTGGCCGCATTCGATCTCGCGACCGGCGCCAAGACCGCGTTCGCGGCCAGCACCGACAACATCGTGCGCGCGCTGGCGGTCAGCGGCACGCGGCTCTACCTGGGCGGCGGGTTCACCACCGTGGATGGCACCACCCGCGGCCATCTCGCGGCCGTCAGCACCACCACCGGCGCGCTGGCGAGCTGGAACCCAGGCGTGAACGGCAACGTCAACGCGATCGCGACCAACGGCACCAACGTGTACTTCGGCGGCGTGTTCAACAAGGTCGGCGCGACCACGGTGGTGGACCTGGCCGGGGTCAGCGCATCGACCGGCGCGCTGCTGGCCTGGAACCCGGCCCCCAACAGCAGCATCGGCGCGCTGCTGCTGAACGGCAGCGTGCTGTACGCAGGCGGAAACTTCACCACCATCGGCGGACAGTCGCGCAACCGGCTGGCGGCGTTGAGCACCAGCACCGGCGCCGCGTCGACCTGGAATCCCAATGCGGCGGGCTCGGTGAGCGCGCTGCTGCTGAACGGCACCGACGTCGAGGTGGGCGGCAGCTTCACCGCGCTGGACGGCGCCCCGCACGCGTACATGGGCGAGGTGACGGTCGCCAGTCCCGGACACGCGACGGCATTCGCCACGGGCGCCGACAACCTGGTGTTCGCGTTCGCGCTCGATGGCACGAGCCTGTTCGCCGGCGGGCGGTTCCAGTCGGTGGGCGGGTTCCCCGCGCAGGGGATCGTGCAGTTCGTGACGCCGCCGGTCGCGGCCGCGCCGCCCACGACCGCGCCGCTGGCGTTCGCGATGCGCGCCAGTCCCAGCCCCGCGCGCGGCGTGGTGCGCATCGACTACGCCCTGCCGAACGACACCCGCGTGCGCGTGGCGGTCTACGATCTCGCCGGCCGTCGCGTCGCGGTGGTGGAGGACGGTCTGCGGCGCGCCGGACCGCATGCGGTCACGTGGGAGCCGCGCGCCGCCGCAGCGGGCGTCTACTTCGTGCGGCTCGAGACCGGGGCGCGGGCGATCACGCAGCGCGTCGTGCGGGTGCGGTGACCCAGCCCGTTGACGAGGTGCCGCGCGACCCACGCGTGATGCGCACGCTGGTGCGCGAGGCCCGCCACACCGCCGGCGTGTACGCGTCCGTGTTCGAGGACAGCGAGGTGCGGGGCGGCGATGCGTTGTACGCGCTCGCGTGACCGCCGCGCCCGCTGCTATACCAGCGGGCGCGCCTCGATCCGGATCTCGCGCCGCTCGTTCCCACGCTCGAGCTCGAGGCGATGCGCGCCGGGCGTGCGCAGCATGGCGCGTGCACGCTCGAGCGTGAGATCCGGCGCGCGCGCGCCATCGATGGCGAGGATCGCATCGCCGGGACGGACGCCCGCCTCCGCGGCCGGCGTGCCGCTCGTGACCCCGTACACCATGACGGTGTCGAAGCGGTCGCCCTCGGCGGTCAGGAACAAACCGCTCATGTCGTACTCGAAGGCGCCCGGACCGCGATGGCGCTCGAGCATCAGCCGCCGGTGCGGGTAGTCGAACGTCACGCGGCAGCGCCGCAACAGCTCGCCGCCGATGATGCCGTCCGGATCCTCGCTCGCGAACACCCCGACCGTGTCGCGCGAGTACACCGCGGTCGGACGCTCGAACCGCGCCTCACCGAGTGCGAGCCATGCCAGCCGCCCGACGTCGCCGATCGTCTCGCCGCCGGCGCCGCCGCCCACCACAGCGGAGGCGAGGTCGCCCGGCGCATCGAGCAGATGGTGGGCGATGGCGAATGGGCGGTAGAGGATCACCGTGGCCCGCACACCGGTGTCGATCACGAATCGGCAAGGGATCGATCCGCCGCCCGGCAGCGCGATCGCGCCCCCCACGACCGCGAGCCCGTGCTCGAGCGCGATCGGGACCACCGTCGCTCCACGTGGCGGGGTGAAGCCGCGCGGGTCCCGAATCCGCAGCCGCCGATGCGCGTAGTCGATCTCGACCACGTGCCGCAGCAGGAAGTCCTCGCCCACGAGCCCATCCACGCGCCGGCCCTCGAAGCGGGCGACGTGGGCGAGCGGGAACACGCGCGGGGACGCCACGCCCACCGTGTCCTCACCGAGCCCGAGCACCGCGTCGGCCGCCGTGGACACGCCGACGGACACGCCGCTGCCGGCGCCCAGGTGGCGCTCCGTCGCGCGGCCGCGCGCGATTCCCAGCCGGTCCGCACACTCGCGCGCGATCACCGAGCCGCCGGCGCAGCCCGAATCGAGGATGAACCACTGCGGCGCCGAGCCGTTCACGGTCACCTGCACGAACGCCTTGTTGCTCGCGATCTCGAATGGCACCTCGTGCACGGCGGACGCGGACGCCGCGGGCAGGCGGGAGTGAATGGCGGATAGCAGCAGGACGGTCCGTGCGGCGCGATGCACGCGATCCTCCGTGAACGATTGTCCGCGATGCGGCGTTCGGGGTGGACGCGGTCGGGTGGTCGGCGCCGCCACGACCATGGGCGCCCGCCCGGGCGAGTCCTCCGCGCCGGAACGCGAACCGTCGCCGACGGGCGGTTCACCGGCAATGAAAACCCTCCCAATCCGGAGCCGGGGGGCACGGGCGCGGCGGACGGCCCAGCAGGGCCCAAGGTGTTCGTCGTCCACGGCCCGACGCGTCGGCCCTCGGACGCTGCCGCCGGGGCTGCCCGGAGGCGAACCAGAAACCCCCAACCACCCGGCCCCGTAACCAATGGCACGGGTCCCCACTCCACCATGGGAGGACGCATGCGCTCCACCAGGCAACAAGCGCGGTTCGCGGGCCTGCTGTACGCACTGATGGTCGTCACCGGGCTGCCGGGGCTGATCTTCATCCCGAAGGCGTTGTTCGTGTACGGCGACGCGGCCACGACCGCCGCGCACATCCGGGCCTCGGAGACGCTGCTGCGGCTCGGCATCGCCAGCGAGCTGTTCCACCAGGTCGTGTTCCTGTACCTCGGCCTCGCGCTCTATCGTCTGTTCGAGTCCGTCAACCGCAGCGCGGCGGTGCAACTCGCGATCCTGGTCGCCATGTCGGTGCCGATCATGTTCCTGAACGCGATGAACGAGCTCGCCGCGCTGGTCATCGTGGGCGCGCCCCCGTTCCTCGCCACGTTCTCGAGGCCCCAGCTCGACTCGCTGGCGTATCTGTTCCTGCGCATCCATGGCCAGGGCTTCGCCGTGGTGTGGGTGTTCTGGTCGCTGTGGCTGGTGCCGTTCGGGATCCTCGTGCTTCGCTCCGGATTCCTGCCGAAGATCCTGGGTGTGCTGCTGCTGCTGGCGGCCGCCGGCGACATGGCGACGGCGGTGACGAGCCTGTTCCCGATGAAGCTCGCGACCGTCATCGATCCGATCGCGCGGGCGCTCGCGCCGGGAGAGCTGGTGGCCGCGACCTGGCTGCTGGTGTTCGGTGCGCGGGAGGCGCCGGCGCGCGTCGAGACGGTCGCGGCGTGAGGGTGGGATCGCCGGCGCGGATCCGCCATACCGCCGCGGGCGGTTCAGATGGAGCGCGCGCTCGGGGTTGCCGCGGTCAGAAGATCTCGGGACACCACGGGGCGAGATCGGCCGGGAACAGCGCGTCGGCGCGTTCCGCGGCGCCGGCGCGCAGCTCGGCCACGCGCGCGGCGCGCACCAGCCGACGGAACGTGAAGCCCCCGAGGTAGACCGAGCCGAGTGTACCGACGTCGCACGCCAGCTCGGGCTCGGCGGTGGTGCGCTCGACGCCGGAGGGCGCGATGCGCCAGCGGCCCGCGTTCCACGGACAGAACGCGTCCGCCACCTCGATCACGACGGGGGCGGCGTCGCCCCGCCCGCGCGCGGCGAGCGCCGCCGGCAGGTCCACGAGCCTGATCCACAGGCCGTCGCGCACGCGCAGTCCCGCCTCGCGCGGGCGCGCGAGCAGGAACCACAGCGGGTGATCGAGCGGCAGCAGCGTCGCCTTGATGCTCGCCACCCAGTCGATGTCGAGCAGGTGACGCCACAGCTCGCGCGTGGCGTCGGCGCCATCGGCGACCGCCTCGATCACCTGCAGGTGACCGACCGTCACGCCCGCCTCGAACTTCTGGAACAGGCGATACAACGCGTAGCCGCTCGCGCGGCCGTCGCGCGCGAGCAGCACGCGATTCATGTGGCCGCCACCCTGGCGGCGGTGCTCGGAATCCGCCAGCACGCGATGCTGCCACCACTCGGGCACGCGTGACAGCATGCCCGGCTGGCGCGCCCGCACGCGGTCGTAGACTTCTGGGAACGCGGCCAGCGCCTCGGCCTCGCCGAGCAGCCGGAAGCTTCCACGCCGCTCGAACGGCAGCGCGAACGCCACCGAGGCCTTCGGCAGCTCGATGTCCGCGCACACCGATGCCATGCCGTAGCCGAATCGCCCGTAGATCGTGTCCTCGGACGCCCACAGCGCCGCCACCGGCTCGCCGCGCCGGCGCACGTCGTCGAGCTGCTCGCGCATCAGGTCGCGCAGGATGCCGCGGCGGCGGTGGGTGGGCAGCACGCCCACCGTGGTCACGCCCGCCGCGCGCACGAACCCGCCCGGCACCGTCAGCTCGAACGGAAACGACGCGCAGCCGCCCACCACCACACCATCGTCGCGCGCCGTGAACGCGCGCGAGGGTTCGACGAACGGCGTGAACCGCACGTGGTCCTGCGGCCGCAGCGGGATGCCGAAATAGTGGGCCACCGGCCCGATCGAGGCGATCGTCTCGTCGGGCGTGCGGCAGGCGGCGATCTCGAGGCCCATGGGGCGCCGAGTTCTACTTCAGCGGCCACGGGAAGTCGAACGGCGAAGGCGGCACCGCCTCCGGCCCCGCCGGCGGAAAAACCCAGCGGCCGCCCACATTGGGCTGTTCGCGCCGCAGAGCGCCCGCGTAAAATGGAGCCTCAACCCGTCCCGGAGGCCGCTCATGCACCGTAGCGCCGCAGCACCTGTCGCGCGCGTCCGCGCTCACCTCGATCACTGGCGCCGGCTGGGCGCGCCTCTGGTCGCGGGACTCCTGTGCCTGTCGGCGGCGTTCCAGCCGCGCTCGTCCGCCGCGCAGGCGTTCAGTCTCGGCGTGCGCCAGGACTACGCGACCCCGTTCGGCACCCGCTGGGTGCAGGCCGCCGACCTGAACGGCGATGGCAGGCCGGATCTCGTCGTCGTCAACTACTACTCGAACAACATGTCGATCCTGCTCGGCGCCGGAGGCGGCGCGTTCCTGCCGCGGACCGACATCGCCACCGCCGCCAGCCCCAGCGCCGTGGCGATCGGGGACCTGAACGGCGACGGCAGGCTGGATCTGGCCGTGGCGAACTACGGCGCGGCCTCGGTGTCGGTGTTCATCGGCAACGGCGCGGGCGGATTCGGCGCCCGCACCGACTACCCGACCGGCACCCAGCCACAGTCGGTCGCGATCGCCGACTTGAACGCCGACGGGCGGCCCGACCTGGTGACGGCCGACGGCGGCTCGGGCGCCGTTTCCGTGCTGCTCGCCAACGGCTCGGGCGGATTCGCGCCGCGCGTGGCGTACGCGACCGGCGCCAACCCGTTCCACGTGCAGGTCGGGGACTTCAACAACGACGGCATCCCCGACATCGCGGTCGCGGACTACGGCTTCAACGCGATCTCGGTGCGGCTCGGAACCGGCGCCGGCGCATTCGGCGCGCGCACGGACTACACCACCGGGAATACCACCAGCTCGTTGGCGATCGCCGACGTGAACGGCGACGGCAAGCCCGACCTGCTGTGCAGCAACCAGGGTTCGAAGTCGGTGTCGGTGTTCCTCGGCACCGGCACCGGCGGCTTCGGCGCCCGGACGGACTTCGCCGTCAACGGCAGCCCTGCGACGCTGGTGGTCGCGGATCTGAACAACGACGGCAAGATGGACATCGCGACCGCGAACTACGATTCCGCTTCCGTGACCGTGCTCGCGGGGGACGGCGCGGGCGGGTTCGGCAGCCGATTCGACACCCCGGTCACCGGCAACGCCTGGGGGATCGTGGCCGCGGACCTGAACGGTGACGGCCGGCCCGATCTGGTGGCGACCGATCAGTTCGCATCCGCGATCACGCTGCTGTTCCAGCCGGCCGGGTTCGCGCCCAAGGTCGACACGCCGGTGGGAGCGAACCCGCGCTGGGTGACGATCGCCGACCTGAACGGCGACGGGCGTAGCGATGCCGCCACCGCCAACGTCAACGGGGGCGGGATCTCGGTGATGCTCGCCAACGGCTCGGGCGCGCTGGGGGCGCGCAACGACTATCCGACCGGCACCACTCCACAAGCCGCGATGTTCGCGGATCTCAACAACGACGGCATCCCGGACATGGTGGTGCCGAACTACGGCTCGAACAACGTCTCGGTGCTGCTCGGCAACGGCGCCGGGGGATTCGGAGCGGCCACCAACTTCACGACCGGCCTCCAGCCGCAGTCGGTGGCGATCGGGGACGTCAACGGCGATGGCCGGCTGGATCTCGTCACCGCCAACGGCGGTGCGACCTCCGTCTCCGTCCTGCTCGGCAACGGCAACGGTACGTTCGGGGCCAAGACCGACTGGGCGACGGGGTCCAATCCCATGACGGTGGCGCTCGCCGACATCAACAAGGACGGCAGGCTCGACATCGTGGTCACCGACTACAACAGCAACGCCGTGGCCGTGCTGCTCAACAACGGGTCCAACCAGTTCCCCTCGAACACGCTTTACGCGACCGGCGTCAATCCCGCCGGGCTCGTGGTGACCGACTTGAACGGCGACGGGCGCTACGAGCTCGTGGTGGTGGATCAGGGCTCCAACCTCGTTTCCGTGTTCCTCGACAACGGCTCCGGCGCCTACACGCGCACCGATTACCCCGCCGGGAACAGTCCATTCGGCGTCGCCGCCGCCGACGTGAACGGCGACGGCCGCGCCGATCTCGTGATCGCCAACGGAATTTCCAGCACGGTTTCGGTGATGCTCGGCACCGGTACGGGCACGTTCGGCCCGAAGATCGACTACCCGACCGGCCAGTCCGACTACTACGTGGCGGCCGGCGACGTGAACGGCGATGGCCGCGTCGATCTGGCCACCGCCAACTACATCGGCAGCAGCGCCTCGCTGCTGACGGCGCTGCAGCTCACGCGCACGACGCTGACCGCGAGCCCCAATCCGTGCGTGCTGAACGCACCGCTCACGCTGCAGGCCGGCGTCGCGCTCGCGGCCGGCGGCACGACGTCTCCCACGGACTCGGTGCGGTTCTTCGACGGCACCACGCTGCTCGGCACGGCCCCGGTGGTCGGTGGCACGGCTGGGCTCGCGCTGTTCGCGCCGCGGCTCGGCAGCCGCACGTTCACGGCCGTCTACAAGGGCGACGCCAGACTGTGCGGCAGCAGCTCCGCGCCCGTCAGCGTGCGGATTGTGGCCAGTGCCAGCCCCGCGATCGCCAGCATTCAGGACGTCGGCGACGATCAGGGCCACGAGGTGCGGCTGCGGTTCCGCGCCAGCGGATACGATTATCGCGGATCGGGCACGCCGATCACCCAGTACGACGTGTACCGCAAGGTGGCGGCGGGTTTCGCGCCGTCCACCGTGCGACCTGCGGGCGCCTCGTCCGCCGGGCACGCGCGGCGCGCGGCGCTGCAGGTGGACGGCTGGGACTTCGTGGCAACGCTGACGGCGCGCGCCGACTCGGCCTACGTGGTGGTGGTTCCCACGCTCGCCGATTCCAACGCGGACGGCATCCATCGCAGCACGCTGTTCGTGAGCGCCATCACCTCCGATCCGGCGACGTACTTCGACTCGCCGCCGGACTCGGGCTACTCGGTGGACAACCTGCCGCCCGCGCCGCCGGCGCCATTCACGGCTGCCTACGCGGCGTCCGCCACGCACCTGCACTGGGGCGCCAACACCGAGCCCGACCTGTGGTACTACGCCCTCTACCGCGGCAGCGCGTCCGATTTCACGCCCGGACCCGCCAATGCCGTGGCGACGTTGTCCGACACCGGTTACACCGATCCCGGACCCGCCGGGAGTTGGTACAAGCTGGCCGCCGTGGACGTGAACGGCAACGCGAGCCCGTACGCGACGCTCGGGCCCGGCAACACGACCGCCGTGGGCGCCAGCGCACCGCTCGCACTCGCACTCGACGCCCTGCGGCCGAATCCGATGACGGGTGATCGCCTGCGCGTGGCGTTCGTGCTGCCGGCTGCGGGGCGCGCCCAGCTCGAGCTGCTGGACGTCGCCGGGCGCCGCGTGGCGGTGCGCGAGGTGGGCGCGCTCGGCACCGGGCGCCACGAGATCGAGCTTCCGGTGGGCGCGGGACGCTCGCCCGGCATCTACCTCGTGCGGCTCACGCAGGGAGCGACGCGCCTCACGCGCCGCGTCACCGTGATCGAGTGATCGGCCGCTTCGCATGAACGAGCCCGCCGCAGCGGCACTGAAGACGTGGGACAGCTTCTACGTCATCGTCGGCTCGTCGGCCGGCGCGCTCACCGGCCTCCAGTTCGTGGTGCTCACGCTGATCGCCGATACCGGGGCGACCGGTCGGCGCGGGGAGGCGATCGCCGCGTTCGGCAGCCCCAACGTGGTCCACTTCTGCGCCGCGCTGCTCGTGTCCGCGATCTTCAGCGCCCCGTGGGGCGGTCTCGGTCCGCCCGGCTTCGCGATCGCGACGTGCGGCGCGCTCGGCGTGCTGTACTCGTTCGCGGTGATGCGGCGCGCGCTGCGCCAGCGCGACTACCAACCGGTGGCCGAGGACTGGATCTGGCACGCGGTGCTGCCGACGGTCGCGTACGCGGCGCTGCTGCGCGCCGGGTTCGTGCTGGCGCACGCCTCGGCCGACACGCTGTACGTGGTCGGCGCCGCCACGCTGCTGCTGGTATTCGTCGGCATCCACAACGCCTGGGACACCGTCACCTACGTTACCGTGGAGCGCGCGCCGGGCGGCCGCCTGGCCCCGAGGCCGGCCGCTCCCACTGCACCAGATCGAGGAACGCCGACAAGATCTGATCGGCGGTGATCATCTGGTGCCCGAAGTCGACAGCGCCGTCTGCCGGACCGGCAGCCGCGAGGCCGAGTGCGATACCATGCGCGCCCACGGTTCCCCCAGGGAGACGAGCATGGAGATGCGCAGGCTGGGAAGCGGCGGGCTCGAGGTGTCGGCGATCGGGCTCGGCTGCATGGGCATGAGCTACGCCTACGGCACGCCCGAGGAGCGCGACGACCAGGAGTCGATCGCCACCATCCACCGCGCGATCGAGCTCGGCATCACCCTGTTCGACACCGCCGAGGCGTACGGCCCCTACACCAACGAGGAGCTGCTGGCGCGGGCGCTGAAGGGCCACCGCGACAACGTGGTGATCGCGACCAAATTCGGGTTCCGCTTCGACGCGCGCGGCGGGCTGGCCGGCACCGACAGCCGGCCCGAACACATCCGCGAGGCGGTGGAAGGCTCGCTGCGCCGGCTGCGCACCGACTACATCGATCTGCTGTACCAGCATCGCGTGGATCGCCAGGTGCCGATCGAGGACGCCGTGGGCACGATGGCCGCGCTGGTGGGCGAGGGCAAGGTCCGGTTCCTCGGACTGTCCGAGGCCGGCGAGCACACCATCCGTCGCGCGCACGCGGTGCACCCGATCGCGGCGCTGCAGAGCGAGCACTCGCTGTGGGAGCGGAATCTCGAGCCCGAGATCATCCCGCTGCTGCGCGAGCTCGAAATCGGGCTGGTGCCGTTCGCGCCGCTCGGGCGCGGATTTCTCACCGGCGACGTGCGGCGCGCCGAGGACTATCCCGAGGGCGACTACCGCCGCGGCGATCCGCGCTACCAGGGCGCGAATTTCGACGCCAACCTGAACGCCGCCTCCGCCGTGCGCGAGCTGGCCGCGGGCAGGGGGGCGACGCCGGCCCAGATCGCGCTCGCGTGGCTGCTGCACAAGGGCGCAGACATCGTGCCGATTCCCGGCAGCAAGAGCCGGAAGCACCTGGGCGAGAACGCCGAGGCGACCCACGTGACGCTCACCCCGGAGGACGTGGCGGCGCTCGATGCGGCGTTGCGTCCCGGGAACGTGTCGGGACCGCGCTACAACGAGCAGCGCATGACCTCGGTGGACCGCTGATCCAGGGCCTGCGAACGGCCGCGTGTCGCATTCCCACGGACGATTGGATCGCGAGCCGCTCGCGCGGCTAGGATCGGCGCCCACTGAGGAGGAGGGCCGCCGATGCTTCCGTCCACGTTTATCTGCCTGCTGGCGCTCGTCATCCGGTCCGCCACGCCCACTTCGAGCCCCGCCGCCATGGACGCGCTGCTCGACCGGCTGGTGGGCAGGTGGCGCATGACCGGGTCCGTGCGCGGCAAGCCGGTCGCCTACGACCTCGAGGTCACGCGCACGCTGCGAAGGCGGTTCGTCGAGCTCCACATGACGGACGTCCAACGTCCGCCCGCATACGAGGCGCGCGTGTTCGTGGGCGTGGACAGCCTGGGCGGCCGTTACCTGGCGCACTGGCTGGACTCGACCGGCGCGCGCTATTCGATCCCGCCCGCCTCGGGCGAGATGGACGGCGACACGCTGCGGCTACGCTTCGACTACGCCGACGGCCCGTTCCGCGACACGTTCGTCTACGATCGCGCCGCCGACCACTGGCGCTTCCGGCTCGAGTCGGGAGACCCCGGCGGAGGCTGGCAGCCGTTCGCCGAATACGACGTCCGGCACCATTGACGTGCGTTCACCCCTCGACCCACCACCACCGGAGAACCATGCGATGAACACGCAGCAGGCCACGCTCGTCCGCTGGAACGACATGCCGCGCGAGCGCCTGGGGGAGAAGCTCGAGCGCCGCTACGTCAACGGCCAGCACCTGACGCTGGCGCAGTTCCATCTCGCCCAGGGCTGCCTCGTGCCCAAGCACGCGCACGACAACGAGCAGTTCGCGCACGTGCTGTCCGGCTGCCTGCGGTTCCGCATGGGCGCGGACGGCGCCGAGGTGGTGGACGTGCGCGGCGGCGAGGTGCTGATGATTCCGCCCGGACTGCCGCACTCCGCCGAGGCGCTCGAGGATTCGATCGTGAGCGACGCGTTCAGCCCCGTGCGCAGCGACTGGATCGAGAAGCGCGACGCCTACCTGCGGAGCTGATCCATGGAGCTCGGGCTCTCGAACAAGGTGGCGCTGGTCGCCGCCTCCAGCAAGGGGCTGGGGCGAGCGATCGCCGAGGCGCTGGCGGCCGAGGGCGCGGCGCTGGCGCTGTGCGCGCGCCACGCCGACACGCTGGCCGCCGCGCGCGATGAGATCGCGCGCACGACCCGCGCCCCCGTCCACGCCGTCGCCGCGGATCTCGCACAGGCCGAGGGGATCGAGCGCGTCACGCGCTCCACGCTCGAGCGCTTCGGCCGCGTGGACGTGCTCGTCACCAACAACGGCGGGCCGCCGATCGGCGTGTTCGAGCGCCACGACTGGGCCGCGTGGCAGCGCGCCTGCGAGCTGACGCTGCGCAGCGCGGTGGAGCTGACGCGCGCCGCGCTGCCCGGCATGCGCGAGCGCCGCTGGGGCAGGATCATCCACGTCACCTCGCTCACCGTGAAGCAGCCGATCGACGGCCTGATGCTCTCGACCTCGATCCGCTCCGCCCTGACCGGCCTGTCGCGCACGCTCGCCAACGAGGTCGCGGCCGATGGCATCACCGTCAACACCATCCTGCCCGGGTTCATGAACACCGAGCGCGTGGCCGAGGTGAACGAGGCGGCCGCCGCGCGCGAGGGGATCTCGGTGAGCGAGGTGGAGCGGCGGACGATCGCCCAGATCCCGATGCGGCGCATCGGCGAGCCGCGCGAGCTGGCGGCGATGGCGGCGTTCCTGGCCTCGGAGCGGGCCGCGTACATCACCGGGCAGTCGATCGTGGTGGACGGCGGCTGGGTGCGCGCGCTGATGTAGGCGGCGCGCCGTTCAGCGACCGCCGTCGATGGCGAGCGTCTGGCCCGTCACCCAGCCCGCGTATTCGCTGGCGAAATAGAGCACCCCGTGCACGATGTCGGGCGGAGTCCCCAGCCGGCGCAGCGCGATGCGCTCGATCAGTTGTCGCTGCCCTTCGGGGCCGTAGGACTCCCACTGCCGCTCGGTGGTCGGATTGCTGCGCACGAATCCCGGCGCAACCGCGTTGACGGTGATGCCCCACGGCCCCAGCTCGTGCGCGAGCTGGCGCGTGAGCCCGATCTGCCCCGCCTTGGCCGCGGCGTAGGCCTGGATCCCGGTCAGGCTGACGCCCAGGCCGGCGCCGCTCGACACGTTGACGATGCGCCCGTAGCGCGCGGCCTTCATCGCGGACGCCACCGCCTGACTGCAATGGAACGCGCCGTCCAGGTTGACCGCCAGGATCGCGCGCCAGTCGGCTTCGGACACCTGTTCCAGCGGCCGGCCGGTCTGGCCCAGCACGCCGCCCGCGTCGTTGACGAGCACGTCGATGCGCCCGAACGCCGCGTGCGTCTCGCGCGCCAGCGCGTGAACGGCCGCGCGGTCGGTGACGTCGAGCGGACGCGCGGACAGCTGCGCGCCCGCTTCGCTCGCGAGACGTTCGGTCTCGCCCAGCTCGCCGGCCAGGATGTCGCATGCGACGACCTGCGCCCCGAGCGCCGCCAACGCGAGCGCCACGGCGCGGCCGATTCCGTGCGCGGCGCCGGTGACGATCGCGACCCGGCCATGGAAGCGCACGTTCATCCCGCATCCGCCTCGTTCGGCATGGCCTCGAACGGCAGCCGTCCGTCGTTCGCGCGCCCGGCCGGGGAGACCAGGTTGTGGACGCCGGCGCCCAGCAGCCTGACGGGCCGGCGGCCAGCCTCGGTCTTCGCCAGCAGCCCGACCGCGCGGGCCGCGAGCTCGTCCGCGTCGGCCGTCGGCGGCCGCGTGTCCGAGCGGGTGACCGTTGTGAAGTCGCCGTAGCGCACCTTGATCGTGACCGTGCGCGCCTCGAGCCCGTTGCGCGCCAGCCACCGCGCGTTGTCGCGCGCCATGCGATCGATCTCGTCACGGATGCGGCCGGGATCGCTCACGTCATGCGCGTAGGTGTTCTCGCTCGAGCACGACTTGGACGGCCGATCCGGCTCGACCGGCCGCTCGTCGCGGCCATTGGCCATCTCGAGCAGCGCCTCCGCGAACGAGCCCACGACCGAGCGCAGCACCGCCGGATCCGCGCCGCGGACGTCCACCACGCGCGCGATGCCGCGCTCGCGCAGGCGGCGCGCCGTCTTCGGGCCGACACCCCACAGCGCCTCGACCGGCAGCGCCCGCAGGAAGCTCTCGACCCGCTCGGGCGCGATCACCGTGAGCCCATCCGGCTTGCGCCACGCCGAGGCGACCTTGGCGAGGAACTTGTTCGGCGCCACGCCCGCCGAGGCCGTGAGCCCCGTGGTGTCGCGGATCTGCTGCTTGATGCGCCGCGCGACATCGACGCCCAGCGCCTCGCCCCACGCGTTCTCGGTCACGTCCAGATACGCCTCGTCCAGCGACAGCGGTTCGACCCGCGGCGTGACCGCGAGGAAGATCGCGCGCACCTGCTGCGACACGGCGCGGTAGCGGGCGAAGTCGGGAGGCACGATCACGAGCTCGGGACACAGCCGCAGCGCGCGCGACATCGGCAACGCCGAGCGCACGCCGAACGCGCGCGCCTCGTAGCTCGCCGCCGCCACCACGCCGCGCTCGGCGGGCGATCCGCCCACCGCCACCGGCCGGCCGCGCCATTCCGGCCGGTCGCGCTGCTCGACCGATGCATAGAACGCGTCCATGTCGATGTGCAGGATCCGGCGGCTGGGCAATCGCGGACTCGTGAAGATTGAAATGCGTTACCGGCGGGTGGTCGACCGGGCGCATTCTAACAGCACCTCGCGGCCGCACGGCCTGCTGCGCGCGCCAAGGCGGGTGCGCGTCAGCCGAAGAACACGTAGCTGATCGCGATCGCGGCGATCACGCCGATGATCTCGGTCGCGAGCGCGACGTGCAGGGCGTAGCGCGTCTTTCGGATCCCGACCGAGCCGAAGTAGACGGCGAGCACGTAGAACGTGGTCTCGGTGCTGCCCTGGATGACGCACGACAGCCGTCCCGCGAACGAATCGGGCCCGAGCGCCTTCATCGTGTCCACCATCATCCCGCGCGCGCCGCCGCCCGACAGCGGCTTGATCAGCGCCGTGGGCAGCGCGTCCACCCAGCGCGTGTCCATGTTCCAGTGGCCGACCATCGTCTTGATGCCGCCCAGGAACGCCTCGAGCGCGCCGCTCGCGCGCAGCGCGCCGACCGCGACCAGGATCGCGACCAGGAACGGCACGATGCCGATCGCGACCGCGAAGCCTTCCTTCGCGCCCTCGACGAACGTCTCGTACATCGGCACCCGGCGCCACGCGCCCGCGATCAGGAACGACGCGATCAGCCCGATCAGGATGGCGTTCGCGAGCAGCGCCGACTGCGTCGCGACCTCGGCCGTCGGCAGCTGCGAGAAGCGCCACACGAGTCCCGCCACCACCAGCGTCAACGTGCCGATCCACGCCAGCACCACGGGACTCCACAGCTTGAGTCGCTGGATGGCGGCGACGAGCAACAATCCCGACAGATCGGCGATGTAGGTCGCGATCAGGATCGGGACGAACACGTCGGCCGGATTCCTGGCGCCGAGCTGGGCCCGGAACGTCAGGATCGAGATCGGCACCAGCGTGACCGACGAGGCGTTCATCACCATGAACAGGATCATCTCGTCGCTGGCGCGGTCGGGCTCGCGATTGAGGCTCTGCAGCTCCTTCATCGCCTTCAGGCCGAGCGGGGTGGCGGCGTTGTCGAGCCCCAGCATGTTGGCCGAGCGATTCATCACGATCGCGCCGCTGGCGGGGTGGCCGGGGGGGATGGCGGGGAACAGGCGGCGGAACAGCGGGCCCACGGCCCACGCGATCCACTCCGTCACGCCCGCCTGCTCGGCGATGCGCATGAGCCCGAGCCACAGGCTCATCACGCCGGTCAGCCCGAGCGCCAGCTCGAAGCCCGTCTTGGACGAGTCGAACAGCGATTGGACGACGGCCTGCATGACATCCGGCTTCCCGCCGACTGCCGCCTGCCAGACCGCCACCACGAAGGCGATGAGGAAGAGCGCCGCCCAAATCCAGTTGAGCACGCGCGCAGAATGCGGAGCGCGACCGGCCACGTCAAGGCTCATTCGCGTGCGGGGCCCGGCATCGGCGGCGGAGATCGGGCCCCCGCGCTATAGTGCCCGCTCCACGGCCTGGACCCCCGGGCCGGAACCGTGCACGAAAGGAGACGTGATGCGTGGAGTCGCGCTTGCCCTCGTTTCGGTGACGCTCGTTTCCGCCGCGCACGCCGCGCCGCCACCGGTGGACCCCGCGATCGCGGCCGCGGTCGCGCGAGTGTCGCCCGAGCGCCTGAAGGCGATCGACTCGCGGCTCGTCGGTTTCGGCACGCGCAGCACGTTCTCGGAAAAGCTGGGCAACACGCGCGGCGTGTTCGCCGCCCGGGCGTGGATCGCCGATCAGTTCCGTGAGTTCGCCAAGGCGAGTCACGGGCGCATGACCGTGGCCTACGACAGCTACGTGCAGAAGGCCGACGGCAAGCGCATCGCGCGCGACGTCGAGATCTCGAGCGTGATCGCCACGCTCGAGGGCGACGAGCCCGGCGGGCGCACGTACGTGATGTCCAGCCACTACGACTCGCGCAATTCCGACAACGCCGACGCCACCCACGACGCGCCCGGCGCCGACGACAACGGCTCCGGCACGTCGGCGGTGCTGGAAGCGGCACGCGTGATGGCCGGGCTGCCCGTGCACGCCACCGTCATCTTCGCCACCTACGACGCCGAGGAGCAGGGCCTGTTCGGATCCGCGCATCACGCGCAGGCGTTGAAGGCGGCGGGCGCCGACGTGCAGGGCGACCTCAACAACGACATCGTCGGCGCGTCGGTGGGCGATCAGGGCGAGCACAAACCCGGGATGGTGCGGATCTTCTCGCAGGCGCTGGCGCAGGGCGCCGATCCCGCGCGCGTCAACCTGATCGGTGACGAGAGCGATTCGCCGTCACGCGAGCTGGCGCGCTACGCACAGGAGGTCGGCGACCGCTATCAGCCGGACTTCCACGGCGAGCTGGTGTTCCGCGCCGATCGCTTCCTGCGCGGCGGCGATCACGAGTCGTTCAACGCCGCCGGCTACCCGGCCGTGCGCTTCACCGAGCCGGTCGAGACGTTCACGCACCAGCACCAGACCGTGCGCACCGAGAACGGCGTCGAATACGGCGACCTGCAGAAGTACATGGACTTCGATTACCTGGCGCGCGTCACGCGCTACAACGTGTCGGTGCTGGCGTCGCTGGCGATGGGCCCGGGGCGCCCGGATTCCGCCAAGGTGCTGACCAAGGCGCTCGACAACAGGACCCAGCTCACGTGGCTGCCCGTGCCGGGCGCCGCGCGCTACGAGGTCGTGCGGCGGAAGACGACGGATCCCACCTGGACCGACGTCACCGACGTCGGCAACGTGACCGCGGTGACGCTTAACTACTCGAAGGACAACTGGCTGTTCGGCGTGCGCGCGGTGGATGCCGCCGGCCATCGCGGCGTGCCCGCGTTCCCACTGCCGGTGAGGTAGCGAACGCCGAGGGCCATTCCGCCTCGCTGCGGTAGTCGTGGAAACGGCGCACCGCGGTTGTGGCAGCCGCATCTCAATCCGGCCATGAAGCGGATCGCCGCCGCCCTGATGGGCGCCCTGATCGCATCGCCGGCATCGGCGCAGTGGACGCGTGTCGAGCAGGTGCCCGACGCCAACATCTACTCCGTGTTCACCACGGGCGACACGATCGCGGCCGCCTCCGACAGCACCGTATTCGTCAGCACCGACGCGGGCGCCACCTGGATCACGAGTGCGACGGTGGCGGCGGGCGCGACGACGGTGGAGGCCGTGAGGCTCCACAAGGGCGTGCTCTACGCCGGCACCTTCGGCCAGGGCGTGTTCGTCAGCAGCGACCTGGGCGTGAACTGGCGGAGCTTCAACGAGGGGCTGGTGGGCGGGTTCGCCGACTCGCAGCTCCGCATCATGGACCTGCTGGCGCGCGGCGACACGCTGTACGCCGCGACCGGGGGCGCGGGCCCGTGGATCAGGAACCTGACTACGGGCGGATGGTCGCACTACGGCAACGTGCTCGAGCCGGCCCAGGCTTCGAACATGGAGGCGCTCGCCACGTCGGACACGCGGCTGTTCGCATGCGCCGGCGGGAACGGCGACATCTATTACCGCGATCCCGGCGACGCGGACTGGTCGTACGACTACCTGCTGAACGGGCAGGTGGCTGCGGGCCTCGCGTCGCTCGCCGCCATCTGGACAGGCGGCTCATGGCTCGTGGGGACCAACATCGGAGCGTTCCACAGCGCAGCCGGCCAATCGCCGTGGACGTACATCGATTTCGGGCTCCACCCGACGTTCTTCACCTCGTTCGCGCTGCACGACGGTGTCGTGTTCGTCCACTTCGCCAACGGCGCAGGCACCGGCGTCGAATACAGCGTGGACGATGGCACGACCTGGCAGGTGCTGGATCGGCTGCCCGCCATCTTCACCTACGAGATCGCCTCGCTCGGCAGCATGCTGTACGCCGGCAGGGTGGATGGACTGTGGCGCCGGTCCGTCGCCAACGTGTTCGTGCCTCCGGCTGGCCCTGCGCCGAACGTGCGCTTCGCGCTCGTGGGACCCCATCCGATCCACGATCAAGCGCGGTTCCGAGTCGAGCTGCCCGAGGCGGGCCGTGCGCGCATCGGCATCTTCGATCTCGCCGGTCGCCGCATGCCGGGTGGCATCGACCAACTGCTGCCGGCGGGAGCAAGCGAGATGACGTGGGACGCGGCCGGCACCGCGCCGGGTGTGTACATGGCACGGCTCGACGCCGGCGGCCGAACACAGAGCCTGCGGGTCGTACGAGTCCGCTGAACGCCTGATCCCGACGCCGTTAGTGCCTTGACAGGCATATACTGCAATGGCAATATACGCCACATGGAATCTGCGTTCGCGATCCTTGCCGAGCCGAACCGCCGGGCGATGTTGAGCCTTCTGGCCACATCGGAGCGGTCGGTCGGGGAGCTGGAGCGCCGGCTGCGGATGCCCCAGCCGTCCGTGTCGAAACACCTGCGGGTGCTGCGGGAGGCGGGGTTCGTGGAGTCGCGCGTGGACGCGCAGCGCCGCGTCTACCGCCTCCGGCCCGAACGACTGATGGAAGTTGATTCCTGGCTGGCTCCGTTCCGAAGATTCTGGTCGGCCCACGTCGATGCGCTCGAACGCCACCTGGTCCGGATGGAACGCGAACCCGCTCCGAAACGCACGAAACGATCGGTACGCGCGAACAGGAGGAGACGATGAGAACCCGCGAGAGCTACATGCCGGGGCCCGCCAGCGGCGCGGAGATCCGGAAGGAGGGAAACCACTGGACGCTCGTTCTGGTACGCGAGCTTCGCCAGCCGCCGGCGATGGTGTGGCAGGCGCTGACCGACCCGGCGCAGCTTCGGGAATGGGCACCGTTCGAGGCCGACAGGAATCTCGGGACGGTGGGGCCGGTGAAGCTCTCGACCGTCGGCACTTCGCAGGTGTCCGACAGCACCGTGAAGCGGGCCGAAACGCACAAGCTGCTGGAGTTCGACTGGGGTGGCGGCGACCTGCGGTGGCAGCTCGAACCGCTGGGCGCTGGCACGCGGCTCGCGCTGTGGCACCAGATCGATCGCCGCTTCATCGCGTGGGGCGCCGCAGGCTGGCACATCTGCCTCGACGTGCTCGACGGGATGCTCGACGGTCAGCCCATCGGACGCATGGCCGGCCCCGAGGTCATGCAGTTCGCCGGCTGGCAGCGGTTGAGCGGCGAGTACGCGAGGCAGTTCGGCGTCGAGACCGGCGCGCGATGAGCGCGGCCAGGCGAGCGTGGAGGTGTCGATGAAGAAATCCGTCCCGGCGGAATCCGCATCGGCGTTGATCGATGGCAGGATCAAGGAACTCGCGGACTGGCGCGGGAAGACGCTCGCCAAGGTGCGCGCCATCATCCACGACGCCGATCCCGAGATCGTGGAGGAGTGGAAGTGGATGGGCACTCCGGTCTGGTCCCACGGCGGCATCGTGTGCACCGGAGAGACGTACAAGGCCGTGGTCAAGATGACGTTCGCCAGGGGGGCGGCGTTGCAGGACCCCTCCGGCCTGTTCAACTCCAGTCTCGATGGAAACGTCAGGCGCGCGATCGACATCCGCGAAGGCGACGCGATCGACGCGCGCGCATTGAAGACGCTGATCCGTGCGGCCGTGGCGCTCAATCTGGAGCACACCAGCAAGGCGAAGCCGCGGCGAGCGGGCAGCAGGCGGACGGCGAAGGCTTGAGCCTTCGCCGCCGCGGCCCGCATGCCGGAGCCGACATCGGGATGAGATGAGGTAGAGTCTCCCGATGCCGCTGTCGGCCGGTACCCGCATCGGGCCCTACGAGATCGTCGCGCCGCTCGGCGCCGGCGGCATGGGCGAGGTGTACCGCGCGCGCGACGCGCGCCTCGCGCGCGACGTGGCCATCAAGGCGCTGCCCGCCGGGTTCGCCCAGGATCCCGAGCGGCTGGCGCGCTTCGAGCGCGAGGCCCGGCTGCTCGCCTCGCTCTCGCACCCCGGCATCGCCGGCATCCATGGGCTGGAGCTGGTCGGCGATCATCGCTATCTGGTGCTCGAGTTCGTCGAGGGCGAGACGCTCGCCGCGCGGCTCGCGCGCGGGCCACTGCCGGTGGACGAGGCGCTGCAGGTGTGCGCGCAGGTGGCCGGCGCGATCGAGGCGGCGCACGAGGCGGGCGTCATCCATCGCGACTTGAAACCCGGCAACGTGATGCTGAAGCCCGACGGCAGCGTGAAGGTGCTGGACTTCGGGCTGGCCAAGGGCGGCGCGGCGGGCGGCGGTTCGTCGTCCGACGTGAACCTGTCGGCATCGCCGACGATGACGCACGCGGCCACGAGCGCCGGCATGATCCTGGGCACCGCCGCATACATGTCGCCCGAGCAGGCGCGCGGCAAGGCGGCGGACCGGCGCACGGACATCTGGTCGTTCGGCTGCGTGCTGTACGAGTGCCTGACGGCCCGGCAGGCGTTCTCGGGCGAGACCGTGAGCGACGTGATCGCCAGCATCCTGCAGACCGAGCCCGACTGGCGCGCGTTGCCGGCCGCGACGCCGCCGCGGGTCCTCGAGCTGCTGCGGCGCTGCCTCACGCGCGACGTGAACCTGCGTCTGCGCGACATCGGCGAGGCCCGCATCGCGCTGCTGCGCGCATCCGAGCCGGTCGAGACCGCCACCGGCGCCACGCCGGCGCATGGCGTGCGGGCGTGGCTGCCGTGGGCGATCGCGGCGGCCGCGGCCGCGCTCGCGCTCGCGACCGCCGTGATGGCGCTCGGCCGCAGGCCCGAACTGCCGCCCGGACCGCGGGAGGCGAGCGTCGTCCTGCCGCCCGGGTATCGCCTGGGCACGAGCCTCGGGTATCACTTCGCCGCGCTGTCACCCGATGGGCGCGCGCTCGCGTACACCGCGCGCGAGGCCGGCAGCATCGCGCTGCGCGTGCGCCGGCTGGACAGCCGCGAGGACATCGCGATCTCGGGCACCGACGACGCGCGCGATCCGTTCTTCTCGCCGGACGGCGAGTGGATCGCCTTCTTCGACGGCAAGCACCTGCTCAAGGTGTCGGTGCACGGCGGCGCGCCCGTTCCGCTCGCGGTGACGGGACAGGATCGTGGCGGCGTGTGGCTGGACGACGGCCGGATCGTGTTGAGCGCCGAGGCGACCGAGCCGCTGATGATCATGCCCGGCGCCGGCGGGACACCGGTGGCCGTCACCACGCTGGATTCGACCCGCAAGGAGCGCACCCATCGCTGGCCGAGTGCGTTGAGCGGCGGCCCGTGGGTGGTGTTCACGGTCGGCACCATGGACAGCCCCGGCGATTACGACGGCGCCGACATCGACGCGGTTTCGGTCACGACCCGCGAGCGGCGCCATCTGATCCACGGGGCGCGCCGGGCGGTGTGGGCCCCGCCCAACCACCTGGTGTTCGATCGAGGGGGAAGCCTGTACGCCGTGACCATCGATCCACGAAATCCGCGCGTGACCGGGGAGCCCGTGCCGGTCCTCGACGGCGTCGCGGGCGTCGGTTCGTCGGGCGCGGCGTTCCTGGACATCGCCCGCGAAGGCACCATGGCCTGGCTGCCGGCCAGTCAGGACGATTCCAGGCGCGAGATCGGCTGGTTCGATCGCTCCGGCCACTGGACGCCGACGACGATTCCTCCCGGGGAGTACCGGCAGCTCGCGATCTCCCCGGACGGCAGAAGCGCGCTGGTGCTGGTGGGGCCGGGAGGTGGGGCGGGCGACCTGTGGCTGGCCGATCTCGCGAGCGGCGGGATGCGGCGACTGACCTACTCCAACACCGGTCCGATGTCGGTGTGGTTCCCCGATGGCATCCGCTTCGCCATGTCCGCGGCGGATTCGCTCGGAGTCAGCATCATCGAAGTTCGTCGGGTGGATGGCGCGGACGCGCAAACGCTGGTCCGCAAGGGCCCGCCGATCACCGCCACCGCCGTCACGCCACAAGGCGACGCGGTGCTGTTCTCGGACTACGGACCCGCCAATGGGCGCATCTACAGCGTGCCCGTGAGCCCCATCGCTCGCGAGGGGAACCATCGCGCAACGGGTCACGCTGCGAGCCAGCTTGCCACCGATGCCAACAACCAGGTGGCCGAGCAGGCCGGCGTGTTGTCGCCGGACGGCGTGTGGCTGGCGTACATCTCGAACCGAACGGGGCGCGAGGAGGTGTTCATCCGGCGGCGGGATGGAACCGGCGGTCAGTGGCAGGTGAGTACCCGGGGCGGCGGGGGCGCGCGATGGGGCCGCGCCGGCCGCGAGCTGTTCTTCGTCGAAGACGAAACGCTGAAGCGGGTGACGGTGTCGATCACGGGCGACGGGCTCGCGATCGGACAGCCCCAGCCGCTGTTCGATGTCCCGGCATCTCCGATCGAGCCGACGTATCGCGACTACGCCTATGACCCGACGAGCGATCGGTTCCTGTTCACCCGGGCGCCCGTGGATGCCGATCAACGGCGCGAACTGGCGCTGTCGATCGGCTGGGGCTCACGCATCACGGAGCTGATCCGCAAGCGCCAGGAACAGCGCTGACGCCATGCCTGGGATCGGGCGCATTGGGTTCTGGGCCGGCCTGGCCGCGTTCACGGCCACGGTCGGCTACGACGTGGTGCAGATCCTCCAGGTGGTGGGGGTTGTCCATTTCCCGCTGGACGAGATCCTGATCTTCGGGACGTCGCTCTGCATCGTCGTGCCGTTCGTGTTCGAGATGCTCGCCCTCCACCACTCGAGCCCTGGCGGGCAACGCTTCTGGACGCATGCGGCGCTCGTCTTCACCACCATGTATGCGGTGTTCGGCACGGCGAACTACGCCATCCAGCTCGGCACGGTCATTCCCGCGAAGCTGCGGGGCGCCGGCGACGCGGTGCGAGTGCTCGAACAGACACCGCACTCGCTGCTATGGGACTTCGATGCCCTGGCGTACATCGCGATGGGGCTCGCGCTGCTGGTGATCGTCCCGGTCCTGCGCCACCCGGGCATCGAACGGTGGGCCCGGACGGCGTGCCTGGCCAACGTCGTGGCGACGGCCCTGGCCGGGGTCGTGTACTTCCATCCGACCTACTCCACCAGGCTGCTCATGCTCGGATTCCCGTGGGGCGTCACGGCGCCGCTCTCGATGGTGCTGGTCGCGCTCGCGCTGCGGGCGAGGGGCGGGCGCTCGCCCGCGGAACCGCCGCGCTCGTCTCCCCGGGACTTGCCCAGACCGCATCCCGCGGGGGAGAGGTGACGGAGCGCTTCCAACCCTGGCGTGGTGAAACCTGTCCAATCGCCAGTCCGTAGTGCCATCAACCCCCATGCCCAAGCTCCCGTTCGCCATCGCGCTGGCCTGCCTGCTCCCGAGCGCCGCCCTGTCAGCGGCGGCGCCGGATTCGGCCGTGACCGCCGTGGCCGTCCGCACGCCGCAGCCGGTGGTGATCGACGGGCGTCCTGACGATGCCGTGTGGCACACGGCACCGGTGATCGCCGACTTCGTCCAATTCTCGCCGGTCGAGGGCGGGCCCGCGCGGTTCAGGACCGAGGCGCAGGTCGCGTTCGACGACCACAACTTCTACTGCTTCATCCGCGCCTACGACCCCGAGCCCGCGAAGATCTCCACCGTGCTCGCGCGGCGCGACGTGCGGCCGCCCACCGATCAGCTGAAGATCGTGATCGACGCCTTCCACGATCGGCGCACGGGCTTCGAGTTCGCCGTCAGTCCGGGCGGCGTGAAGCGCGACTACGCCATCTACAACGACAACAACGAGGATGGCTCCTGGGATGGCGTATGGGACGTGGCCACGAAGGTGGATTCGCTTGGATGGACGGCCGAGTTCGCGATCCCGCTGTCCCAGCTTCGCTATCCGTCGTCTCCGGCGCACACGTTCGGATTCGCGATCTGGCGCGACATCGAGCGCTACAAGGAGCGCGTGTCCTGGCCGGCGTACCGGCCGTCGCAGATCGGCTTCGTTTCTCAGCTCGGCGACATCACCGGCATCGACGGCATCCCGGCCCCGCACAGGTTCGACGTGATGCCCTACACGGTGGCGAAGAACGAGCCGCGGCCGACCACGGCAGGTTTCAACCGCCACCAGAGCTTCACCGGCGGCGCCGATTTCAAGTTCGGCCTCACGTCGAACTTCACGCTCGACGGCACCGTGGACCCGGACTTCGGGCAGGTGGAGCAGGATCCGGCCGTCCTCAACCTCAGCGTGTTCGAGACCTTCCTGCAGGAGAAACGGCCGTTCTTCCTCGAGGGCACGGGCGTCTACCAGTTCCCCGTCAACAGCAATCAGGTGAACAACACCAGCGAGGGCCTGTTCTACTCCCGCCGTATCGGCCGGGCGCCGCAGCTCGGACCGCTGTACGGCACGGCATCGTCGCCGACGTCGACCACGATCCTCGGCGCCGCCAAGCTGACCGGACGCTCGGCGGGAGGCCTCACGGTGGGCGTGCTGGACGCGGTGACGCGGCGCGAAACCGGCATCTCCGATCTCACCATCGAACCCGCCACCCACTACGGCGTCGTGCGCCTCGAGCAGGACTTGAACAAGGACCGGAGCGGGGTGGGCCTGATCTTCACCTCCGTGGACCGTTCGCTCGACAGCACGTCACGCGGCATCCTGCGCCGCTCGGCCTACGTCGGTGGGCTCGACGCGCGCCACGAGTTCGGGCCCGGTCACAACTACCAGCTCAACGCCGCGGTGACGGCGAGCCGCATCGCCGGCAGCCACGCCGCCGTGCTGTCCACGCAGACCGATCCGGCGCACTACTACCAGCGGCCCGACGGTGCGCTCGAGCTGGACACGACGCGCACGAAACTCTCGGGCGATGCCGAAACGCTGCACCTCGCCAAGTACGGCGGCGGCATCGTGGTGTTCGAGACCAGCTACCAGCGCATCTCGCCCGGATACGAGATCAACGACCTCGGGTTCCTGAACCGCGCCGACTGGCAGGACCAGAGCACGTGGATGGGCCTGCAGTTCCTGCGCCGGACCAGGTGGTACAACCAGCTCAACCTGAACTTCAACGAATGGCAGGACTGGACCAGCGCCGGCCTTCAGCTCGAGCGCGCCATGAACACCAACGAGCACGTGATGTTCCACAACAACTGGTTCGCGCACGCCGGAGCGACCCTGGGCCAGCTCGGCGCCACGTTCAGCGACCGCGCCACGCGCGGCGGACCCGCCCTGCGCCAATCGCCATACCAGGCGCCGTGGGTGGAGATCCAGGGCGACCAGCGCCGCATGCTGTACCCCGACGTGTACGCGCAGATCGTGCACACCGACGAGGGACGCACGCACCGAACCTATGTCAACCCGACGCTGCAGGTCCGCGTCTCCGCGCGCATGACCCCCTCGCTCGGCATGAGCTACTCGCGCAATCAGGACAACACCCAGTGGTTCGGCAACTTCGCGGATTCGACCGGCGCGACGCACTACACGTTCGCGCACCTCGATCAGACGACGGTGGGGCTCACGTTCCGCGTGGACTACACCGCCTCGCCCACGCTCACGCTGCAGGTGTACGCCAATCCGTTCGTGAGCAAGGGCGACTACTCGGACGTCCGCGAGGTCGTGAACGCGCGCGCCGCCCATTACGCCGACCGGTTCGCGCCATACGCCGCTGCCGTCGCCGGCAATCCCCGCGCCTTCAACGTCAAGGATTTCAACTCCAGCACCGTGCTGCGCTGGGAATACCGCCCGGGCTCGTCGCTGTACCTGGTGTGGACGCAGGGGCGGCAGGACTTCGAGTCCCTGGAAGGATCGCGCGCGCTGTCGGGTGACCTCGACCGGCTGTTCCGCGTTCATCCCGCGAACACGTTCCTGATCAAGGTGGCGCACTGGTTCGATCTGTGAGCTGAGCAGCGCCCGCGCCGTACGTCGGGCCTCCCCCATGCCCGTTCGGTGACGCCCTCGTCCTTCTGGACCCTCACCCGTCTGTGGCACAGTGGCGCGATGACTCTGGCCGCGGGCACCCGCCTTGGCCCATACGAGATCGTCGCGCCGCTCGGCAGCGGCGGCATGGGCGAGGTGTACCGCGCGCATGACACGCGCCTGTCCCGCGACGTGGCGATCAAGGCCCTGCCGGCCGCATTCGCGACCGATCCCGACCGCCTGGCCAGGTTCGAACGCGAAGCGAAGCTGCTCGCGTCGCTGAATCACCCGAACATCTCCGGGATCTTCGGCCTCGAACAGGTCGAGGGGGCGCGCTATCTGGTGCTCGAGTTCGTCGCGGGGGAGACCCTGGCCGCGCGGCTGGCGCGCGGACCGCTGCCGGTGCGCGAGGCGCTGGAGATCGCGGTGAAGATCGCGTCCGGCGTGGAGGCCGCGCACGAGAGCGGCGTGGTGCACCGCGACTTGAAGCCCGGAAACGTCATGATCACGGGGCGGGGCGGCGTCAAGGTGCTCGATTTCGGGCTCGCGACGGGCGGTGCGGCTGGGGCCGCGGGCTCCGACGCGAGCCTGAGCGCCTCGCCCACCATGGCCTATGGCGGGACCAGCGCCGGCATGATCCTGGGCACCGCCGCCTACATGAGCCCCGAACAGGCCCGGGGCAGGGTCGTGGACCGGCGGTCGGACATCTGGTCGTTCGGCTGCCTGCTCTACGAGTGCCTGGCCGGACGTCAGGCGTTCCAGGGCGGGACGGTGTCCGACCTGATCGCGAGCATCCTCGAACGCGAGCCCGACTGGAGCGCGCTGCCGGCGGCGACACCCGCACGCGTGCGCGAGCTGCTGGCGCGCTGTCTGCGCAAGGATTCCCACGAGCGCCTGCGCGACATCGGCGACGCGCGACTCGAACTCGGCGAAGTGCTCGCCGCGCCGGCGCAAGAGCCGGGCGCGCCGCGCGCCGTGCCATCGCGTGGGACGATGATCGTGGCCGCGCTCGTTCTGGCCGCGCTGCTGGTCGTCGTCTGGGCGCTCGGTCGGCGCTCGGTCGTTCCCTCGGCCCATCGCACCGCGCCGCTCGTCGCGACCCTCGTCCCGTCCTCGTCGGACGTGGGGCGCGTCGCGCCCGCCGGCGTGGCGCTGTCGGAGGACGGCACACGACTCGCGTTCGTCGGCCTCGACAGCCTCGGGCGGAGGGTGGCGATGGTGCGGGATCTGTCCTCGACGACGACGGTGACCATCCCCGCCAGCGACGGCGCAGACAGGCCGTTCTTCTCGCCCGATGGCCGCTGGCTGGCATTCGCGGCGCACGGCGCGCTGTGGAAGGCGCGCCTCCCCGATGGTGCGGCCGAGCGCATTCGCGGCACCGATGACGGCTCGATGGACCCGGGCGGGCTGATCAGCGGTGGCGCGTGGGCTGGCGACGGCTTCATCTACTACTCCGTCCGATTCCGCCCGTTTCGGGGCATCCTGCGGGTGAGCGCCGACGGGGGCGCGCCGACCCGCGTGGCGGCTCCCGTCGAGAACGACGGGGCGTACAGCCTGGTGAGCGCGGAACCCCTGCCGGGCGGTCGCCGTCTGATCGCGGTCGCCGCAACGTCCGAAATGGGATCCGGCCCCCTCGTCACGATCGAGCTCGCCACCGGCGCGACTCACCCGATCGGCGAGCGCGCGACCGAGGTGCGCTTCGTCGGGGACCAGCTGCTGTTTCGCGGCCAGGACGGCGCGCTGTACCGCCTGCCGTTCGATCCGGCGGGCGCCCGGCGTCGCGGCCCGGCCGAGCGCCTCACGACGCTTGGCTCATCGGTCGGCTCGGGCGCGAGGGACTTCGCGGTTTCGGGCAACGGTCTGCTCGCGTGGCTCGACTCGCCGCCCTCGGCGGGGACCAATCCGCTCTGGGACGTGGATCGAGCCGGTCGCGCGGTGTCGCTCCCGGTCGAAGCCCGGGCCTACGACCGACCCGCCATTTCGCCATCGGGAACGCGGCTCGCGGTCGCGCTGCCGGGCGACACCGGCCGGGACGTCTGGACCCTCGATCTCGCGCGCAACGTGCTTTCCCGTGTCACGTTCGGCCCCGACAACATCGACCCGGTATGGTCTCCGGACGGTCGCCGCATCGCCTACGCCGGCTTCCGGCGCGGCACGTTCGAAGTCCTGGTGCGGAACGCCGACGGCTCGGGCGTGGTGGACACGCTGGTCGCCGGGCCACTGTTCACATTTCCGCTCGCGTGGTCGCCCGACGGCAACTGGGTCGTGTATCGCGAGAACAATCCGACGACGAACGAAGACATCCTGATGGTCTCGACCGACGGGCGCCGCACGCGGCGCGGGCTGGTGCAGACGCCCGCGTCGGAACTGTCGCCGTCGCTTTCGCCGAACGGCCGGTGGCTGGCCTACAGCTCCGACGAGACGGGAGAGCAGGAGATCTACCTCAAGCCGATCGAGGGTGGCGGCCGCGTGCAGGTGTCGTCCGGCGGAGGCACGGAGCCGCGCTGGTCCGCGGACGGCCGCGAGGTGTTCTTCCGATCCCCGACGCACTTCATGGCCGCGCGCGTGGTGCCGGGCGATCCGATCGCCGTGTCACGGCCGGTGCCGTTGTTCGAGGATCGCTACCTGCGCAACGATCGTCGCAGCGAATACGTGGTACGACCGGATGGCAGAGGCTTCATCTTCATTGCGCCGGGCGGACACGCGCTCGCGGTCCGGCTGGTGGTGGGCTGGGAGACGATGCGGGATCCGATTCCGACGCCGTGAGCGACCACCCGGCGCGGGGCCGGGCGGGTTCCGAGCGTATCGCATGGACGGGTTACCATGAGGGGATGGAGATGAGGACACATTCCCTGCCGGTCGTTCAGCGCGATCCAGCGGTCGAGCGCGACCCGGTGTGCGGCATGAGCGTGCGCGCCGACACCCCGCACCAGACGAGCTTCGAAGGTCGCACGTACCGGTTCTGCTGCGCGGGATGCCTGGCGAAGTTCACGGCCGATCCCCACCGCTACCTCTCGCCTCCGGAGCGCACGGCTCGTCCCGCGAGCGCGGCGGCCACCGAGTACACCTGCCCCATGCATCCGCAGATCGTGCGGAGCGGGCCGGGAAGCTGCCCGATCTGCGGCATGGCGCTCGAGCCGCGAACCATCTCGCTCGCGGATCAGGAGAACCCGGAGCTGGTCGACATGCGCCGGCGGCTGTGGATCTCCGCAGCCCTGACCGCGCCGCTGGTCCTGATGATGCTCGGCTCGTTCCTGCCCGGGCAGCCGCTGCACCGCGTCGTTCCCATGGCGGCGATCGGCTGGGTCGAGTTCCTGCTCGCGGCCCCGGTGGTGCCGTGGGGCGGCTGGCCGTTCTTCGTACGCGGCTGGGAATCGATCGTCCATCGCAGCCCGAACATGTTCACACTGATCGGCCTCGGGGTGGGCGTGGCGTTCCTCTACAGCGTGGCCGCCGTGCTGGTGCCGGAGCTGTTCCCGGCCTCGTTCCGCGATTCCACCGGGCGCGTCGGCACCTACTTCGAAGCGGCGGCCGTGATCGTGACGCTGGTGCTGCTCGGTCAGGTGATGGAGCTCAAGGCGCGCAGCCAGACCGGCGCCGCCATCCGGGCGTTGCTCCGCATGGCCCCGACCACGGCGCGCCGCATCGAGCAGGACGGCACGGAGCGCGACGTTTCGCTCGAGCAGGTCCACGTGGGTGATCGGCTGCGGGTGCGGCCCGGACAGCAGGTGCCGGTGGACGGCATCGTGCTCGAAGGACGCAGCTCGGTGGACGAATCGCTCGTCAGCGGCGAAGCGATCCCGGTCGAGAAGGAGCCGGGGGCCCGCCTCGTCGGCGCGACCATCAACGGCACGGGGGCGCTCGTCATGCGCGCCGAGAAGGTGGGCGCCGACACGCTGCTGGCGCGAATCGTCCAGATGGTCGCGCAAGCGCAGCGGAGCCGCGCACCGATCCAGCGCCTGGCCGATCAGGTGTCCGCGTGGTTCGTCCCGACGGTGGTGGGGATTGCGGTTGTGACATTCATCGTCTGGGCCATCGCCGGCCCCGAGCCACGGATGGCGTACGCCATCGTCAATGCGGTGGCCGTGCTCATCATCGCCTGTCCGTGCGCGCTCGGACTCGCGACGCCGATGTCCGTCATGGTGGCGGCCGGAAAGGGTGCCACCATGGGCGTGCTGTTCAAGAACGCCGAGGCGATCGAGACGCTGCGTGCCGTGGACACGCTGGTGTTCGACAAGACCGGCACGCTGACGGAAGGCAAGCCCAAGCTCGCGGGGATCACCGTCGCGCCCGGCTGGCAGGAGAACGAGGCCCTTCGGCTCGCGGCCAGCCTCGAGCGTGGCAGCGAGCACCCGCTCGCCGCGGCGCTCGTCGCGGCCGCAGAGGCCCGCCACCTGCCATTGACGGATGCGGCCGACTTCATCGCGCTCACGGGCAAGGGGGTGAAGGGCGTGATCGACGGCAAGCCGCTCGCCCTGGGCAACGCCGCGCTGCTCGCCGACGTCCACGCCGATGCGGGACCTCTGAACGACGCGGCCGGGAGCATGCGCGCCGAAGGGCAGACGGCGATGTTCCTCGTCGTCGAAGGCCGGGTGTCCGCCGTCATCGGCGTGGCCGACCCGCTGAAGGAGACGACGCCGGAGGCGATTCGGCAGCTGCACGCACAGAAGCTGCGTCTGGTCATGCTCACCGGCGACAATCGCACCACGGCCGAAGCCGTCGCGCGACAGCTCGGCATCGACGAGGTGCACGCCGAGGTTCTTCCCGATCGCAAGCTGGAAATCGTGACCCAGCTCCAGTCGGAAGGGCGGTCGGTGGCGATGGCGGGGGACGGCATCAACGACGCGCCCGCGCTCGCCCGGGCTCGCGTCGGGATCGCGATGGGAACGGGCACGGATGTCGCCATGGAGAGCGCGGGCGTCACGCTCGTGAAGGGCGACCTGCGCGGCATCGTGCGGGCGCGCCAACTCAGCCGCGCCACCATGTCCAACATCCGGCAGAACCTGTTGTTCGCCTTCGTCTACAACGCGCTGGGCGTGCCCATCGCCGCCGGAGTGCTGTACCCCTTCTTCGGCCTGCTGCTCAGCCCCATCATCGCCGCCGCCGCGATGAGTTTCAGCTCCGTCTCGGTGATCGGAAACGCCCTGCGGCTGCGATCGTTCCGACCCGGCCACTAGCCACCGGCTACACGCCCGGAGCCGAAAGTATCCTGCTGCGTGGCACGCTGGCATGCGTCACAATCGAGCGCGGGAGACGGGCTGCCTGCGCTCGCCCGGTCCCCCTTCCGGAGGTGGGACGGTGCTTCGATTCCCTCCATCCCGATGCGCCCGCGCCCGGCGCGGGGCGATCATCGGCCTGCTGGCGGCGGTCGCGCTCGGCGGCACCGCGCATCGCGCGCGATCGCAGTGCTCGCAATGGGTCGCGGGGCCGCTCGGGTCGACGGTGGTCGGCGCCGACAGCGCGATCCGCGCGATGCAGGTGTGGGACCCGGACGGCGCGGGGCCGGCGGCGCCGCTGCTCGTGGTGGGTGGATCGTTCCATTCCATCAACGGCGTCGCGGCCCGTCACGTGGCGACGTGGGACGGGCTCGTGTGGCGCGCGCTGGGTGCGGGCCCTTCGGCCAGCGTGTCGTCGCTCGCCGTCTACAACGGGCAGCTCGTGGCCGGCGGAACGTCCAGCCTCCACACCGCCGACATCGAACTGTGGGACGGCGCGAGCTGGAACGACCTGGATCGTGGCTATCTGACCGGCGCCCCCGACACGGTGTTCGCGCTCACGACCTACGGCGGCACCCTGATCGCCGCGGGGCACATCGGCACCCCCTCGAACATCGCCGCCTTCAACGGCACCAGCTGGCAGCCACTGGCGGGGGGCGGGACCTCCGGGACCGTCTACTGCCTGACCGTGGCCAACAACGCCCTGTACGCAGGCGGCGCGTTCACCGGGGCGGGCGCGGCGCATGCGAAATTCATCGCCCGCTACGACGGCGCCTCCTGGAGCGCGGTGGACGACGGCTCGGGCAACGGGCCGGCCCAACCCGTGCTCGCGATGGCGACCCACGGGACCGACCTGTTCGTGGGCGTGGCCGAGCCCGCGGCCGCCGGCGTCGTGCGCTGGACCGGAACGAGCTGGCAGAGCGCCGGCAGCCTGTGCAGCTCGGTGTTCGCGCTGGGGGAATCGGGCGGCCTGCTCTACGCCGGCGGCGACTTCTACACGCAGTTGGGCTGCAGCCTGAATCGCATCGCGCTGTGGAACGGCTCGTCGTGGACCGATGTGGGGTCGGGCATCGACTCCAACCTGCAGGGCACGTCCCTGTACGTGAGGGCGCTGTGCAGCTACGGCGGAACGCTGTTCGCGGGCGGCGACTTCCACCGCGGCGGCACGACGGACCTCTACGACGTCGGTCAGTGGACCGGCGCCAGCTGGGTGGCGCCTGATGCGCCGCTCCACGTGTACGCGCTTGGAACGTATGGAGCGAAGCTGGCGATGGGCGGATACTTCTCGCAGCACATCAACGCCGCGGACGACTACTACCTGTGCACCTGGGACGGCAACCAGCTCGCGGCGCTGGGCGCCGGCACCGATGCGCCGATCTACGCGCTCAAGGGCTATTCCGACCTGGTGCAGGGACAGACGCGCAACAACCTGATCGTCGGCGGCGGCTTCACCCATGCGGGCGGGCTCGATGCGAATCACGTGGCGCTGTGGAGTGAATCGCCGGTGTTCCCGTTCAATGCCTGGTCGCGGCTCGGAAGCGGCTTCGACAACACCGTGCTGGCGCTGGAGCAGTTCGGCGGCGCCACGGTGGCGGGCGGCGCGTTCGTGACCTCCGGCGCCACCGCGGTCACGCGCGTGGCGCGCTGGGACGGCTCCGCGTGGCAGCCGATGGGCACCGGCATGAACGCCGCCGTGCATGCGCTCAAGGCCTACACCGTCAACTCCAGCAACATCGCGCTGGTGGCGGGAGGCGAATTCACGATCGCCAACGGCGGCGCGGCCAGCCGCGTGGCGATCTGGACCCAGAGCACCGTCGGCCCGGGGTTCACGCCGTGGAGCGCGCTGGGCGGCGGATTGAACGACACCGTGTTCGCCGTCGAGCGCTACAACGGCAGCACGTACGCGGGCGGGGCGTTCACGTCGTCCAGCACGGGCGCGGTCCATCACGTGGCGCGCTGGAACGGATCGGCGTGGGTGGCGGTCGGCTCCACGCCGGGCGGGGGCTGCAACGGCACCGTGTACGCACTCAAGGCCGACGGCGGCTCGCTGTACGCGCTCGGCACCTTCACCTCGGCCGACGGCGTGAGCGCGATGAACGCCGCGCGCTGGAACGGATCGGCGTGGAGCGCCGTGGACGTGGGCGTCAACAACTCCGGCCGGGCGCTCGTCGGCTTCAACGGCGAGATGATCGCGGGCGGGGATTTCACCTGGGCGGAATCGTTCGCGATCGATTCCCCGGGCATGGCGCGCTTCCTCGAAACCGGGACGCCGTGGATCTGGTCGCAGCCGGCGTCACAGGCCATCACGGCGGGGCAGACGGCTGGGTTCGACGTCGAGGTGCCGACCGGTTACGAAGCGGCGACCTACGCGTGGCGCAAGGACGGCGTGCCGCTCGTGGACGGCTTCACGCCATGGGGCTCATACGTCGATGGATCGCAGCGCGACCTCATCGACATCTTCACGTGCGCCCCGGCCGACAGCGGGAGCTACGACTGCGTCGTGTCCGACGCCTGCGGCAGCGTGACGAGCCACGCCGCCACGCTCACGGTGAACGCCGCCTCCGACGTCCCCGACGGGCATGCGGGAGGGAGCATCGCGCTGCAGGTCGAGCCCAACCCCGCGGCCGGAGCGGCGACGATCGACCTCGTCACCGCCCGACCGGCCCGCGGCGTGGTCGCGATCTACGACAGCCGCGGTCGCCGCGTGCGCCATCTGCTCGATGCCACGGTGCCGGGCGCGCGGCGTCTCGTCTGGGACGGACGCGACGATCGTGGCCGGAGCACGGAACCGGGCGTGTACTTCGTGCGGGCGAGCGTGAACGGCAGGAGCGTCACACGACGCGTCGCCCTGATCCGGTGACCAGGACCTGCTGATACGGCGCGCGTTCGCAACGCGTGCAATCCGCATGCACGAGCGGACGATCGCCGGAACCCCTGACATGGGCCGGACGATTCGGGCCTGCGCCTTGACCCGCTGCGTGGTTGTGCCGATGATTCTCGCGTGACCTACCGCCCGCGCATGTTCGACGCCGCCCACCGGACCGTCGGCGCGGTGCTGGTGTTCGCCATGCTCGCGTTCGCGCAAGCGTGCGCCGCACGCGGCGGCGCGTGCGATGGCCCGGCGCTGGCAGCGGCCCACGCCGATTGCGCGGCCGCGGCCGGCCACGACGGCTGCGCGGATCCCGATGGCTGTGACGACAAGCCCGCCGGCGAGTGCGCGCACACCTCGATGTGCTGCTCGACGTGGGCGCCGGCAGCGGCGGCGCCCGACGTTCCGGCCCCGCCCGCCGCGCCGCTCCCGACGGCTCAGGTAGCGCCCGCGCTCGTCCCCGGCGGAGATGGCGCGAGGGCGCGCGTTCCAATCCCCTCCGAATCCCCTCCAGCTCCCGCTTCCATCCTCCGACTCTGATCCGGCTGCCCGCCCGGCAGGCAGGCGGTGTTTCCGCGTGCCGGTCCGGGCGTGATGGCGCCCATCCGACTCACGCCTGTCATCCGCGCCACGGCGCGGATCCTCGACTTCCAACGGAGGAGTTCTCATGACCCGCATCACCCATATGTTCGCCGCCCTGGCCGTTCTCGGCTTCGCCGCCCCCGCCATCGCCCACGAAGGCCACCACATGCCGGGCGAAAAGGTGGTGCGGAAGACCATCACCGGCGAAGTGGTGGACATGGGCTGCTGGCTGGGGCACGAAGCGCGCGGCGCGGACCACGTGTCGTGCGCCACCAAGTGTCTCAACCAGGGCATGCCGATGGGGCTGCTCACGAGCAACGGCACGCTCTACCTCGTGACGCTCGACCACGACAACGCCGACCCCTACAACTCTCTGAAGGGCATGGCCGGCAAGACCGTCGCCGTGACCGGCGAGCTGCTGACGCGCAGCGGAACGAAGGCGATCGAAGCCAGCGCCGTGCAGGTCGCGAGCCGGTAGCCAGCGTCCACCATGCGGAGCGCGTCCGGTGACGGGCGCGCTCCTACGGGAGCCGAGCATGCGATGGATGGCGGGAGTGGCGGTCGGCATGGTCGTGGTGGTGGGGGCGGTGGCGTTCGCGCGGCGCCCGGATCTGCCCGCGGCCGAACGCGGCCGGCGGGTGGCGGAGCGCACCGGTTGTTTCGGCTGCCATGGCGCCGGGGGGCTGCACGGGGCGAACAATCCCGGTCGCATGGACAAGACCGTCCCCAACTTCGCCGACGACGTGATGATGTTCGCCAAGACGCCGGACGACATCCACCAGTGGATCCACGACGGCGTCACCACGAGGAAGGCGGCGAGCGTCACGTGGCGGGCCGACCGCGAGCGCGGTGCCCTCAAGATGCCGGCGTTCAAGGGCAGGCTGCGCGAGCGGGACATCGACGACCTCGTGGCCTACGTGATGGCCGCATCGGGCATGCCGGAGCCGGACGATTCGCTGGTCGCGTTGGGACTGCAGCGAGCGGAGGACCTGGGGTGCGTCGGCTGCCACGGTCCGGGCGGGCGCCTGGCGCGCCAGAACCCCGGCGCGTGGAAGGACTGCATCCCATCGTGGGACGGGAGCGACTTCCGGGAGCTGGTGCGCGACAGCACCGAGTTCCGGCAGTGGGTCGAGCGTGGCGTCAGCCGGCGCTTCGAGACCAATCCGTTCGCCGCGTTCTTCCTGCGCCGCGAGGCGGTGAAGATGCCGGCATTCGAAAAGCACATCCGACCCGGAGACGTTCCGGCGCTGTGGGCGTACGTCTCGTGGCTGCGGTCCCCGGGTGTTCACGCGCAACTCGTCAGGGAGCAGCCATGAGTGGGCTTCCGCGACGATGGGCCCTGGCCGGCGTGATCGCGGCGCTGTCGTTCCCCACCGCCGCCCACGCCCAGATGCATCACCATCATCCCGCCGCGGCCGATTCGACCGCCCGTCACGGCGCGATGCCTGCGGCGCACGCGCACGCCGCGCCGACGCACCACGCGGCGCATGGCGGCATGGACATGGCCGGTATGGACATGGGCGCGATGCCGATGACCGGCATGTTGGGGCCATACGCCATGACGCGCGAAGCGTCCGGCACCTCGTGGCAGCCCGAGGCGGCGCGCCACGAGGGCGTGCACGTCATGCGCGGCCCGTGGATGCTGATGCTGCACGGCTTCGCCGACGGCGTGTACGACGAGCAGGGCGGGCCGCGCGGCGACAATCGGAGCTTCAGCAGCAACATGGCGATGGCGATGGCGCAGCGGCCGCTGGGCGTGGGCACGTTCGGCCTGCGATCGATGCTGTCGCTCGAGCCGGCGACGATCGGGAGCAAGGGCTACCCGCTGCTGCTGCAGACCGGCGAGACCGCCGACGGGGTCACGCCGCTGATCGACCGCCAGCACCCCCACGATCTGTTCATGGAGCTGGCCGGCACGTACAGCGTGGCGAGCGGCGACCGCTCGCTGTTCGTCTACGGCGGCCTGCCGGGCGAGCCCGCGCTCGGCCCGCCGGCGTTCATGCACCGCTTCTCGGGAATGAACATCCCGGTGGCGCCGATCACCCACCACTGGCTCGATTCGACGCACATCACCTACGGCGTGCTGACGGCCGGCGCCGTGATCGCGCGGGTCAAGCTCGAGGCGTCCGTGTTCCGCGGGCGGGAGCCGGACCAGAACCGCTGGAACGTCGAAACGCCCAAGCTCGACTCGCATGCGTTCCGGCTGTCGGTCAATCCCACCGACCGCTGGGCGCTGCAGGCGAGCTACGGGCGGATCCACAGCCCCGAGCAGCTCGAGCCCGACGTGAACCAGGACCGCATCACCGCCTCGGCGATGTACGACGGCACGTGGGGCGACACCGGGCGGTGGGAGGGCATGGTGGCATGGGGACGGAACCGCAACCCCCCGGGCCGCACGCTCGATGCGTACACGGCCGAGGGCGCGCTGCAGAGCGGCGAGCGGCACACCATGTTCGTGCGGCTCGAACGGGTCGCCAAGGACGAGCTATTGCTCGCGCCCGATCCGCGCGCGGGTCAGGTGTTCGAGGTCGGCGAACTCACGGCCGGCTATCGCTACGATTTCCTGCGCCGCGATCACGTGGCGCTCGGGATCGGCGGCGCGGGCACGCTGTCGCGGATTCCCGCCGCGCTGCACGACGACTACGGCGACACGCCGGCCTCGACGCTGCTGTTCCTCCACGCCGCCCTGCGCTAGCCCGGATCGCGATCATGGGGCGCCGCGGATGAGCCAGCGGTCCAGGTACGCGCGCACACCCTCGAGATCCGGGCCGGCCGCTCGATAGCCCACGTAGCCGTCCGGCCGGATCAGGTAGTGCGCGCCGCGGTCGGCGCCGAGCAGCTTCAGCGTATCGCCGCTCGTGTCGACCAGCGCTCCCGGCGTCGCCCGGGACGACAGCCGGCGGATCTCGAGCACGTCTCGGTGCGCGTCCATCCACCCGTCCGCCCGTTCGTCCCGCACCCGCGCGTCCTCGCACCGCAACAGCGTGAAGCGCGGGCCGGCGGCGACCCGTTGCAGCCATGCGGCCTCGCCATCCAGCGTCAGGCGCGCGTCCGGCAGCCGGTCGCCCGCGCGCGGCCCGCCGTGCAGGCGCGGCACACCCTCCTCCGCCAGGGGGCTGCGGCGATAGCGGATCGCGAGCTCCGACACGAACCGAAACGCCGCCGATCGTAACCACGAGGCCGCGCCCACCGCGGGCAGCACCCGCGGCACGATCAGCTCGCGCCCCCACGACGCCACCGGCCCCGCCGACATCGCGCGCGTGACGAGTCCGAAGATGCGATCGGTGTAGCGCAGCAGGAACCGGCCCACCGGCCAGCGTTCCAGCTCGTAGGTGTCGAGCAGCGGCTCCCGCGCCGCGCCGCGCGACACGAGCGCGAGCTTCCAGCCGAGGTTCCACGCGTCCTGGATGCCGGTGTTCATGCCCTGCGCGCCCACCGGGCTGTGGATGTGGGCGGCGTCGCCGGCGAGGAACACGCGCCCGGCACGATAGTGTCCGACCTGCCGATGGTGCAGGTGGAAGCGGGTGAGCCACGCCGGGTCGCGCACGCGGATCGTGCCCCCGGTCGGAGCGTCCAGCATGCGCTGCAGCTCCGCCAGCGTGAGCCCGGCCGTCGCGGGACTCGCAGGCGGCGACATGTCATGCGCGCGTTCGGTGGCCATCGCGATCACGCGCCAGGTCGTGGGCCGGCCGAGCGGGAACAGCATGGCGATGCCGCCCCCCGCAGCGAAGGCGTTGATCGCCCCGGGCTCGAGCGGGCCGTCCGCCTCCACGTCGCCGAGCGCGAAGTCCTGCGGGTAGCTGCCTCCCTCGAACGCGAATCCGGCCTGGTTCCGCACGCTGCTGTGCGCGCCGTCGCAGCCGACCAGATACGCCGCCGCCGCCCGCTCCTCGTCGCCGCCCGCGTGGCGCAGCGTGCACACGAACTGCGCATCGGCGGCCGCGAACCCCGTCAGTTCGACGCCGCGCTCCACCGTCACGCCGGCGGATGCCAGGTGCTCGTTCAGCAGCCGTTCGGTCTCCGCCTGCGACACGAACAGGATGAACGGGTAGCGGGTGTCGGTGGCACGCACGTCGCCGAGCGTGATTCCGGCCACGCGCCGCGCGCCTAGGTGCACGGCCACGCGCGTGCCCGTGCGGCCGCATGCGACGAGCGGGTCGGCGAGCCCGATCTGGTCAAGGCACTCGAGCGTGCGCGCCTGCACGCCGAGCGCCCGCGATTCGCGCGCCCGATCGAACGAACGATCGACGATGCGGAACCGGGCGCCGAGGCGGGCGAGCTGCGCCGCCAGCGCCAGACCGGTGGGTCCGGCGCCGACGATGAGCGCGTCGAGGGCGGGCGCGGACATCGTTCAGTGCCGGTGGCGGTGGTGGAGGTCGTGGGAATGCTCATGGCGGTGGACCAGCGGCTCGTGGCGGTGCCAGTGGGCATGCGGCGCCTGGTCCAGCTGCTCGGGCGTGTGCGCATGCTGGTGGTGCGCGTCGTGCTCGTGCGGGTGGGCGTGCTCCAGCGCTTCGTGGACGTGCTCGTGCGCGTGGACATCGGTCGCCAGCAACAGGGCGCCGCCGGTCATGCCGGCGAGGGCGAGCAGCGCGCCGGCATGGATGGGCTCGCGCAGCACCAGCCACGACAACACGGCCGCGAACCCGGGGGCGAGCGCGAACAGCGCGCCGGTGTGGATGACACCCAGCGCCCGCAGGCCGCGGATGAACAGCACGATCGAGACCCCGTAGGACACGGCTCCCACGCACACCACGGCCGCGATGGTGCCGGCCGACCAACCGCCGAGCTGGCCGAACGCGGCCGCCATCGACACGCTGGCGGCCCCGCCGATGAGTCCCTTGAGCGCGACGATCTGGCGCGCATCGCGCAGGCTGATGTGCTGGGTGAAGTTGTTGTCGAGCCCCCAGCATGCGCACGCCGCCACGATCAGCAGCGGTCCGAGCGGACGCGTGGCCGCGGACGCGTGGGGCTCGCCCGTGGCGGCGAGCAGCACGGCGCTGCCGATAACGAGCCCGATGCCCTGCGCGCCTCGAGCGCCGACGCGCTCGCGCGACAGCACGGCGCCGAGCGCGACCGTGAACACCGCCTCGAAGTTCAGCAGCAGGCCGGCCACGTGGCCGCTGGTCAGACGCAGGCCGTGGAACAGCGCGAGCGGCCCGAGCACGCCGCCGAATGCGATCGCCAACAGCAGCCACCACCACTCGCGGCCCTGCAGCCGGTTGCGCTCGCGTCGCTGGCGCCTGGACTGCAGCGCCAGCAGCGCAGCGCACAACGCGCCGGCGGCCAGGTAGAGCCCGCCGGACAACGCCAGCGGCGCGAGCCCGCGCAGCAGCAACTTGCCGGCGGGGACGCTGGCCGCGAACGCCAGCGCCCCGAGCAGCACCTCGAGCCGGGTGCGCGTCGGTCTCCGGGCGACAGCCATCGGCCCATTGCAGCACGAACCGCGCGGGCCGCCAACCCTCCACGTCCATCACATAAGTGATTCGTGCGAATCATTTGTGTTGCGGACCCGCACGCGGGGTGGTATCCGTAGGCCATGGCAGCTGAATCCGAGGCGGCATCGGCCGGATGGATCGCGCTGATCGCGGAGCGCATGCCACGCCTGGCCGCCGACCGCGTCCACGTCCGCAGGTCGTTGCGACGGATCGGCGCGGTGGCGGTGCGTGATGGCGTCTACGCGCTGCCCGACGGCCCCGGCGCGCGCGCGGCGATGGCGGCGGCCGGGCGGCAGCTCGAGCGCCGGCGCGGCAAGGCGATGCCGTGCGTCGTGCTGTGGCTCGACGCGCGCGACCACATCGCGCTCGATCGCGGCCACGCGCGGGAACTCGAGCGCCGCCGCCGGCAGGCGCTCGCCCAGATCGAGCGGCTCGAGGGCATCGCCCGGGGCACGGTGCGCGCGCGGCCATCGGATCGCCGCACGGCCGGCGCGCGTCTCGCCCGATTGCGCCGGCGCCTGGCGCAGGAAGCGCCGCCCGCCGCCGCAGCGCCCGCGGCGTCGCCGGCGAAGCCCGCGCCCGACGACTACCGCGCGCGCGTGTGGGTGACGCGCCGCGGCGTGCTGGTGGACAGGATCGCGAGTGCCTGGCTCATCCGGCGGTTCGTCGATCCGGCCGCGCGGTTCCGGTTCGTGGCCCCGGGCGATGCGATCGCGCCGGGCGAGCTGCGTTTCGACATGGCGGGCGGCGAGTTCACGCACGAGGGGGATCGCTGCACGTTCGAGACGCTGACGGCGCGCCTGCAGCCGCGCGACACGGCGTTGCGCCAGATGGCCGAGACCGTCCACGACCTGGACCTCAAGGACGGCAAGTACGGCCGCGCCGAGGGTCCGGGGCTCGCCAGCTTCATCGCCGGGCTCGCGGCCATCGAAGCCGACGACCACGCCCGGCTGGAAAGAGGATGGCCGCTGTTCGACTGCCTGTACGCCTCGTTCCGAGGGGTCACGCCACATGTCCCGAAAGGAGTGCTGCCATGAAGTGGATCACCCGCGAGCACGTCAAGGTCGACCGCGTCGCCTGCCCGTGGCTCATCCGCAGGTTCGTCGATCCGGCGGCCGAGTTCCTGTTCGTGCCGTCGGATCAGGTGATGGCGACGGCCGAGCGCGAGGGCGCCATCCCGTACGACGTCACGGGCGTCGAGCTCGGGCATCACGGCAAGGAGTGTTCGTTCGACGCGATCGTCAAGAAACACGGATTGACCGGCGATCCGGCGCTCGTGCTGCTCGCCCGCATCGTCAATGGCGCGGACACCGACAACACGCTGTGGAACCAGCGCGAGTCGGCGGGGCTCAAGGCCATCGCCACGGGCTTCCGACATCTCGGGTTCAAGGACGATCACGAGCTGAACCGGGCCGAATGGATCGTCTACGACGCGCTCTACGCCTACTGCCAGGAGACGGTCGGCAAGGCCAGTCCCGAAGGCGCCGTGCGATGAGGCGGAGGGGGAGCGCGTCATGCCGTTGAACCACGCAAGCGTGATCGCGCTTCCCGCCCATCTCGGGCCGGGCGCGTTCGATCACGCCGCGGTCGACACCGGGCGGGGGCTGCTGTTCGTCGCCCACACTGCCAACGACGCCGTGGACGTGATCGACACGCACGCGGCCCGTCACGTTCGATCCATTGATGGTCTGAAGGGCGTGGCCGGCGCTCTCACCGACTCGATCGGCGGCCTGGTGTTCAGCTCCAACCGCGGCGAGAACACGATCGCGATGTTCGCCGCCGAGGGCGGAGAGGTGACCAAGGTCGGGGTCGGGCTGCGGCCCAACGGACTCGCCCACGATCCCGGTCGCGGCACGCTGCTGTGCGCCAACGTCGGCGATCCCGGCGCGCCCGGCTCGGCGAGCGTCACGATCGTCGACGTGGCATCCCGCGCCGTCCGCGCCACGATCGCGATGCCGGGCCGGACGCGGTGGGCGATCTTCGATCCGGACCAGGACCGGTTCTTCGTCAACATCGCCGATCCTGCCGAGATCGTGATCGTCGATGCGCGCTCGCCCGATCGCATCGCCGGCGCGATCCCGATCCCGCAGCGCGGACCGCACGGACTCGACCTCGACGCCGCCCGGCATCTGCTCTACTGCGCATGCGACGACGGGCAGGTGTGCGCGGTGGACATCCAGGCGGGTCATGTCGTTCGGTCGCTCGCGCTGTCCGGCCCACCGGACGTCGTGTTCTACAATCCCGCGCTGAATCACCTGTATGTCGCGATCGGCGATCCCGGCGTGATCGACGTCGTCGACGTCGCGCGCTGGACGCGCGTGGAAACCGTCGTCACCGAGCCCGGCGCCCACACGCTGGCATTCGACGCCGGCGCGAACCGGGTCTACGCGTTCCTGCCGCGGTCGCACCGCGCGCTCGTATTCGAGGACGAACCGGCCGCAGGGGAGGCATCATGAACTGTCTGACGGCGTTCACCGTTGTCGCGCTGGCCACGACGTCGCATCACTCCGCATCGCCCCTCGACACGGCCCTCATCGAACGGCTCACCGGCACCAGGGGAAGGCTGGACCGCACCGAAGGCGTATTCAAGGTGTCGGCGCCCCGGTCGGATCTCTCCGTGACCGTCGGCGGGGTCAAGCTCTCGCCGCCGTCTGGCCTCACGTCATGGGCCGCCTTCCAGCCGATCGAGTCCGGTGTGATGGTGATGGGGGACATGGTCCTGACCGAGGACCAGGTCAATCCGGTCATGAGCACGGCGCTCGACAATGGTCTCGAGGTCACGGCGCTCCACAACCATTTCCTGGGCGAGAACCCGCGCGTGATGTTCATGCACGTCGGCGGCGCGGGCTCGCTCCAGCACGTCGCCGAGGCCGTGGGGAAGGTGCTCGCCCGCCTCGAGCGGCCCGGCACGCCGCCAAAGACGGCGGACATCGACCCCGCACGAAGCCGACTCGAGCCGGACGAGCTGGCCGCCATTCTGGGCCATCGGGGGGAGCTTGCGGGAGGCGTCTACAAGGTGACCGTCGGCCGCACGGCGCGCATGCATGGCCATTCCGTTGGCAACGCCATGGGCGTCAACACCTGGGCGGCGTTCTCGGGGTCGATGGATCGCGCCCTCGTCGATGGCGACTTCGCCATGCACGAGTCCGAGCTGCAGCCGGTGCTGAGGGCGCTTCGCCACGCCAACATCGAGATCGTGGCGATCCATCAGCACATGACCGGTGAGACCCCGCGCATCGTGTTCCTGCACTACTGGGGGATTGGACGCGCCGAGGATCTCGCCCGCGGCGTGCGCGCGGCGCTCGACCAGACGCGCTCCTCATGATCCCGTCGCTGGCCGGCGCGCTTGCGATCGCGAGCGCGGCGACTCTGCCAGCGGTCACACACCCGCCGAGAACGCCCGCGCTCGAACGCGTGGCCGAGGTGGCGTTGCCGGGTCCCGCGGTGCGGTTCGACTACCAGAGCCTCGATTCGAGCGCGAACCGTCTCTATCTCTCGCACATGGACGCGGACGAGCTGGTGGTGTTCGACATCGCCAGGCGGCGGGTCGCTGGCAGGGTGAGTGATCTGCCCCGCATCACCGGCGTCTGCGCCGTTCCGGAGCTGGGAAAGGTCTACGCCTCGGTGACCGGAGCGCGTCATGTCGCGGTCATCGATGCGCGCACGCTGCGAGTCCTCGCCCGCCTGGGACGGATCGGGTTTCCGGACGGGATCGCGTACGCGCCGGGCACAGGCAAGGTGTACGTCTCCGACGAGTCTGGAGGCGGCGAGCTCGTGATCGATGGCCGGTCGGATCGCGTGCTCGGGCGCGTGTCACTCGGCGGAGAAGCCGGCAACACCCTCTACCACCCTCGCTCGGGCCGCGTGCTCGTCGCCGTTCAAACCCGCAACGAGGTGGTGGAGATCGACCCCGGCAGCGATCGCGTGACGGCGCGGCATCGGCTCGAGGGCGCAGCGCATCCTCACGGCATGTCGCTGGATCCGGCAGCAGAACTGCTGTTCGTCGCAAACGAGGACGACGCGACATTGCTGGTCGTGGACCTGAAGCGCTGGAAGGTCGTGCAACGGCACGGGGTGGGCGGGAATCCCGACGTCCTCGCCTTCGATCCCGTGTTGCGGCGGCTGTACGTCGCGTCGGAATCCGGAACCGTGTCCGTATTCTCCGAACGCGACGCCACGCTGCACCACCTTGGCGACATCTCGATGCGCCACGCTCACACGGTCGCCGTCGATCCGCGAACGCATCTCGTCTACTTCCCGCTGCAGAGCGTCGGCGGTCGGCCCGTCCTGCGGATCATGCGGCCCCATTGAAGCGGCGTGCCGCGATGTCATCCACGCCGGGCGAGGCTCGCGCCGCCGGCGGCCTTCGAGACCTGCTCGTGTATTTCCTGCGTCTCGGTACGTTCGGCTTCGGAGGCCCGGTGGCGCTGGTCGGCTACATGCAGCGCGACCTGGTGGAGCGCCGCCGGTGGATCACGCATGACGACTACGTTCGAGGCCTCGCTCTCGCCCAGCTCGCGCCGGGGCCGCTGGCCGCGCAACTGGCCATCTATCTCGGCTGGGTTCGCGCCGGAATCGTCGGGGCCACCTCGGTCGCCGTGGCCTTCATCCTGCCGTCATTCGCCATGGTTCTCGCGCTCTCGTGGGCCTACGTGCGCGCGGGTGGCCTGCCATGGATGCAGGCGGTCTTCTACGGCGTCGCCGCGGCGGTGATCGCGATCATCGCGCGCAGCGCCTGGAAGCTCGTGCGCCTGACGCTGGGACGGGATCGCATGTTGTGGGCGCTGTTCACCGTCAATGCGGTGATCACCGCATGGACGGCGACCGAGATCGTGTGGGTCTTCATCGCCAGCGGCCTGGTCGCATGGCTGGTCAAGGCGCCGCCCCGCCGCCACGTGGCCGCCATGACCCTCGGTGCCACCAGCTGGCTGACGACCGGTCTTCACGGAGCGCAGAATCCTCGCGTGCTGGTCCGTCTCGCAGGCTTCTTCGCCGAGGCGGGAGCGTTCGTGTTCGGCAGCGGACTTGCGATCGTTCCGTTCCTCCATGGTGGCGTGGTGGGTCGGTTCCACTGGCTCGACGAGCGCCAGTTCCTCGATGCGGTGGCCGTTGCGATGATCACGCCCGGTCCGGTCGTCATCACGGTGGCGTTCATCGGCTATCTCGTCGCCGGATCGGCGGGAGCTGTCGCGGCGGCATTGGGCGTCTTTCTCCCGTGTTATCTGCTGGTGATCATCCCCGCTCCGCACTACCGCCGCTTCGCCGACAATCGCGTGCTGAAGGCAGTCGTGAGCGGTGTCACGGCCGCGGCGACGGGCGCCATCGCGGGCGCCGTGATCGTTCTCGGCCGCCGGGCCGTGATCGACGTCCCGACCATCGCCATCGCTGTCGCCGCATTCGCCGTGTTGACGTGGGGCAGGAGGCTGCCGGAGCCGATCGTGATCGCCGCTGCAGGTGTGGCGGGCGTGATCATCAAGCACTTCGCAGCGTAGCTGCTGCCCGGTTGGCTGCTCCCGGCTCCCGGGCGGCAATCGGATGTTCGCTCGTGGCAAGGCGCGCGGCCCACGCCCGCCAAGCTGCCGAGCCCGGTTTCGTGCGCCGTTCCCGAGTTCGTGCGGCGCTCGATCTCGGTGTCACAATTCATTCCTGCATCGCGTCTTACGGATCGTGTCGATTCCGGGTGGGCTCGTTCGACGTGTGGGTGGAAGCCGCACGGGCGGCCTCCGCCAACGGAAAGGAGCCGATCATGACCCGCCGTAGTTCCCTGATCGCCCTGTGGATCGTGCAGGCCGTCCTGGCCGCGCTGTTCCTGTTCGCGGGCGGTTTCAAGCTCGCCATGTCCATGACGCAGCTCGCCCACGTGTCGCCGCTGCCGGCCGCGTTCCTCAAGTTCATCGGGGTGTGCGAGGTGCTGGGCGGGCTGGGCCTGGTGCTCCCCGGCGCGCTCCACGTGCACACCCGACTGACCCCGCTTGCGGCCGCCGGGCTGGTGGTCATCATGCTCGGCGCAGTGGTGGTGACGGCATCCACGCAGGGCGCGGCCGCGGCGGGGTTCCCGCTGCTGGTGGGCGTGCTCGCCAGCGTCGTGGCGTTGGCCCGCCGCACGCCCGCGCCCCGCACGGCGTGATCCCGGTCGATGACCACGTTGTTCGAAACGACCACGAACGCTCAACCCGAGGCCCTGACACGGAGAGGTGACGACCATGCGCTTCATGCTGATGGTGATCCCGAAGGCATACGAGAACGCCACCGCCGAGTTCGTGCCGCCGGTCGAGCTGGTGGAGAAGATGACGCGGTTCAACAAGTCGCTCGGCGATGCCGGCGTGCTGCTGAGCCTCGACGGTCTCGCGCCGCCCAAGGCCGGGGCGCGCGTCCGGTTCGGCGGTGGCAACAGCACGGTGATCGACGGGCCCTACATCGAGTCCAAGGAGCTGGTGGGCGGCTACTGGATGATCCAGGCGCGCTCGCAGGACGAGGCGATCGAGTGGGCGCGCCGCGCGCCGATGCTGGACGGCGACGTGATCGAGGTGCGACAGGTCCAGGAGGCCTCCGACTTCCCGGAGGAGATCCAGAAGGCGATCGGGAGGTGACCATGCGCTATCTGTCCGTCATTCGCGCCGCCGAGCAGCAGGGCACGCCGCCGGCCGGCTTCATGGAGGCGATCGAGCGGTACGTCACGAAGTCGCTGCACGACGGCACCGTGGTGTCGACCGGAGGGCTCGCACCGTCGGCCGCCGCGGCCCGCATCCAATCGAAGAACGGCAAGGTCACCGTCGTCGACGGCCCGTTCGCGGAGAGCAAGGAGGTGATCGGCGGCTACGCCGTGATCGCGGCCGACTCGCGCGACGCGGCGATCCGCGCGACGAAAGAGTTCATGCAGCTCCACGCCGACCACTGGCCCGCGTGGCAGGGGGAGTGCGAGCTGCGCGAGCTGGTATTCCTGGCGCCGTGAGCGACGCCACGCGGCGCGCGATCGAGGCGGTGTGGCGGATCGAGTCGGCCCGCCTGGTCGCCGCCCTCGCGCGCATCGTGCGCGACGTCGGCATCGCCGAGGACCTGGCGCAGGACGCGCTGCTGGCCGCGCTGCAGCAATGGCCGTCCCAGGGCGTGCCGGAGCGTCCGGGCGCGTGGCTGATGCAGGCGGCGAAGCATCGCGCGATCGATCACGTGAGGCGCAACCACATGCGCGAACGCAGACACGACCAGTTGGGCGCCGAGATCGAAGCGCGGCGCGAGCCGCCCGAGCAGGCCTCGGACATGGCGCTCGACGATCCGGTCGGCGACGACCTGCTGGCGCTGATGTTCACGAGCTGCCACCCGTCGCTGTCGACCGAGGCGCGCGTGGCGCTCACGCTGCGGCTGCTGGGCGGGCTCACCACGCCCGAGATCGCGCGCGCGTTCGTGGTGCCCGAGGCCACGATCGCCCAGCGCATCGTGCGCGCCAAGCGCACGCTCGCCGACGCGCGCGCGGAGTTCGTGGTGCCGCGCGGCGCGGAGCTGGCCGCGCGCATCCCCGCGGTTCTGGAGGTGATCTACCTGATCTTCAACGAGGGCTATTCCGCCACCGCTGGCGACGACTGGATGCGGCCGGCGCTGTGCGAGGAGGCGATGCGGCTCGGCCGCGTGCTGGCGCGCCTCGTCCCCGACGAGCCCGAGGTGCACGGGCTCGTGGCGTTGATGGAGCTGCAGGCCTCGCGCACCCACGCGCGCACCAACGCGCACGGCGAGCCGGTGCTGCTGCGCCAGCAGAACCGCGCGTTGTGGAACGCGCTGCTCGTGCGCCGCGGCCTGGAGGCGCTGGCGCGCGCCGAGTCGCTCGAGGCCACCCGCGGACCGTACACGCTGCAGGCCGCGATCGCCGCGTGCCACGCCCGGGCGCGCACGGCGGACGACACCGACTGGGAGCGCATCGTCGTGCTCTACGGCGAGCTGGCGCAGGCGATGCCGTCGCCGATCGTGGACCTGAACCGCGCGGTCGCCGTCGGCATGGCGTACGGCCCGGCCGTCGCGCTGGAGCAGGTCGACCGGCTGGTCAAGGGCGGCCGGCTCGCGGGCTATCACCTGCTGCCGAGCGTGCGCGGCGACATGCTCGCGCGCCTCGGCCGGCTGCCCGAGGCGCGCGCCGAATTCGAGCGCGCCGCGAAGCTGACGCACAACCAGCGCGAGCGCGCGCTGCTGCTCGAACGCGCCGCCGCCTGCGCCGCCGGCCACGCGCCCCGGCGGTGACGGGGCGGCGCCTGCCGCGGCCGTTCCACCTCCGTGCCTTGTCCTCGCGCTTCACACTCCGGGCAGAATCCATTGGTCTCGAGAGCGTTGCGCTGCTACGCTCCCGGCGACGCCCATTCCCCCTTTGCATCCCGACGAGCCTCTAGCCCCCCGGGGGTTCCATGCGCCTGCCGCATGCCGCCACGCGTGTCGTCCGCTTCGCCCTTGCCGTGCTGCTCGCCGGAGCCCTGGCCGCCAGTTCGGCCGCCAAACCAGCGTCCGCGGCGACCACCGCGCGCCAGAACGCTCCGCCCCAGGCGACGAACCTGAACACCCCCGAGGTCTACACCGAGGACACCCCGCTCAACCTCACCGACATCGTGGTGTCCGACGACGATCCCGTCACGACCGCCACGCTGGTTCTGTCGAACCCGGCCGCGGGCAGCCTCACCACGGGCACCATCGGGAGCACGACCTCGACCTACAATCCCGGCGCCGGCACGTGGACGGCGAGCGGTCCGATTCCGGAGGTCAACTCGCTGCTCGCGGACGTGACGTTCATCCCGGCGCCGAACTTCAACGCCTCGTTCCTCATGTTCACCAGCGTCAGCGACGGATTCAATCCGCCGGTCAATGGCGTCAAGAACATGACCGGCATCGCCGTCGACGACCCGCCCCAGGCGACCAACCTGTCCGTCCCGGAGACCTACACCGAGGACGTCCCGCTCAACCTGGCCGACATCGTGGTGAGCGACATCGACAACTTCACGACCCAGGTGTCGCTGACGCTGTCGAACCCCACGGCCGGCAGCCTCACCACGGCCACCTCGGGTGGCGTCACCTCGACGTACATCGCCGCAGCCGGCACCTGGACCGCATCCGGAGCGATTCCCGATGTCAACGCGCTGCTCGCCGGGGTGACGTTCGTCCCGGCGCCGAACTTCAACGGGGGCTTCTCGATCGCCACCAGCGTCAGTGACGGCATCGCGCCGCCGTTGACGGGCACCAAGTTCATCACCGGCCTCCCCGTGAACGATCCACCGCAGGCGACCAACCTGAGCGCGGGGGAGACCTATACGGAGGACGTGCCGCTCAACCTGATCGACATCGTGGTCAGCGACGTCGACAACAACGGCACGACGGCGACGTTGACCATGTCCAATCCTGGCGCCGGCATCCTCACCACCGGCAGCGTCGGCGGCACCACGGCCACCTTCGGCGCCGGCGTGTGGAGTGCGAGCGGGCCGATCGCCAACGTCAACGCGCTGCTCGCCGGCGTGACGTTCGTCCCCGCGGCGAACTTCAACGCCACGTTCACCATTCTCACCAGTGTCACGGATGGCATCTCCGCGCCCGTGACCGGCAGCAAGGTCATGACGGGCGTGCCCGTGAACGACCCGCCGCAGGCCACCAACCTGAACGCGGCGGAGACCTATACCGAGGACACGCCGCTCGACCTGATCGACATCGTGGTGTCCGACATCGACAGCCCCGTCCTCATCGCGACCCTGACCTTGTCCGACCCCGCCGCCGGCAGCCTGACCACGACCACCTCGGGCAGCACCACTTCGACCTACAACGCGCTGACCGGGGTGTGGACGTCGAACGGCCCTATCGCGGACGTCAACGCGTTGCTGGCCTCGGTCAGCTTTGTTCCGGCCCCCAACGGCAACGGCGCGTTTTCGATCTCCACCAGCGTCAGCGACGGCATCGCTCCGGCGCTCACCGGCACCAAGGCCGTGACTGGAATCGCCGTCAACGACGCGCCCGCGCTAGACATCTCCAAGCTGCCGGCCATGCAGCCGGTGCAGGAGAACGCCGCGGCGCCGCCGATCGGCGGTTCCGGCACGCCGGTCTCGAACCTGGTGGACTTCGCGGTGCCCACCGGCCAGGTGGACAACGTGACCGATCCCGATGCGGGCGCCCTGCTCGGGATCGCCGTGGTGGCGGTCGACCCGCACGTGATCGCGTACTATTCGACCAACGGCGGCGCCACGTGGACGGTGATGGGCTCGGTCGGCCTCCCCAACGCGCGACTGCTGGCCGCCGACGGCGTCACGCGCATCTTCTTGCAGCCGGCTCCGAACTTCTACGGCTCGCTCCCCAACGCGCTCAGCTTCCGCGCGTGGGACCGGACGTCGGGATCGAACGGCGGGCTGGCGGACGCCTCCTCGAGCGGAGGCAGCACCGCGTTCTCGATCGCCATCGGCGCCATCTCGCAGTTCATCGTCCACGTCGATCAGTCACCCCAGGCCACCAACCTGTCGGCCTCCGAGGTGTACGTCGAGGACACGCCGCTCGACCTGGCGAACATCGTGGTGAGCGACCCCGATGACGCCAACACGGCCGTGACGCTGACCCTTTCCACGGCGGCGGGCGTGCTCACCACCGCCACATCCGGCAGCGTCACGTCGACGTTCGCCAACGGCGTGTGGAACGCCAGCGGCCCGATCGCCGACGTGAACGTGCTGCTGGCCGCGGTGACCTTCGTTCCCGCCCCCAACTTCAACGCCTCGTTCGCGATCGGCACGCAGGTGAGCGACGGCGTCCTGGCGGTGAGCGGCACCAAGAACGTCACCGGCATCCCCGTGAACGACGCGCCGGTGCTGGACGCCTCCAAGACTCCGACGATTCCCGCGGTGCAGGAGAACTCCGGCGCGCCCGTCGGGGCGGTCGGCGCGCTGGTGTCGACCTTGGTCGATCCCGCCATCCCTTCGGGGCAGCTGGACAACGTCCTCGATCCCGATGCCGGCGCGGCACTCGGGATCGCGGTGGTCGCGGTCGCTCCCAACGTGATCGCGTATTACTCGCTGGATGGCACGACGTGGACGGCGATGGGGACGGCGAGCGTGAGCAGCGCCCGCCTGCTCGCCGCCGACGCGAACACCCGCATCTACCTCCAGCCCCCGACGGGATTCAGCGGCACGCTTTCGGACGCGCTCACCTTCCGCGCGTGGGACCAGACTTCGGGCGTCAACGGCGCTCTCGCCAGCACCGTAGCGAACGGCGGCTCGACCGCGTTCTCCACGGCGACCGATGGAATCAATGAGGACGTCACGGCCGCCGCCGACGTGTCCCAGGCCCCGATCGAGTTCTCGCTCGAGACCGTCGGACCCAACCCGTCATCGGGTCCGATCGCGCTGGCGTTCTCGCTGCCGTGGAGCACGCCGGTGCGGCTGACGATCGTGGACGTGGGGGGCAGGACGGTCGCCACGCTGGCGGATGGCTCGTACGACCCCGGCCGCTACCAGGTCGGCGCCGGCGCGCGAACGACCAACGCCACGGCCACGCCGGGCATCTACTTCGCCCGGCTCGTCACCTCGCGGGGTACGCTCGTGCGCAGGCTGGTGGTCGCGCGGTAAGCAGGGTGGCGATGATCACCCCGGGCGCGGTGCGGTCCGCTCGCCGACGCCACGCCCTGCGCTCCGACCCGCGTTACGGGGCGATGCGCCGCCGCATGCGACTGCCGGAGTGATCCCGGCGCAACCTCCGCGAGCGACGCCTGGCCGGCGCCACGATTCTGACAGGCGGCCGTGGCGCCCACGGGCACAAACCGCTACTGGCCCGCCCCCCAGGTGAGCAGCAGCGCGAGCGCCGCCAGCGACATCACGGCGGTCGTGAGCCAGCCCACGATGTTGGTCAATCGGCCGTTCACCCTCCGGCCCATCACCCTGCGGTTGTTGCCGACCCGCATGATCAGCACGAGCAGCGGCGGGGCGAGCAGTCCGTTGAGCACCGCGGTCCACACCAGCGCGTCGAACGGCTTGATGCCGAGGAAGTTGATCAGCAGACCGATGCCGGTGGACGCGACGATCACGGCATAGAACGGCCCCGCCTGGCGCGGCTTGGCGGTCAGGCTGTGCTGCCAGCCGAACACCTCGGCCACCGCGTAGGCCGCCGAGCCGGTCAGGATCGGCACCGCCAGCAGTCCGGCCCCCACGAGCCCGATCGCCAGCAGCACCGTGGCGCCGTTGCCCGCCAGCGGCCGCAGCGCCAGGGCCGCCTGCGCCGCGGTCTCGATGTGGGTGTGGCCGGCGCGATGGAGCGTGGCCGCGGTGGCGAGGATGATGAAGTACATCACGATGTTCGAGAACACCATGCCGGTGTTCACGTCCACGGCCGCATCGTGCAGCTCCTCGTCGCTCGCGCCGCGACGCTGCCGCACCGTCACGCGGCCGACGGTGATCTCCTCCTCGACTTCCTGGCTCGCCTGCCAGAAGAACAGGTACGGCGAGATCGTGGTCCCCAGCAGCGCGACGAACATCGCGACGAACTCGGGACTCGCCCGGAACGTGGGGATCACCGTGCCGCGCAGCACTTCGCGCCACGCGGGCCGGGCGAAGAACGCCGAGCCGATGTAGGCGAGCAGCGCGAGCGCGAGCCACTTGAACGTGCGCGCGATCAGGCGATAGCTTCCGAACACCTGCAGCAGCACGATGCCGATGGCCACGACGATCGTCCCCACCACGAACGGAACCGGAACCATGAGCCGGAGCGCGTCGGCGACGGCGCCGATGTCCGCTCCGGCGTTGATCGTGTTCGCGACCAGCAGCGCGAGCACCGCCGCGTAGAGCACCGGGCGCGGGTAGTGCCGGCGCAGGACGCCGGCGAGCCCGCGGCCGGACACCATCCCGATCTTGGCGCAGATGTACTGGACCGCCGCCATCATCGGGTAGGTGACGAGCGCCACCCACAGCGGGGCGAACCCGAACGCCGCACCGGACGCCGCGTAGGTGGCGATGCCCGAGGGATCGTCGTCCGAGGACCCGGTGACGAAACCGGGCCCCAGCGTCCGCAGCACGCGCTGGAACCAGTGCGTCCGGCCTTCGGCGGCGTCCATGGCCGCATCCTCTCAAGGAATGGAGCCTCCGGGAATCGTGGGGCGGTGAACGAAAGGAGCACGCGGTGGACATCCAGCGAAGCGGTTCACAGCCATCGGGCATGGGCCCCGGCGAGTGGTTCACCGGGAGGGTGCGGATCGATCCCCTGTTCCAGGCCGGTCCGCCCGCCCGGGTCGGCGGCAAGGCCGTCGACTGGCTCCAGCACGTGAGCGACGAGCAGTACCGGGCCGGCGCCACGATGGAAGCGCAATAGGCCCCTCGCACCCGCGCGTCGGCTCGGATACAGTGTCACGATGCGGCTCGCCGTCGGAACCCGTCTCGGTCCCTACGAAGTCGTGTCGCCGCTCGGGGCGGGCGGCATGGGGGAGGTGTATCGGGCGCGCGACACGCGCCTGGGGCGCGACGTCGCCATCAAGGTGCTGCCCCAGCACCTGATCGAGAACGCCGAGGTGCGCGCGCGGTTCGAGCGCGAGGCGCGCACGATCTCGAGCCTGAACCACCCCAACATCTGCACGCTGTTCGACGTCGGCCGCGAGGGCGACGTCGAGTTCCTGGTGATGGAGCTGATCGACGGCGAGACGCTGGCGCAGCGGCTCCTGCGGGGACCGCTGCCGGTGGCCGAGCTGCTGCGGCTCGGGATCCAGATCGCCGACGCGCTCGACCGCGCCCATCGCGCCGGGATCGTCCACCGCGACTTCAAGCCCGGCAACGTGATGATCACGCGCTCGGGCGCCAAGCTCATGGACTTCGGCCTGGCGCGCGCGCTGGCGCCGCAGGGCGCCCCTGCGGGCGGCGCGTTGTCGATGGCCCAGCTCACGCAATCGCCCACCGCCGTCTCGCCGCTCACCTCGCAGGGCGCGCTCGTGGGCACGTTCCTGTACATGTCGCCGGAGCAGCTCGAGGGGCGCGACACCGACGCGCGCAGCGACCTGTGGGCGCTGGGCTGCGTGCTGTACGAGATGGCGACCGGCCGCCACGCGTTCGAGGGCAAGTCGCAGGCGAGCCTGATCGGCGCCATCATGAACACCGAACCGGCGCCGATCGCCGCGCTCGCGCCGCTGGCGCCGCCGGCGCTCGACGGGCTCGTGCGCGCCTGCCTGGCCAAGGACCCCGAGGAGCGCGTGCAGACCGCGCACGACGTCAAGCTCCAGCTCACGTGGATGGCGAGCGGCTCGTCGCAGGTGTCGCAGTCGATGCCGGCGGTCCGACACCGTTTGCGGCGCGAGCCGCTGGCATGGGCGGTCGCGACCGTCGCCATCCTCGCCGCCGGCGCGCTCGCGTGGCGCGACGCGACGCGTCCGCCACGCGCGCAGCTCCGGTTCACGATCCCGGTGCCCGCCGGCGTCACCAGCATCGACCTGCCGCGCATCTCGCCCGACGGCCGCATGCTGGCGTTCGCGGCCAAGGACTCGACCGGCCGCACGATGATCTGGCTGCGCCCGCTGAACGCGCTCACTACCAATCCGCTGCCCGGCACCGAGAACTCGCTGCGCCCGTTCTGGTCGCCCGACAGCCGCTACATCGGCTTCGTGGCCGACGGCAAGCTGAAGAAGATCCCGGTTGCGGGCGGCCCCGCCGAGGTGGTGTGCGACGCCGCCAGCGGCGCCGACGGCTCGTGGAGCCCGAAGGACGTGATCCTGTTCGATGGGGACCAGAACGATCCCGTCCGGCGCGTGAACGCGAACGGTGGCGAGGCCACGCCGGCGGTGCGCGGCGACAGCACCGCCGGCGTGGGCTGGCCCGTGTTCCTGCCCGACGGAAACCACTTCCTGTTCACGCGCCTCGGCAACGACGGCGCGCAGCAGATGATGGTCGGCGCCCTCGGGACCGGGCGCACGAAGGCGCTCGGCATCGTGGGCTCGCGCGCCGAGATCGCGCCCGATGGCTACGTGCTGTTCGCGCGGGATCGCACGCTGCTGGGACAGCGCTTCGACATGCGCGCGATGTCCGTGCACGGCGATCCGTTCCCCGTGGCGGAGGACCTGCCCGTGGCCCCCAACGGGCAGGCGAACTTCTCCGTGTCCCGGAACGGCGTGCTCGTCTACCGCGCGACGGGAGCGACCACGAACCAGCTCGCGTGGCTCGACCGCTCCGGTCACGAGGTGGCGCAGGTGGCTTCCGCCGCAGACTACCGCGCCCCCGCGCTCTCACCCGACGGGTCCCGCATCGCGATCCGGCGCACGGACACCGGCAACATCGACGTGTGGATCATCGAGCCCGCGCGCGGCACGACCACGCGCTTCACGTTCGATCCCGGCTCCGACAGCAATCCGATCTGGTCGCCGGACGGCTCGCAGGTCGCGTGGGGGTCGGACCGCGGCAAGACGAGCGGGATCTACGTCAAGTCCTCGAGCGGGCTCGGCGCCGAGCAGACGCTGGTGACCGGCCCCAACCCGTTCGAGCCCCTGGACTGGTCCCGCGACGGGAAGTGGCTGCTGTACCAGAGCGGCGACCCGAAGACCCGCGCGGACATCTTCGCGCTGTCCATGACGGGCGCGCACACCGCGCAGCCGGTGCTCCAGACGCCATTCAGCGAGCAGCGCGCGAAGTTCTCGCCGAACGGCCGCTGGATCGCATACGAATCCGACGAGTCCGGGCGCAACGAGGTGTACGTGGCCACGTTCCAGGGCCCCGCGGGCAAGTGGCAGATCTCGACCCGCGGCGGCAGCGACCCGTGCTGGAGCCACGACGGCCGCGAGCTGTTCTTCCTGTCCGCCGACCAGCACCTGATGGCGATGCCGGTCGGCGCCGGCGACAGCTTCAATCCCGGCACGCCGCACGCCCTGTTCCAGATCGCCACCGAGCAGAGCGGCCGCCGCAACGTCTACGACGTGAGCCCCGACGGCTCGCGGTTCCTGTTCCTGCTGCCCGCGAACGAGACTTCGACGCCGATCACCGTGGTGGTGAACTGGCAGGCGGGCGTGGGGCGGCGCTGATCGGCCGGTGACGGCCGCCGCCACTCGCGTCACGATCTCCCGAGTCTTCGCGCCTTCCTTGAGCTTGATCGTCAGCGTCTTCTGCCTGCCGTCCCGGGCAACGGTGAGCGCGATCCTGGAGCCGGGCGCTCCGTCCTCGAATTGCCGGTCGAGCTGGTCGGGGTCGATCCGGCCGATCGGCGTGCCATCGATCGCCGTCACGGGTTGGCGGGGCGGCCCGTCAGGCGGGCTCGCCTTGCTGGCCGCCGTGGTGTCGCAGCTGCTCCCGCTGATCAGCACTCCGCCGCTGGCGTCGGGGGCCCTGACATCGCTCATGCTGCCCCTCGGCGTCCTGCTGTGCGTGGAGGCGATGCGAGGAGCGCCGACCGTGCGTCGCTGGTTGCTGCGATGATGCAGGACCGGCCCTCGACGGCCCGGTTGCATGGCATGACCTGCGCCACGGGCCGGGTGGCGTCTCACCTCAGCCAGGCCAGCCTTCTCAGCCGCGTCTGCCCGAATCCATCGAGGCGGCAGAAGTAGACGCCGGCGTCCACGGCGCGGCCGTGGTCGTCGCGGCCGTCCCAACTGGCCGCGTTGAGCCCCGCAGGACGATCGCCGTCAACGAGCGTGCGCACCCGCTCGCCGTCCAGGCCGTAGATCCGCAGGCGCACGCGGCCGGCCCTGGCCAGCGTGAAGGACATGTGAGTCAGGACGGCCGCCGGGTTCGGCACGCTGGCGCCGAGATCGAACGCGACCGCCGGCGTTGGCGGCACGCCCACCGATGACCCGGCCGTGTAAGACACCGTGGGCGCCGCCACGTAATGACTCGGGCCATGGTGCGCCGTGTTCGTCCACAGCGTGACGTAGATGGTCTCGCCGTTCGGGGGGATGCACCCCGTGGGAGGGGCCGGCGCGCATTCGGGACCGAGCGTGACGGACTCGACGCCGACGACGAAGGCGTAGAAGATGTCGTGTGCGCCAGGGACGCTCTCGATGTCCAGGAAGTAGTCGCCGCCGGCGTTGCACCACGTGAACGTGACGGCGCCCACCGGAAGCGTCGACCCGGGCGCCGGGCTGACGAGTTGCGCAACGGAGTCGGGGCACGTCGTCTGCGCTCGGGCAACCGTTGCCACCAGCGCAACAGCGGCCCCGATGCATAGTGTCGTCAGGATCCTGTTCATGTGGCCTCCGGCAACCCTTCGATCAGATGTCCTCGATCATGCTCCGCCGCGTGGATGGGGAGCCGCCACTCCTTTATAGGCCCACGGGACCGGCCCGTCTGTGACTTCTGTCACAGAGTCTCGGAACGAGCGGGGCTCGATCCCGAAACGTGACTCGCTGCTGCGGATCGAGCCGCCGCGACCTTCTGGACCCGGCGCAGTCGCGGGGCCATAATTCCGCCCCACGGGCCGAAGGCTCAGGAGAGTCCTCATGGACAAGACGGCCGTTCTCGATCAGCTGGCCTTCTACACGGGCGCCCCGCCAGGGCTGCGGCGCCGAATCGCCAACGCAGCGTCCTACGTGCGTCTCGCGGCGGGCGATCTCTTCTATCAGGAGGGCGACGTCGGCGAGGTGTTTGCCATGGTGGGACGTGGCGACATCCGCGTGTTCAAGACCAGCGAGACCGGCCGCGAAATCTCGCTCTACCACGTCCAGGACGGAGAGCCGTGTCTGGTGAACATGTTGTGCGTGTTCCTGGACCGGCCGGCCATGGCTTCCGCCCGGATCGAGGTGCCAACAGAAGCCGTGGTCATCCCCGCTCCGACGTTTCGCGATTGGGTCGGGTCCGAGGACTCGGTGCGCACGTTCGTGTTCGCCGCAATGGCCACGCGATTCGTCGACGTGATGACGCTGGTCGAGGAGGTGGCGTTCCGCAAGGTGGACGTCCGACTCGCCGAACTGCTATTGCGCAGGTTCTCGCACAGGGGGCTCGCTGTTCGTGTGGTCGAGACGACTCACGAAGAGCTGGCAGCCGAGTTGGGCACCGCCCGCGAAGTGGTGAGTCGCCTGCTCAAGGACTTCGAGCGAACGGGAATCGTGTCCGTTGCCCGTGGCCGCCTCGAGCTGCGCGATGGCGCGCAGCTCCGGCACATGGTCGAGACCTCCTGATGATCCTCGGGACGGCGTTGCACGGGTAGCCAACGGGTAGCCGTCGCTGCGGTGGCTGGCGCAGCACGGATTGGGCCAATCGTGGCGTAGAGGCTATGGTCCGCACCCATGCCCACGCTCCAGCGACCGCCGATGCCCGCTGTCGAAACCTCGCCGCAACCTCCACCGACCCGGAGGCGCGTCGTCGAGGTGGCCCACCTGCGCAAGCGGTACGGATCCACCGTGGCGGTCGACGACGTCTCGTTCGACGTGTTCGAGGGCGAGATCTTCGGGCTCATCGGGCCCAACGGCGCCGGCAAGACCACCACGATGGAATGCATCGAGGGCGTCCGGAACGCCGACGCCGGGCGCACCACGGTGCTCGGCCTCGATCCCGCCCGCGACGTCCGCGCGCTGCAGCAGCGCATCGGCGTCCAGCTCCAGCAGGCGCAGTTGCAGAAGCGCATCCGCGTGTGGGAAGCCGTCGATCTGTGGGCGTCGCTGTACCCGCGCACGATCGATGGCCGCGCCCTGCTCGAGCAGCTCGGACTGACCGAAAAGCGCCATGCGTCGTTCATGAGCCTCTCGGGCGGCCAGAAGCAGCGGCTGTTCATCGCGCTGGCGCTGATCAACGACCCCGAGGTGGTGTTCCTCGACGAGCTCACCACCGGGCTCGACCCGCAGGCCCGGCGCGCCATCTGGGATCTGGTGAACGGCATCCGCAGTCGCGGCAAGACGGTGTTCCTCACCACGCACCTGATGGAGGAAGCCGAGCGGCTGTGCGATCGCGTGGCGATCATCGAGCACGGCCGGCTGATCGAGATGGGCGCGCCCGCCGACCTCGTGCGCCGGCATTGCCCCGAGCGGGCGGTCGTGTTCTCCAGCGACGGCGAAGGCCTCGCGCGCGAGCTGGAGCGCATCGCGGGTGCCGGTTCCGTGCGCGTCGAGGGCGCCACCTACACCGTGCAGGGCCGGGGCGACGACTTCATCACCGCGGTGATCCGCTTCATCGCCGCCCACGGGCTCACCGTTCGCGACTTTCGCACCGTGTTCCCGACGCTCGAGGACGTGTTCCTCAAGCTCACCGGGCACCTCATCCGGGACTAGGCGGCCACCATGCGGGGACTCCTCAAGCTCACCTGGCTCGAGATCCGGATCTTCGTGCGCGAACCGCTCGGGTTCGTCGGTGCAATCGTGGTTCCGCTTGCGATGTTCCTGGTGCTCGGCCGCTCCGCCAGCCCGGCCGCCGATCACTCCGCCAAGGCGACGCAGTTCCTGGCGCAGGAGCTGCCGTTGTTCGTATCGATCTTCATCTCGATCAACGCCGCGCTCTCGCTGATCGCCGTGATCTCGATCTACCGCGAGGGCGGCATCCTCAAGCGCCTGCGCGCCACGCCGCTGCGCCCGGCGGAGATCCTCACGGCGCACGTGCTGGTCAAGCTGGTGTTCACGGGCCTGTCGCTGGCGCTCATGCTGCTCGCCGGCCGGCGCTTCTACCCGGTCACGCTGCACCCGCACGTGGCGGGCTTCGCGCTCGCGGTCGGCGTGACCACGGTGGCGATCCTGTGCATGGGCTTTCTGGTCGCCAGCATGGTGGGCGCCGCGCGGTTCGCGCAGCTGATCGGCAGCAGCATCTTCTACCCGATGCTGGCGATCTCGGGCATCTTCATGCCCCTGTCGGCGATGCCCCGGCCGCTGGCCGCGCTCGGCAACCTGCTGCCCATGTCGCACGCGGTCGCGCTGCTTCGCGGCGCATGGGTCGGCGCGGGCTGGCTCGCGCTGCTGCCGCACCTGGGCGCGCTGGCGCTCACCATCGCCATCTGCCTCGCGCTCACCCCGCGCGTCTTCCGCTGGGAGTAGGGGACGCCGCGCCGCAGGAGTCCGCCTGGTCCCTCACGCTGAAGGAGACCGCACGATGAACGTCAAGAGGCTGATCCTGGATGTCCTGACCGTGTTCTCTCTGTCCCTGGTCGCATCCATCGGGGTGACGTTCCTGTGGAACCTGATCGTTCACAGAACAGGGACTGTTGACTGGGAGACATCGTTTCGTTTCGCCATTCTCTTCGCCATCATCGTTCCGTGGATGGAGGCGCGGAGAGGCCGGCCCGCATAGCCCACGCCTGGCAGCACGGCGCAGCGAGGTGCCATGCGAGCCAGTCGGTACACGGACCCTCCCTGGGCACGCTCGCTCCCCGGCACTGCTTGTGCTTTGGCGCTCCGGTCTCGCCCGCGAAACGCGCCGGTGCGAGACCTCGAGCAAGGATCAGTCACTGCTTACGGGTCATCGCGTGATGGGTCTGCCTGCCAGTTCGGCAGGAGCCTGACAGGCGGCATGTCATCCAGAGCGCGTGGGAGGTTGGCCATGTCATCCATCTGGCGATTCGTGTTGCACGTTTCGATCTTCCTCGGCGCGATCGCCGCGCCGCTCGCGGGCGCCGCGGCTGCATCCCAGCCGCGCGCGAGAACCGGCGGAGCCGAAGCGAACACGAGCGTCCGGGTGGACGGCAGCATCGCGCTGCATTCCTTCATGGCGCTCAGCGACGGCCACCTGCAGAAGCTGGCCGACGCGCTCCGGCTCGTCTCCACCATGGATGAGGTCCGCACGGGCGAGTGGGAGCGCATCCGCGGGCCGCTCGCGCAGGTGGGATCGATGACGGTGCCCGCCGTGCTGTGGTTCGCGGAGCCGAACGGCGCCTACTCCACGCTGAGGGGACGCGCGGTCGGCAATCTCGCCGACCGCCCGTACTTTCCCCGCGCGCTCGGCGGACAGATCGTGATCGGCGATCTGGTGGTGAGCCGCTCCGCCAACCGCAACACCGCGATCGTGGCGGTGCCGGTGCGCGGCCGCGACGACCAGATCGTTGGCGTGCTGGGAGCCTCGGTGCACCTCGACAGCCTGGGCGCACTGATCCGCGAGGAGATGGGCGGGCTCGGGGCGAATCTGCGCTTCTTCGCCATCGACGCGACGCCGATCGGCGCACTGAATTCCGACCCGACGCTGATCTTCACCGAGCCGATGAAACTCGGCGACGAGGGCATGAAGAGGGCCTTCGCCGAGATCATCTCGCACCAGGAGGGCGTGGTGACCTACACCTTCCGTGGCCAGGAGCGCACGATGCTGTACCGCAGGTCGCCGGTCACCGGCTGGTGGTACGCGTTCGGCACGACGCGGAACTGAACGCGTCGCGCACGGGCCGACGAGGTCGTGGTGCGCGAGGCGGACCGGCGACGTTGCCATCGACATGCTGCCGGCGGCATGATGCCCTGCCACCCGTCACTTCCAGGAGGCCTCGCATGAGATCGCCTGCCGTTGGCTTCGCCATCGTCGCGTTCACGCTCGCCGGGGCCGTCGCGGCCCACGTTGCGCATGGCGACTCCGCGACCGTGAGCCGTTCGGGTCACGCGTTGAACGGTCCTCCCGTGGCGCCGCGGGTGCCGGTGGTGGACGACTAC